>CAVKVK010000030.1:839-6731 GCA_963659855.1 Parabacteroides distasonis | reverse complement strand
GATTTCTTTTTCCATATTTGTGAAGCTTTTTTGCATAAAAGTTCGCTCGTCTAAAACTAAAAAAGAAAAACAAAATCTTTCTAAGAATTTTTTTTATTCCATGCTCTTTTTCATTATCTTTCATATAAACCGCAGTAGCGATATTTTTTTGTCTTCCAATAAAGCGCCAATATTTTTCACGCTTGTGCTCATCATTTGGAAGCCCATCAATCGGAAACACATCAATAAATGCGCCAAGGTTGTCAACAGGCTTGCTGTATTTTTCATCCAGGAAAGTTCTTGCGTCAACGACCTTTGCAAAAGGCTGAAAAAACTGACTGTCGTTATAGCTTGAAATTATTTTATAAGTTGAATCAAGTTGCACAGATTTATCATTAAACAGTTTGCAGAAGCGCTCGTAATCAGGGCGTGGCATCATAATATCAATGTCATCATCCCATGGAATGTAGCCTTTGTGCCGTACTGCGCCAAGAAGAGTTCCCCCGCTTATTGAATATCTGATATGGTTTTCTAAACAGAAATTATGAACAAACTGCATAATTTCAAGCTGGATGTTTTTTAACTCATCTATATTTATTTGCGACTTCTCCATAATCATTCCACAAATCTACAGTTTTATGGAAAATCAAACCTGCTCGAAGGCCTTCTTGTAAAAAGTGGAAACAGGCATTGCACACAATACAGCCGCTTCTTTAAGTGTTATTTTTTTGTCTTTCCATTCATTCACTGCTTTTCTGAAGTTTTCAGGAAGATTTTTTCTAGGTCTTCCAAATTTTACTCCTCGTTTCTTTGCAGCTTCTATTCCTTCAGCCTGGCGCGTTTTTATAAAGTTGCGTTCGGTTTCTGCAACATAACTTAACAAGGAAAGAACTAAATCGCTTATTAATGTTCCAAGCAAATCTTTTGATTTGCGTGTATCAAGAAGTGGCATGTCAAGAACAACAATGTCAGCCTTTTTTTTCTGCGTGATTATTTTCCATTGCTCGATTATTTCCTTGTAGTTGCGCCCGAGCCGGTCGATTGAAGTGACAAAAAGAACTGATTTTTCATCTAGCAGGCTTATCATTCTTTTATAGTTAAAGCGGTCAAAATCCTTTCCGGATTTTTTGTCAAGAAAAAGAAAAGAATCCTTTACGCCAGCTTTTTTCAGCGAAATCCGCTGTCTTTCCTCGTTCTGCTCTCTTGTGGAAACTCTCATATAGCCAAAATATTTGTTTTTCATTTTCTTAATATGAAATAAAAACTGTAAAACATGCAAAACCGTCGCACTGTTCAAAAAAAGCTTCAAATGGTAAAATCAGAGGAAATTTTATAAAACTGTAGATTTGTGGATTTTTTATTATGAATAACAAACATAATGATTTTTATATAGACTTCGTAATTCCATGGGTAGACGGCTCAGATCTGGAATGGAAAAAATCTTTTAATCAGTATTGTCCTAAGGAAAAACAAAAATCTGTTGACACAAGCGATGAAAGATATAGAGATTACGGCCTTTTAAAATATTGGTTCCGCGGAGTTGAAAAATTTGCTCCTTATGTAAGAAAAGTCCATTTCATTACAAACGGACAAAAACCGGACTGGCTCAACACAAACTGTAAAAAATTAAACTGGGTGAAACATTCCGATTATTTGCCTTCAGATTGTCTTCCTGTGTTTTCTGCAAATCCAATCGAAATGTATATGCATAAAATCAATGATTTGTCAAAGCATTTTGTTTATTTTAATGACGATTTTTTTCTAACGGATTTTACAACGCCTGACTTTTTCTTCAAAAAAGGGTTTCCATGCGACTATGCAATTTCTAATATTCAAAAGCCTGTCCGCTCTGTCATGAGAAATATTGTCTTAAATGATTTGACAGAAATAAACAAACATTTTAATAAAAAAAATTATTTTAGGAAAAATCCATTCAAATACATAAATATAAAGTATGGAAAAATGAATATCCGTACAATTGTTTGCATGCTCTGGAAAGAGACAACAGGCTTTCAGAATTATCATCTGGCGCAGCCTTATCTTAAGTCTACACTGGAAGAAGTATGGGAAAAATGCCCCGAAGTTCTAAATGAAACAATTCACTCTCGTTTTAGAAATGAAAATGATGTAAATCAATGGCTTTTTAGATATTGGCAGCTTTGCAAAGGTGTTTTTTACCCGATAAATCCCAAAAAGAATAGAAAATATTTTGAAATAAACATGGACATAAAAGAAATTACAGATGCAATACAAAATCAAAGATACAAAGAAATCATATTAAATGATGCCGAGTGCACTTCAGACTTTGAATCAAGAATGGATGCAATTTTGAACGCATTTGAGTCAATTCTGCCAGAAAAATCGGAGTTTGAGAAATGAAACTACCCAAAACAATCCAATGTATTTACCGTCCTGTTTTACACGAGTTTAGAACTTTTTGTTCATACAAGAAACTCACAAAAAAAATAAACATTTTGAGTGAACAAGAAATTATCGAAAGCAAAGAAAGAGAGCCGCGGTTATTTATTGTTGCTACTTCTTTTCATGATGATCCAACACGAAAAGGCGGGATTAACCGGGTTATACAAAATCTAGCGGCTGAAATAAATAAAATTAAAGAATGCTATCTTCTATACTTATCTGAATCAGGCTGCTGCTACTTTGATACAAATGATACAGCCTTTTTTGTAAAAGGCGATGTTCTGTTATTCTTAGGAATAGAAAATTCCCTTCCGTGCTATAAAAATTACCTGAAAATATTAAGAAACAACGGAATAAAAATAGTTACTTTTATACATGATTTAATACCTATCCGTTCCAAAAGAAAAAGCACGACATCTTCAAAAAGATTCCGCGGTTTTATCAATACGGCAATATCTGAAAGCAATCTAATTATAGCAAATTCAAATTATGTAGCGCACGATATTAGGACATACATAGAACATACAGGAAAATTGAAGAACAGCTGTAAAGGCTTGCCAATAAAATACACTTATTTAGGTTGCAATATTTCTAATTCATACCAATCAGCTGAAAAAAAGTTCGCTGTCTTTCCAGTTAAATTTTTAATGGTAAGCGCATTAGCTCCACGAAAAAGATACGATCAGGCAATAAAGGCTTTTAATATTTTATGGCAGAACAACGTTGATGTAACTTTTACCATAGTAGGAAGAGCACAATACGAATCTAAAAAGATTGTAAAACTAATAGAATCAAATCCCTATTATAACGACAGGCTTTTCTGGAGAAATGGAATTTCTGACAAAGAATTGCAATTAGAATACCAAAAAGCAGATTGCGTATTGTTCACAAGTTCGGCAGAAGGCTTCGGGCTTGCATTATACGAGGCAGCGTTTTATAAAAGACCTTTAATAATCAGGGAACTGGAAGTTTTTAGAGAAATAGCAGAAAACGGGGCTTTTTACTTTAACGGCTTCAATGAAAAAAATCTTTCAAAAAAGATAAATGAATGGATTGAGGTATACAAGAAAGATTCTCAGCCAAAACCTGTTTTCCAAATTCAAACCTGGGAAAAAACTGCATTGAATATTTTAAAATTTATTGAGGAGATAAACTAATGATTAAAAACAGTGAAACAACCTTGATTACAGCCTTTTTTGACATAGGCCGAGGCGAATACAATATACAGCGTTGCGAAAAAAGAAGCTGGGAAAAATATTTTGACTATTTTAAATTTTGGGCAAGAGTAAATAACAATCTCATAGTTTATACAACTCAGGATTTTAAGGATGAGATAATTAACATCCGTAGCAAATACCACGAAGAAAACAAAACTACGGTAATTGTGGTTGATGATATTTTCAGCATAGAACAAGACATTTATAAAAAAATGAAGGAAACAGAAAACAATCAGGATTTTTGCAATTTCCGATTCTTCAGCCAGGAAGTCTCAAACAAAGCTGATTATGACTATATTGTGATGCTGAAATACTGGTGTATGGTCGATGCTGACAATAGGAATCTTATAAAAACAAAAGATATAACATGGATTGATTTTGGCTTTAATCACGGCGGTGCTTGTTACACAGATCCTACAGAATTTAGTTTTACAATAACAACACCAGAGCTCAACAAAATCTTATTGTTTCACCTTCCTAAAAGACTCCCGGAAAAAACACATCCTGCATTAGCTCTTCAATTTCAATTTGATACGATAATGGGCGCGCAAGTTGTTTGTCCAAAAGAATTAATTGGTAAATTTTATCAGCTGATAAGAGATTCTATGGTTTCATTATTATCCTTAGATTGTATTGATGATGACCAGCAACTTTTGCTTATGGCATACAAAAGAGAGCCTAGCCTATTTCTCATACAGCCATCTGACTGGTTTATGCCTTTAAAGGAATATTTAGGAGGAGAGCACCTTAGCACAAAAGATAAAAAAATAGTGACCAGGCATGATTTTCCGCTTAGGAAAATTTTAGGAAAAATAAGAAGGTTTATTTTTAAATCAAATAAGGAAAAATCAAAAATAGAATTCACGAAAAGAATAAAGCGTATCGCTTCTCGCTGGTATAATTAAGCCCTAAAAAGCAGTATAGAATATTTATGTCGCAAAATATCTATGATTTTGATAGAATACAAATATTCTATGAGCAGAAAATCACTTAAAAAGAATGCATTTTTCAATTTTGTAAAATGCTTCATGAATATAGTTTTTCCAATAATTTCATTTCCTTATGCCAGCAGAATTCTTATGCCGGAAGGAATTGGTGCAATCAATTTTGCAAATTCAATTATTGAATACTTTGTAATGATTGCAGAACTAGGAATTTCTACATACGCTGCCAGAGAAGCCGCGCGGATAAGAGACAACAGGGCTGAATTAACAAAATTTACAAGGGAAATCCTGTTTTTTAACTTTATAACAACAGCGATTTCCTATTCCTTGCTGATTTTCACCCTTTTATTTGTCTCAAAATTTCATTCCTACAGGATTTTATTAATTATCTGCTCCACAAAAGTCCTTTTTACGACCATTGGAATAAACTGGTTTTATACGGCAAAAGAAGAATACGGATATATAACCTTACGCCACACTTCATTTCAAATAATAAGCTTGATTCTTTTATTTAGTTTTGTTAAAAACAAGGATGACTATCTGATATATGCAGGAATCGGTGTGTTCAGCAATGTCGGAGCAAATATTTTCAACTTTTTGTATGCAAGAAAATATGTGAATGTTTTTGAAAAGACAAAGATAAATCTTTCCCGCCATATAAAGCCGATACTGACATTTTTTGGTGTAAGCGCTGCCGGAAAAGTAAATGGAATTCTTGATACTGTCATGCTCGGATTTTTATCAGGCGACTTAAGCGTCGGGCTTTATTCAGCCGCAACAAAACTAGAAAAGATGGTTCAGGAGCTTATAACGTCTATTGTTTCAACTTTTATGCCGAGAACTTCCTACTTGCTTGAAAAGAATGAAAAAAGTGAATACAAAATTTTATTGAAAAAAGTCTTCTCAATCACATTCTTTTTTAGCGTGCCAGCTGCAATGGGCTTATTTTTTCTTGCAGAGCCGTTGACAATAGTTTTTTGCGGGGAAAGGTATATTGATTCAGTCCCGACAATGAAACTTCTTTGCATAAGCATTATATTGCTAAGTTTTAATAGCTACCTGAGCAATCTTATACTCACTCCGAACAGATTAGAGAAATTCATGCTGTATTCACAGCTGATAGCCTTAGCAGCAAACGCAAGCTTAAACTGGTTCTTTATTTTTAAAGGTTTGAATTATGGAATAAAATGGGGTGTTTTTGGAGCAGGACTCGCAACAGTAATGGTAGACACTATTCTTACATTGGTAAGATTGATTCCTGGCTGGAAATTCATAAAAAGCAAAAACAACTTATTAAACTTTCTAAAAACTTTGACAGGCACAACTGTAAT
>CAVKVK010000030.1:0-809 GCA_963659855.1 Parabacteroides distasonis | reverse complement strand
GTAATGTTTGCAGCTCTTTACTTTTTAAATATATATCTACAAAATAGCTGGACAAAAATATTTGTGTCGGTATTTGCCGGAGCTGCAGTATATGCGATATGCACACTTTTATTGAGGGCAGATACAGCCTTGATGCTTGTAGAAACTATAAAGAAGAAAATAAAAAGATGACCGCTGGTAAATTAAGATTTTAAGGTTAACATGAAGCACACTATTGACTGGTATATCAAAAAGGGATTCTCAAAAAAAATGGCGGAGTATTTCGTAAACGGAAGAAGAAAAATCACATATGTTCAGCCAAATAATGATTATTCCCTTCTTTTGACATTTGATAACGGAGAAAAAAAAACGTTTTGATGTAAAGCCTCTTATAAAGAAAAACACTGTTTTTGAAACTTTATTAGACTTGAATAAATTTAAACAAGTATATTTGGACTCTGCCGGAACTGCCAGCTGGGATAAAGACAGTTCTATTGACAGCAATGTTTTTTGAAATAACAGAATAGACTTAAGCACTGACAGTTTATACATTGAAAGCCTGCCACAAAAATGCTAACAAGTAATAACAAATGCTGGATATAATAATCTTATAAAAAGAGAACAAGCAAAAAGAATTAACTCAACCATAACAAAAAAGGTGAAAAAATGAAACTTTTCAAAAATATTCTTTCAGGAGAAATGAAAGCTAATATAAAAAATTATTTATATTTTAATTTCTTAAAACAAAAATATTCCAGTTTCCTGAAAAAATATAAACCGGCATCAAAAAACGTTCACTCGTATTCCAATAAAGTCTGGGTCTGCTGGCT
>CAVKVK010000029.1:4859-24535 GCA_963659855.1 Parabacteroides distasonis | reverse complement strand
AGTTGAGCTTCCGTACTTTTTGGATCTGTAATTACAGCAACTTTAAAAGCTTTTACCTTTGGAAGAATTTCTCTTATCTGTTCAAATTTCTGTCCGCAGACATTGCGGCCAAAACCATTTGCAAAAATAAAACCGACAAAATCCGCCCCCAAAGAACCTGCCAGAAGAACGTCCGACGCACGAGTAAGTCCACAGATTTTTACTAAAGGACGCTTTGTCTCTTCTTTATTTTTATAAACCCTTTGTGCAAGCGAAAGAATTTTCTGACCATAAAGAGATTTTTGTGCTCCTTTAAATGCACGGACAAATTCGCCTGCTTTTTCTGGAGCTCTTGCTGCAAATTCTCCGAGTAAAAGTCCGCAAAAACCAATTGAACTTATTTTTTGCGCAGCCTGTGGAGTTGTAATTCCGCTTTCAAAAATTACATTTCCGCCTAAACGCTGTAAAAGCATGGCTGGAACAAGTAAATCAATCGAAAAATCTTTTAAATTGCGGGAATTAACGCCGCAGACAATCGTATCCGGATAATATTTTTTTACGTTAAGAACTTTTTCAGCGTCTTCGCTTGTGCGCACTTCTACAAAGGCGCGGATTTTTAATTCTGCACACTTTGCCGTCATGGAAAGCATTTTTTCCTGCGATAAAATTCCGCTGATTAAAAGAACAGCGTCTGCGCCACAAAGGTAGGCAATTTCTATTTCTTTTTCGTCTATTAAAAAATCCTTGCGTAAAACTGCAATGTCTGGAACTGCAGCACACACAGCCAGTAAGTCGCCGAGGTTTCCTTTAAAATAATTTTCTTCGGTAAGACAACTGATTGCGCTGGCACCGTTCTGCCGGTATTTTTTAGCAGTTTCTGCAGCGTTAAGTTCTGGAGCAATGTCTCCTTTGCTTGGGCTTGCACGCTTTACTTCCAGGATTACGCCACGTTCTGCCATAAAAACATTTATCGGACGGGTACGCTTTTGAGGAATTTTGTATCCAAAATTAAAGCCACGTTCTGCAATGTCTTTTTTTCGCTGTTCAACAATCTGTGCAATTATATTTTTTGTATCCATTTTGAATTTCCATTTACATGTGCGCTAGCAGCACACGGCAGAGGCGCCCGCCTAAAAAAACTAAAGATTTTTACTTACTTCTACGATTTCGTTCAGTTTTGCAAGAGCTTTTCCGCTGTCGATTGCATCTAAGGCTTTGTCATAACCTTCTTTAAGGCTTTTTGCACGGCCAGTAAGATACAAAACAGCGCCAGTATTCAGGCCAACTGCATAACGGATTGTCTTTCTGCCAGAGCCGTTTAGAACGTCGAGCCCCAAAGCGGCATTTTCTTTTCCGCTGCCACCAGACAGTTCTGATTCGTCGGCGTCTGTAATTCCAAACTTTGCAGGATCGATTACAAACAAAGTTTCGTTTCCTTTTTCGTCGATTAAACATGCATGAGTTTTTGCGCACGGAGAAATTTCGTCGTAACCGTCGTCAGAAGCAACAACCATTACTCTTTTTGTGCCGAGTCCTTTTGCAGCACGAGCGTAATCAACCAGGAGCGATTTTGAATAAACTCCCAGAACTTCGTATTCTGCGCCAGCCGGATTTAAAAGAGGGCCTAAAACATTCATTATTGTTTTTATTCCAAGAACTTTTCTTACAGGAGCTGCAAAGCGCATTGCTGCATGGTAAACAGGAGCCATTAAAAAGCCAAATCCGGTTTTTTCTACAAGGGCAGCCGTTTTTACTGGTTCTGCCATAATGTTAATTCCGAGATTTTCGAAAAAGTCTGCAGCACCGGATTTAGAAGAAACAGCGCGGTTTCCGTGTTTTGCCATTGCCTGCCCGCAACTTGCAGCAACAATTGCCGACAACGAAGAAATATTAAAACTTCCCTTTCCATCGCCACCTGTACCGACAATTTCTGCCAGGCCTTTTCTATTGCACGGAAAGTTTGTCTTTTTCTTTAACAATGCACGCGCACAACCTGTCATTTCGCTTACAGCAACGCCTTTTGCCTGCATTGCAACAAGAATTGCTGCCATTACGCGCTCGTCCATTGTGCCGTCGGTAACATTTTCCATAAAGAACGAAGCCTGCTCTTCCGTTAAATCTTTTTTGTCTAAAAGCTGATTTAAATACTGAGAAACCGGCAGGTTTTCGCGCCGATAGTTAATAAAGTTTACAAAAATTTCTTTGCAGTGTTCGCTTGCAATACTTTCCGGATGGAACTGCACACCTTCGATCGGCAAAGTTTTGTGGCGGATTCCCATAATATCGCCGTCCTTTGCACGTGCAGTAACTTCAAAGTCTGGGCTTAAAGTGCTTTCGTCAATTACAAGTGAATGGTAACGCGTAAATTTGCAGGATTTTCCAATCGTTCTAAAAAGTCCGCGTCCGTCTAAGTCAATATCCTGAATAATTCCATGACAAACATTTTTTGCATGAACAATCTTTGCCCCAAACGCTTCTCCAATTGCCTGATGTCCAAGACAAATTCCCAGAATCGGGATTTTTCCTGCAAAGTATTTTATTGCTTCTACGCTGATTCCTGCCTGGCCCGGATTTCCTGGGCCCGGAGACACAACAAGGTAGTCTGGGTTCATTGCTGCAACTTCTTTTACACTAAATTCGTCGTTTCTTACAACCAGGATTTCTTCGCTGGTGTACATTTGCAAACTCTGAACAACGTTAAAAGTAAAACTGTCATAATTATCAATTACTAAAATCATATCTGTCTCCATTTTTTTATTTTTTTTTAAGGAGAGGGGGAAAGCCTTCCCCCTGCAACGCACTTCGTTGCGTTGACACCCCCTTCGCCTAGGGACTCTGCCCCTAAAACCCCGGCACAAGACCGTGTATTTGTTACTATCTAAAGAAACAATACAACTATTATTTGTTACTGTCAATAGAAACATAAATTTGTTTTACAGGATTTTGCGTTAGTGGCTGTAGTAGCCGCACAGCGGGTGCGCAGCACCGAAGGCGCGTCAGACGCCGTAGCTACGAAAGATACGACCCGTGTTTACACGGGGAACGCCCGAAAAAAAAAGCACCAGCAAAAAAATTGCCGGTACTTTATAAAGTTTTTATACTGCAACACTAAAATTAGGAACGGCTTCTGCAACCATTGGTTTACTAAACAGGTAACCTTGAATATAGTCGCACTGCATTTCGCAGAGTTTGTCGTACTGCCATTTGTGTTCTACGCCTTCGACAGTAAGTTTCATTCCAAGTCCGTGCACAAGATGAACAATGTTTTGAATAAAAGATTCCTTGCCGTCTACAAGATAATTGTCTACCAGAGATTTATCGATTTTTACTTTGTCGGCAGGAACAAATGTAAGATAACTCAAAGATGAATAACCAGTTCCAAAGTCGTCGAGTGCAAGGCCAACGCCAATTTCTGCAAAATCGTTAAACAACTGCTTTGCGCGTGTTTTTTTGCCCATAAAAAGACTTTCTGTAATTTCTATTTCGATTAAGTTTGACGGAATCTGATATTTGTCGAGCAAAGTTTTTAAGTAGCCGACATAACCTTTGTCTACGAGCTGTCCGTTCGAAAAGTTAATTGCAACTTTTTTCAGGTTCATTCCCTGAGAGCGCCATTCGTTCATGTCTTCCAGAACTTTTTGGGTTACAATGCGCCCGATCTGAGTAATAAAACCTGTACTTTCCGCAACTGGAATAAACGCATCCGGGCCAACTTTGTAGTCGCGCAAACGAACCAAAGCTTCGTAACCAGACACATCGCCGTTTTCTGTAGAAACCTGCGGCTGATAGCGGATTTCAAAACCGCCTGTATCACATTCAATTTTTAGCAAATCCCGGATCTGGTTGCGCTTTATGCGGGATTCCCGCATTTCCGGAACAAATCCAAGACAAACACCGCTGCCCTGAGCTTTTGCCTGATACATTGCAATGTCTGCATTTGTTATTAAATCATCAAAAGAAATATCCGGCGACGAATCTGCAAATCCAAGAGTTGCCGTTACGCTAAGGTGATTGTTTTTGTAGTCAATTGGTGCATTTAAAATCTGGCGGAGCATTTCTATCATTGCGCCGTTTTTTTCGATATGTCCGCATTTGTATGCAAGCAGAAATTCGTCTCCACCGTGGCGGGCTGCAAACCAGTCTCCAGTAGCGGTTAAACCTTTTAACCGTCTTCCAAATTCTTTTAAAACAAAGTCGCCGCATTCGTGAGTGTATGTGTCGTTGTAATTTTTAAAATCATCTACATCCATTAAAAACAGCGTAAAAGGAATTCCTGAATACAACATTCTGCGGATTTCTTCGTCGCCGTAACTGCGGTTTGGCAAAGTTGTTAAACCATCGTTGTTTGCGGCAAATGTAAGTTTTGTTTTTGAATCAAGTAATTCCTTGTTTATCTGCCGCATCCGCTTGTTCATTGCCATTACGATTTCGTTGATTTTTTTTGAACGTTTGTAAAATCCAAGAAAAATAAAAACCGTAAGAACAAGAGCCATAACAATAAAACAAAATGGAATTAAAACTTCTTTTAATTCTTTTATAAAATTTACAGGCTCATTTATACAAATTGTGCCTTTTGGCAAAGTTGATTTACTTATTCCAAAGTCTTTTAGTTTCTGACAGTCAAAATAATATTCGCCGACAGAATAATCATCTTCCTTAAAATCCGCTACTTTTTTTCCGTCAATAATAATTTCTTTTACAATTTGCGCTGCGTGAATTCCTGCTTTGTAATGATCAAAAATTTTTCCACCCAAAAAACCGTTTCCTATTCCAACAATGTTTGTTCTGTAGACTGGAACTTTTTTTGTTGCAGAATTTATTAAATTTATTACATCATAAACCGACATTGCATTTTTATGCGCATACGACTGCAAAGAAGAAAGACACAAAATTGAATCTGTTTCTTTTATTTCTGAAAGGCGCGCCGTAATCCGTTCTTTTGAATTTCTGGAAATTGTTAAAAATTCAAATGCAAGGTTTGGATATTTTTTAATTGCCTTTTCAAACTGAGCCTTGTCGCCTCTGCCAGTTAAAGAATCGTCGTGCAAACAATAAATTTTTTGGAGCTTTGGATTTTGTTCAAGCATTACTTCAATTGTTTCTGCTACAAAAATATGCTCCGGGAATCCTGTCATCCAGGGATTTTTTTGAGCTTTCTTTGCGTGGTTAATATTATTTATGCCAAAAAAAACAATTGGAATTTCCTTAAAAAGCTGTTCCTGATACTGTTCTACAAAATTTAAGGCAGCATCATCGCTGACAACTACAACCTGATAACTTTTTTTTCGCATAGAAACTTTATAGCGGACAGTCTGATAAAATAATTCGTAATTTTCCTTAGTGTCGTAGTTGAGCATGTCCATGTACATTATTTCGTACATAATTCCAGACGCTTCGAGTTCAGAGTTTAAGCCTTTAAACTGTTCTTGCGTAATTAAATAGCGGGGATCGTAAGAACTTATAAATAAAACATCGCCATCGATTGGTTCCACGTACGGTTGATTTTCACTATCTTCTTTAACTTCTTTTACAAAATGGTCAATTAAAAGAGAAATTCCTAAAACAGCAAAGATTACAGCAATTGCACTTATAAAATATGTAAAAATAAAAGACTTTCTTCGATTCATAAACTTAAGCTACCTGCTGGCACTCCCAAACCATTTAGGAAAATTCAAATCTCCAAAATCATAATAATCATATTTGAACAAATTTACTAAAACAATAAATTATCGAAATAAAGACTAGAGTCACTTGTCACTTTGAACGTCGCCGCAACTTCTCTTGTTTTTGAATAAAAATACAAAGCAGCAATTTTTTTTATTAAAAACGCAAAAGGGACAATCTATGTCCCAGGCACTAAATTATGATTATTAACCGTAGAGTTTTGAACAGGAGAAAATTATGACAATGTTTTTTATTTTTTTAGCTTTTATCTGTTTATGGGCAGGCACAGAAATCGTAGAAATTATTCTTTCTGAAAAAAGAATGCACACAAGTCATGGACAAAAAAAGACCCTCCGCTGGCTCGACTAAAGCAAACGAAGGGCTATAAAAACAGCATGGGCAATAAAACTATTCAATCAAAAGGTTGCGTATTTCTGCCCAGTTCAGGCATTTGCGCTCCCAGTCTTTTCCGCCAACGCGGATAAACTCATTGACCCATGCCTGCCAGGTTTCTTTTGTAAGTGCACGGCGGCCTGTTACAAAGTCAAGAACGCCCTGCTCATAAAATTTCTTTACATCAGAAGAAGGAGCAGGCAGTCCATCTGAACCAAATGCAGGTGTCCAGTCGCGGCTTTGCATATCGCGCAAAACTAAATATGCACTCATTTTTTTGCCATTACGGCTGATCCATTCTGGATAGCGGCTTTCAAGTTCAAATTCACTGTTGTAAAAAATAAGGTTTCTTAACTGTAAGTAACGTGCAAATGAACTTTGAGTATAAGCTTTTGAAGGATCAGCAAGTCCTTCTGTTGTTATTTTTCCGTCAGCAGTGCGCAGATAGTTTATTCCTTCTTCACCAAAACCAAGGCGGAAATATCCTTCGTCGCTGCTCATCCATTCAAGGAGACGGGCAATTGCTTCAATTTTTCCGTTTTCGCGGGCTGTTTTACTGATTGCGTAAGTTCTGTGTCCCTGGTCTGAATAAATTCCAACTGATTTTTCGCCCTTAGGACCAACTGGTGGATCAATTACAATCCATTCTCCGTCCGGGAATTTTGCATCAAAAGGTGCGTAATTATTTTCCAGGGCAAAGGCAGCGTTCTGTTCGCGCATAATTCCAAAACGTCCGCTCTTCCAGGCGTTGCGGAAATCATCTTTTTTATAAACTGTCCAGTTTGGATCAATTACTTTTTCTGCAACCATTTTGCGTACAAAGTCGAGGGCATAGTAATAAGATTCCTTAAAAATATTGAGTCCGGCAGTTGAACGGTTAAAATCAAAACTTCCTTCAACCTGGAATGCACCAAAAATTGGTTCAAATTTAGTTCCAAATCCTTCTGAACTCTTTTTAATATCAAGAAAAGCCCCAAAACCGTAAGTATCGTTTCTTCCGTTTCCGTCTGGATCATTAAAAGTAAAAGCCTTCATTACGTTGAGGTAGTCGTCAAGCGTTACAGGAATTTCAAGACCGAGTTTATCAAGCCAGTCTTTGCGGATTAAAATTCCTTCATTCTTTGTAATAGAACCCGGCTGGCTCAAAGCATAATGCTTTCCTTTGCGAGAATAAGATTTGCGGGAAGCAGCATCATACATTAAAGCTGTGCGGTGCGGCATAAGAGCATACATGTCGTCAACATAGCTCAACTGATCATTTTTAATCAGTTCCGGCAAAACATTTCCAGAAGCAACAAAAAAGTCAGGCAAACGACCTGCAGCAGCGGCAGCCCTGATTTTTTTGTCGGCTTCTTCACTCTTTACAGGCATTGCAGAAAGTTTTAAATCAATATTCAATTCTCTGCGGATAATGTTAAAAACTTCCCAATCAGCAGGCGGTTCACCGGCTTCGCCAAAAGCAACACCATACCACATTTCAATTGGCACAGGCGCAGTTCCTTTAGAACCGCAGGAAGTCAAAAGAGCACAGCAGATTGCTCCAATAACACTAAAAACCTTGCATTTCATTAAACAAATTCCTCCAGATACAACAAGAATCTTAAAAAAAACAATTTGTAAAGATAACAAAAAAAATATATCACATTAAACTTATAAATTCGACACTCCCTGTCAGCCCAAACCGTGTTCCTCTTGCCCTTTCGTAAATCTTAATTCATAATTTTGCGCATAATGAACATTTTAATCAGTGCCTGTCTTCTTGGATTTGACGTAAGATACGACGGAACAAACAATTCTCACATTTTAGATCCAATAAAACTCGAACGCCTCAAAAAAATGACAAATTTAATTCCTGTCTGCCCGGAATCCTGGGGAGGTCTTGAATGCCCTCGCCAGCCTTGCGAACGCTCTGGTAAAAATGTTATTTCCGCAACAGGCGAAGACAAAACAGTTCAATTTACAAAAGGCGCAGAGCAGGTTTTAAAACTTGCAAAAATGTTCAACTGTCAGTACGCACTTTTAAAAGAAAACAGTCCTTCATGCGGAGCCGGCAAAATCTACGACGGAAGTTTTTCCCACACTTTAGTTGCCGGAGACGGCGTTACGGCCGAACTTTTAGATCAGAACGACATAAAAATCTTTGGCGAATCCAAAATGGACGAACTTTTAGAAGCTGTCCGCCTTGCAAAAATGCCACTCCAGCTTACATTTACATTCGACTGATTTTTACAAAGTTAAGTTTTTATATTAAATCTGACGGTTTTTCTATAATGTAGTCTGCGCCGTATTCTTCAAATTCTTCTTTAGTTTCGTAGCCCCACAAAACTGCACAAACCTTAATTCCATTTTTGTGAGCCCCAAGAATGTCATGCTTGCGGTCTCCAATCATAAGGATTTTTCCAGCCTTTTGAATTTCTTCCAGCTTTTCGTGTTCAATTAAAAAACTTATTACCTTGTGTTTTTCGCTGCGACTTTCTGCAAGGTCAGCTCCAGCAGCAAAATCAAAAAACTGTGCAAGATTATAATGTTCAAGAATCCGTTTCATAAAAACTTCCGGCTTAGAAGTTGCAACATAAAGTTTTTTTCCGCTTTCTTTTAACGCCTTTAAAGTTTCACAAATTCCTTCATAAACCGAATTTTCAAAAATTCCCTTTTCAGAATAAAATTCACGGTATTTTTTCATTCCCTGTTCAATCTGTTCTTCGTTAAAACCATAAAAAGTTTTAAAAGATTCAGGCAGCGGTGGTCCAATAAAAAGTTTTAGTTTTTCGTCATCATTTTCTTTTATGCCAAAACTTTCGAGAGCATAACGCACGCTGTTAATAATTCCCTGAGCTGAACGGGTAAGTGTGCCGTCAAGATCCCAGAAAAAATGTGTAAAATTTGAAAAATCGTTATTTAAAATCATAATTTGAATTTTTATGCGGGCGTGCCCCTGTCGGGTCGCGCTTTTCGTGGTTCCGCTTTCGCTCCATTGTTTTGACCAGAAAATCTGGTCAAAACAACGCCTTCGGCGCCACTACAATCGCTCACGCAAAATTAGTGATGGAAAAGTCTTATTCCGTTAAAGCACATTGTCATGTTGTACTTATCAGCAGTTTCAATTACCTGATCGTCGCGTACAGAGCCGCCTGGCTGTGCAATTACTGTAACGCCAGATTTGTGTGCACGTTCAATGTTGTCTCCAAACGGGAAGAATGCATCAGAACCGAGAGCAACATCTGTATTTTTTGCAATCCATTCTTTCTTTTCTTCGCGTGTAAAAACTTCTGGCTTTACTTTAAATATTTTCTGCCAGCTGCCTTCAGCAAGAACGTCTTCGTATTCTTCACCAATGTAAACGTCAATTGCATTGTCGCGGTCTGCGCGTTTTATTCCATCAACAAACTGCAGGCCTAAAACTTTAGGAGACTGTCTAAGCCACCAGTTGTCTGCCTTCTGTCCTGCAAGGCGCGTACAGTGAACACGGCTCTGCTGTCCGGCACCAATTCCAATTGCCTGTCCGTCTTTTACAAAACAAACTGAATTTGACTGTGTGTATTTTAATGTAATCAGCGCAATTATAAGATTGTGCTTTTCGTCTTCTGTCAAAGTCTTGTTTTTTGTAACAATGTTTGTAAGACAGTTTTCGTCAAGTTTAATAAAGTTGTGTCCCTGTTCAAATTTTACGCCAAAAACCTGTTTTACTTCTGTTGCTGGAGGAACGTAAGAAGGATCAATCTGAATAATGCAGTAATTTCCGTTTTTCTTTGCCTTTAAAATTTCTAAAGCCTTTGCAGAATAAGCAGGAGCAATTACACCGTCAGAAACTTCCTTTTTAATTAAAAGTGCAGTTGCTTCGTCACATTCATCGCTCAAAGAAATAAAATCTCCAAAAGAAGACATTCTGTCAGCACCGCGGGCACGGGCATAAGCACAAGCCAATGGAGAAAGTTCAACTCCGTCTGTAAAGTAAATCTGCTTTAAAGTGTCGCTCAAAGATTTTCCGATTGCTGCCCCTGCAGGACTTACATGCTTAAAAGATGTTGCAGCAGGAATTCCAGTTGCTTCTTTTAATTCTTTTACAAGCTGCCAGCCATTTAAAGCATCGAGCAAGTTTATATAACCTGGCCGTCCGTTCAAAACAGTAATTGGAAGGTCGCCTTCATCAACAAAAACCTTAGCAGGTTTCTGGTTTGGATTGCATCCGTATTTAAGTTCAAGTTCTTTCATAAAATTAAACTACCATAAAAAAGCCTTACATTCAATAAATACACAAAAACGCAGGCAACGACAGGAGAACTCAAATCTACTTGTCAATTTTTCTTTAAAGTCTTATAAAGTTCAAATGCTAAAAAAAACAAATATCTATATTGCCCGTCACGGTCAGACCGATTGGAATATTCAAAAAAAGATGCAGGGACGCTCGGACATTCCGCTAAATGCCCACGGTGAACAGCAGGCTCTGCAAACAGGCCTTGGTTTAAAAGAACAGGGAATTCAATTTGACCGCGTTTATTCAAGTCCACTTTGCCGTGCAGTAAAAACAGCACAACTTATAAGCGCTCTGCCAGAAAAAGATATTATAAAAGAACCGCGCATTATAGAATTTTCTTTTGGAAAGGCAGAAGGCGCAACAATCGAAGAACGCCGCACAAACCCAAAACTTTTTAATATCAGAGATTTTTTTGTTGCCCCGGAAATTTACAAACCTGCAGAAGACGCAGAAACATTTGCTTGTGTTGCTGAGCGCACAAAAGATTTCTGGCAAAACGAAATTCTTCCATTGGAAAATTCATCGCTAAAAAATATTCTTGTAGTAACGCACGGCGGCACGCTGCAGTCTCTTTTAATGCACATTGACGGCCGCAGCCTTAAAGATTTTTGGGCAGTAGAATTTAAAAACTGTTCTGTAAATTTAGTTTCGCTGGAAAATGGAATATTCAATTTAGAATGGACAAGCCGTGTTTTTTACACGGAATAACATATTATTGCTTTTATAAATTTTACAAAGATAAGATTTTTAACATTTTTATTAAGAGATTCCAGGACAACGCCTGGATTCTCTGTCAAAAGCTGAACTTTAAGTTCAGCTTTTTTTTTAAGCATTTTTACTAGAATGTCCAGCAAAGACCAACTTTTGGTGTAAATACAAAGATCTGAGTATTGCCGTTCTTACCAGTTACTGAAGTGTCACTATTATAAGCTCCGTCAATCTTTAAAGTTGTATCTTTACGCCAGCTTACGCTACCACTACCAACAGCAGCTGTACAAGAAGCAAAGACTCCAAATGCACTGTCAAATTTGTGGCTAAAATAAAAATCAAGACCTGCAAGGAAGTTTACTTCTGCCATAAGCCAGTCAGTGTCTGTAGTAGAAACATAACTACCTACTATATCAGAACTTTCTTTAGAAAAACCTCCGACAATTACATCCATACCAACAACGCCACTCAAAATAAATTTATTAGACTGAGACTTTGAAAAGTTTTTACCAATACCAAACAAAAGGCTGCCGTCAAAACCTTCACAATCAATCGGCATACTAGAATAAGGTTTATCAAATTTTGTGTAACCTGCATCTACATCCCACATAAAGCTAAAGCCATTGTCTTTGTTAACTAAACGGAACTGTCCGTCCCAGTTTACACCAAAACCTTCAAGTGCTTTTTTGTCAGTTTCTGTATCGCTTTTTAATTCTGCTGTTGTGCGATAACCAGGAAAGTCTAAACCTGTAGAAATAATTTTTGTCCAATCTGCAAAAGCAGAACCAGCAACCATGGCAAATACAGAAAGAGCCAGAATAATCTTTTTCATAAAAATAACCTCCGTTTGTGCCCGAACTCCTGTAACGGGCTGCAACATTAAGTTCAAAAGATTTTATTCCATTAAGTTAGAAAAAACAGAAATAAAATCAATTAAAACAAATAATTACTCTAAAATCCGGGTTTTTAAATTCAGCATAAAAACCCGGCATTCAGACTAAATAAATTCAAATAGCCTCTCATCGGGAACCTGCCTCAAGTCACATGATTCGCTACGCTCAGAATGTGTTTGAGTCAGAACCTCGGCTACGGCTATTTGACATATTTAACAAAAAACTGCATTTTTTGCTTTCAGTTCTTATGAACTTAGTATAAAAAAACTATGTTGCCAGATGTAAACCTTTTTTCAATAAAAAAGCCACAGACTTATGTTTTTTTCATAAATCTGTGGCAATTTTTTTTACCAATAACTTTTAACTAGACGGGCAAAAAGTCTCTCTTTTATTTTTAGTTTTCTGCAAGGCATTTATCCAATTCTGCAGAAATTGCTTTTTTGTCTAAGTTCTGACCAATTACGCAGAGTTTTATCATTCTGTCGCCAACAGTTTCGTCCCATTCTTTTTGAATTTCAGGATTCTGTGCAAGAATTTTTTTCTGCTCTTTTTCTGGTGCAGCAGCAATCCACTGTCCAGAGTATCCAGCCTGAATCTGTCTTCCGCTTGTTTCAAAAACCCATGCCATTTCTGGTTCATCGTTAAACCACATTAAGCCCTTGCAGCGGATAATATTCTTTGGCCATTTTGCAGCAAATTCGTCGAGTTTCTGGCGGTCAAACGGCTTACGGCGGAAGTAAATAAATGTCCCGATTCCGTATTCATCTTCGTCCGAGCCAGAATCGCCTTCGTGTTTGTGCTCGTGGTGATGATGTTCGTGTCCTTCGTGTTCATGGTCGTGGTGTTCATGTTCTTCATGATCGTGCTCTTCGTGTTCATCTTCATCATGATCTTCTTCAACTTCATCTTCTTCCAGATGTTTGCACCAGCCGGCAGCGGCATAAACAGTTTCAAAATCAAAAGAATGTGTCGAAAGAATTTCTTCAACATCAACCTTACCGTGGTCAGTTTCAATAATTTTTACGCCAGGATGCAATGTTTCAATTACCTTGCGGACTTTCTTAAATTCATCTTCAGTAACAAGGTCTTTTTTGTTAATTACGAGAGTAGAACAGAACTCAATCTGCTGAACCAGAAGCGATTCAATATCTTCTTCTCCCATATCTTTTTTATCCAAAAGTTTGTTACCGCCGGCAAATTCATCAACTAAGCGAGCTGCATCAACAACGCCAACAACGTTATCAACAACGCCATTCTTGATTGTTTCAAGTTCCTGAGCGATTGGCATTGGTTCACAAACACCAGAAGCTTCAATCATTACATAATCGTATTTTCCGCTTTTTATAAGATTTTCGATATTCTGCGAAAGCTGAGATTTTAACGTACAGCAAATACATCCGTTTGTAAGCGGAACAATGTCCGAAGTATCAGTAATTTTTGCTCCGTCTGCAATCAATTTAGCGTCAACATTTACTTCGCCAATATCATTTACAATTACAGCAACCTTGTATCCTTTCTGGTTCGAAAGAACCTGATTCAATAAAGTCGTTTTTCCGGCACCAAGATAACCACAAAGAAGAGTGATTGGTGTTTTAGCCTTAGCCATTTTTATTCCTCCAGAATATTTCTATTTTACAGATTTAATTCAACAAATAAGATAATAAAAAATTTACAAAAAGACTATAAAAATCATTTTTTACTTTGGAGCAATTCACGCCAAAATAATAATTTTCTGTCTCTGCCGGCTTTGCAGGTTCCGCGTCTTACGCGCTCCAGTGCTGACGCACCGCCTTACGGCGCCTTCCAATCCGGGCTAACTCTCTGCGTTGTATTTTACAAACTCAATTTTTGCAGTTATTATTGAGCCACTATGAAAAAAACAAACGCAATGCGTATTTTAGACGGTTTAAAAATCAAATACGAAACTTTATCTTACGACGATGACGGTGAACACGAATTAAGCCGTGGTGCTGCAGAATCAATTGCTGCAAAACTCAACATAAATCCGGCTGCGTGCTTTAAAACAATAGTAATGCGCAACGAAAACAAACAGATTTTTGTATTCTGTCAGAGCGCACTCCACGAAATAAACTTAAAAAAAGCCAGAGCTGCAAGTTCTTCAAAAGAAATAAATCCTGTAAAACCCGACGAACTTTTGTCGCTTACAGGCTACATTCGCGGCGGCTGTTCTCCACTTGGCATGAAAAAAAAGTTCCCGACATTTATAGACCAGAGCGCACTTAATTTTGAAAAAATCTACATTAGTGCAGGCATGCGCGGTGAACAGATTGTAATTGCACCACAGGATTTAATAAAAGCAAGCGGTGCAACTGTAACAGACTTAATCTTAGAGTAATTTTTTACTTTGACGTTAAATTTACAATTCCGTCCCATTTTTCTGGCAGGCCGTTTTCTATAAAGTCTTTACATCTTTGCGCATACACCAGAGGAGAATCGTCCTGCGACCAGATTTTATTTGCTTTTACAAAAAGTTTTCCGGCAGAATTAAAGTCGCGTGCAAGATATTTTTCCATTGCTTTGTTAAAAAGTTCAACTGCTTCAAGAACGTTGTCTGCAAGTTCTTCCTTAAAACCCAGAATATTCCACAGTTGAACAGGTTCAGTTTTTCCAACAACGCGCACACGGTCAAATTTTCTTGCAACAATTTTATCTCTGTGCTCGCCACTGTTAGCTTCCTGCCAGGTTGAATCACTGCATAAAATCCAGGATTTATAAACTTTATTTACGCCTTCAAGACGGCTGGCAAGGTTTACAGCGTCTCCCATGATTGTATAATTCATTTTTGCACTTGTTCCCATGTTTCCGACAACCATGTCGCCTGTGTTAATTCCAATGCGCGTCTGCAAAGCCTGCGGAATTGTTCCGTTTTTTAAACTGCGTTCATTAAATAAAACTTCTTCCTGCTTCATTCTTATTGCAGAAACACAGGCATTCCAGGCTGAATTTTTTAAATCAACCGGAGCACCAAAAAAGCTTACAATCGAGTCTCCAATATATTTGTCGATTGTTCCCTGCTCTGCAAGAATTTTGTCAGACATACTTCCAAGATATTCATTCAAAATGCTTACAAGTTTTGTCGGTGTTACCATTTCAGAAAAAGAAGAAAAAGCTTTTATATCAGAAAATAAAGCCGTCATTCTTTTTTCGTCGCCGCCAAGTTTTAGTTTTGAAGGATCTTTTACAATCTGCTCAACTACGGCTGGAGCAAGATAAGTAGAAAAAGCATTTCTCAAAACGCCCTTGTCTTTTTCTGAAGTTACAAAACGCAATATTACGGCAATCAGATACGAAAGAACCGACGTTAAAATACATGCAACAGGTGGAACATAAATATTAAACAAAATCATCAGCAGTGACGGCACGCAGACAAAAACAACCACTGTAAGAATTCCGCAAAAGTTTTGAATCCAGACATTTTTTCCGGTCGTATAAACTACAGACAAAAACGCAATAATCGCTGCCAGAACAAAACTTACCAGCCAGTGAATTTCGCGGATAAAATCACGGTTCATTATTGTGTTGTAAACGTTTGCATGAGTTCCAACGTTCGGATAAGCGCGGTTAAAAGGTGTTGTTCCCAAATCCGTTGTTGAACTTGCAGTGTTGCCGATTATACAAAAAGAATCTTTATAAGCTTCTTTTTTTTCTGCAAATGTGCTGCGGTAAATATCATTTTCGTTTTTTAAATCATCAAAAAGAGTTTTTATTCCTTTTTTAATTTCTAAATAATTCTGCTCGTCAAGCTGATTCTTCATTTCGTCAAGGCGAAGATCAATTTCTTCAAAATAAGAACCTTCTAAAAATGATTTTACACGGTCAAAAAAACTTTCCCGGGCATCAAAATAATCAACATATTCTTCAGCCTTAATTCCACCGTCAAAAGCATTTCCTTTTTCGTCTACGCCAGTGCATTTTTCTAAAAGAAAATTTTTATACTGTTTTATATAGTTGTAATCATTAAGAATTGCAGAAGTTTCTTCTTTAAACGAAAGTGCATTTCCTTCTGAATCCCACAAATTAAATCCATTTAAAGTTTCTAGCAGCGAAACAATTTTTTCTTCAGTTTCGTCGAGTTGATACAGCATTACAACGCTTTCGCGCCTGAACGAATCTATAAATTCTTTTTTGAGCCAGCTGACATTCATCCGGCCATGAATATCCAGAGGAATCGTTATATTTATTCGTTTTTCTGGAGAATCAGGATCTTTTGCGCCAATCAGTTTTAGCGAAAACTGAGTCCTGACAACTCTCTGAGGTTCAAGTTTTTTTAGAATCGGGGCAAAAACAAGTTGTGCTGCATAACCGCCGTTCTGTTCGCTCAAAAGTTCAACACGGCGACGGCTTCCGTCACTATCTAAGACAACGTTCGTAAAACCAGCGCCTGCTGCTTTTTTCATAAAAAGTTCAATTGCGGGGCAAAATCCAAGACGATTATCTCCGCCCTGGTCAATAAAATAGTAATTATTTCCTCTTTTTATTAAGGCTTTTGAATCTTCAACATTTGTAAAAAGACATTTATTGCGCACATAATCCAGATATTCAGGTGAATACTTTATATCAAGGTCAAGAATGTTAATTGTAAGCCAGGTGTCTCCAAAAAACTGAATCGCCTTTGCAAACATTGCATCATTATCCTGAAACGCAGAACCATTTATTTTTTCTTTTAACGAATCAAATCCAGGATTTACCCAGTCTTCAATTGCTTCGGAAGCAAGTTCTACAAGATCATTTTTACCGTACATTCCGCTCACGGCAGCCTGCGAAAGCTGATTTATAATGTCGGCAACATCCTGTTTTTGTGCGTCGAGCGCATTTCCAATATCTTTAGATGCGTCGGGATTTACTCCAAGATGCGATGGCGAAAGATATTCAATATCGAATACTGCAGTCTTAGCGCCAAGTTCCTTCATTCTTAAAAGAGAATTTGCAAGAATGTCCCGGCTCCAGGGCCACGGTCCCAGATCTTCAAGAGATTTATTGTCAATTTCTACAAATAAAACTTCTGGCCGGGTTTCTGACTGCCTTCTAAGCCCCAGCATTAAATCGTAAAGCCTGTAATCAAATTTCTGAAAAAGTCCAGAAAATCCGGCAACTCCACACACTAAAATCACAATTAAAACAGCGATTTTGTCAAAATTCTTTCTAAGCGATTTTGAATGATTATTGTCTCTCATTATGACAAAAATTATAACACATGTTATTATTTTGAATAAAAAGAACAGTCAGACAATAATTAGTTTTTATTTTTATCTGCGCTAAGTGGAGAATTTATGAAAAAGATTTTAACCTTACTTTTTAGTGCCGCTGTATTCTGTTTTTGCGCCAGCGCACAAAGTTCTCAAAAACTGACAGACTTAATTGCCACAAAAAACACAACTTATGGGCAGGTTGCCTATCTTTGCCAGGTTTATTCAGGACAAATTGAAGAAAATGCTGATTACGAACAGGCATTTGAACAATTTAAAGAATCAAACAAACTAAAAAACAACGTTTCGGCAAATACTCCAATCACACTTTCTGAACTTTCTTTTATCTGCACAAAACTTGGAAACATAAAAGGCGGACTTTTTTACACAATTTTTCCTTCTCCGCGCTACGCTTTCAGGGAATTAAAAGCTAAAGGAATTTTACCGCAAAATGCTGATCCAGACGAAAAACCTTCTGGACGCGACGTAATTGCAGTTTTTAACGGCTGCATTCCATTCCAACAGGAAGAAGGATTATAAAAAAATGAAAAAATTACTCTTATCTGCATTAATTTTAACTTCGGCAACCTTCTCTTTTGCATTCGACTTTGGCGGTTCTCTCGGAAATATTACTAAATTTCAGGACACATCTTATACAGACGACTTAGCATTAGACCAGAAAAACTATGCAACCTTGTGGACAAAAATTCCTTTTAAGACAACTTCAAATTATTTTTTTACTCAGGGACGCTACCAGTTTGAATATGATGATTCAACTCAGGACAAAATAAACGCAATTGATTTTGACAGCGCATATTTTTATTTTTCTTCCAGCAATTTTGAATTAAAAGCCGGAAGATTCAACCACGCAGACATTTCTTCGCTTGTTTACAATCAAAGTGGAGACGGCGCAGAACTTTCTTATTCAATTCCTTCTTTTTCTGCTGGAATTTACGCATTTTACACAGGCCTGTTAAATTCACAATTTATAACAATCAACGATTCCGACTACACGGCTGACACAGATAAAATTTACGATTTTTGCGCAAAGTATTTTGTAAGCGGAGCAAAAGTTTCTCTTCCTTCATTCTTAAACGAACAGACACTTTCTTTTGAAGCACTTCTTGCAGCAAGACTTCAGGGAGTAAAATATAACCGTCTTTTTGTAGAAGGCAGCCTCGAAGGTCCGGTTTCGTTTATAGAAAATGTTTTTTACGACGTAACGGGAGTTCTAGGTCTTACAAAATATGACAGCGGAAAAGCAAAAGTTTCTAATCTTTCAAAGGCAGACATTTATTTTTATCCTGGCGTAAAAGATGCTCAAATCTGTTTAAATGCTGTCTACACAACCGGCACACCAGACGATTCAGACACAAAGACAGAAGCATTTTTAGCATTCACAAGCACAACGGCAGTTAATTCAATTAACAGCGATGAATATACTTCTGTATTTTTAACAGGAATTTCTGCATCAATAAAACCTTTTGATTCAATTTTGGCAAAGGCAGGGTTTGATGCAGTTTTCAGCACGAACGACAACAAAATTGAATATTCAGGATTTCAATATAACGCGGGTCTTGACTACCAGATTTTAAGCGATGTTTACACCGGAGCTGCAATCACTCAATATTTTGATAAAAACGATTCAGCCATAAACAAAACGGCGATCAGCATTAAAGCTGTTATTTTATTCTAGTTTTACGCTGGAGGAAAAAAATGAAGTCTATTTTTACTAAATCTTTTACCACAGTTTTTGCAATTTCTTTAATTAACTTTTGTGCATTTGCAGAACCAATGCAGGCAACAGTTGTTTCTGCAAAAGGAAAATCAGAAGTACAACGCGCAGGACAGTGGGTTACACTTTCAGAAGGAAGTAAATTAAACAAAGGCGACGTAATTCAAACAGGTTTTAAATCGGAATTGATTTTAAAAATCAAAAATTCAACTGTAACTGTTAGTCCTTTGAGCCGAGTTACGATTGAACAATTAGCAGAAAAAAAAGACAGCGACGAAACAAAATTGTTTCTGGACACAGGTTCTCTTAAATCAAACGTAAAAAAGACAGAAGACCGCCGCGTCGGCTTTACAGTGCGTTCTCCAGTTGCAACAGCTTCTGTCCGCGGAACTGTAATGGAAGTTAAAAATGTTTACGGCGGAACAGAAGTTATCGGTTACGAAGGTTCAACGGCTACCTGGAAATCTACAGGGGAACAAACTCCAGAAATTGAAACAGACGAAATTCCTTCTTTTTCAGAAGTTAGCGGAAATGACGCCGCAGCAATTTCTAACGGTCAGGCTGGAACAGGAGCAGTTCTTGTAAAGAAAAATCAAAAATCTTCTTACACTCAAAATTCACAGACACCGCCAAAAGAAAATTCTGCAAAAGTTTCTACAGATATTGGAGGAATTCCTTCTCCAGACAAAACTGCAGAAAACCCGCCACGCGAAAATTCAAATAAGGCAAGCCTTACAATAAATGTTACGCTAAAAGAAGAATAAAATTCTCCACATATCGCCCAAAAAACAAAAAATCATTAAAATAAAAGAGGGAGAAAAAATGAGTGTTAAAGATAAATT
>CAVKVK010000029.1:0-4849 GCA_963659855.1 Parabacteroides distasonis | reverse complement strand
CAAAAAACAAAAAATCATTAAAATAAAATAATGAAAATTGCAATTAAACTCTTTTCTTTGATTTTTTTTACTGCAATCAGTTTTTTGGGCTGTTCAAGAAATAACAATAAAACAGAAGTTGAACAGACTACAGAAAATCAGGTTGAAAAAACTGCAGTAAAACTAGATTCCTTAGACGAAGAAACTAAAAATTTTATTCAGGACAAAACACTGGTCGTTGTTTTAGGCCACAGTTACAACGACGAAGAAACAGTTGAATATTTTAAGAAAATTCTAAATGAAAATTACGGTCTTAAAGACGAAAACGGCGAAGGTTTAATTGAAGTTCTTGTTTATCCGGAAGATTTTATGGTTGCAGGAAAAGCAAGAATCAGTTCGCTTTATTCAAAGTTAGAAGACCAGAATCTTGCAGGAATTATTACTTTTGGTGCTCCCGAAGGACTTTGCAACGCCCTTGCCCGGCTCGAAGACATGACAGAAAAGCGTGAATATCCGGTTTTTGCGTTTTTTCAGCAGGATGATGTTCTTGGCGCAGAATCAACTGCAGATTTTGTTTTAGACTACGTTCCAAAAAATTCAGAACTGGAAGAAGAACAGACTTCGGAGATTACAGAATTTGATGTTGATAGTCTTTTGATAAATTCAATTGATGAAATGCTAAAGGCAAAGACAAGCATTAAGTCTGACAAAAATCTTTTAAAAATCGTACAGAAAATTACAGGAAGCCAGAAAAAAGTAACTAACTTTAGCGATTACGAAACAGGCTTAAAATCAATAAACCATTTTATTTTTGAATAATGTTTGCTGCTACACAAAACTTACAATCTTTAGCCCAAAGCGAAACTGCAAGAATTCTTGTTCTTTCTGACAGTCACGGAAGAACTGCAAATTTTTATCAGGTTTTAAAGGAACAAAAAAACAACGTTGATGCTCTCGTTTTTTTGGGCGACGGCGCAGATGATTTAATCAGTTTGTACGAAGAATATTTTAACCTGCCACAGGAAGAAAAACTTTTTCCGCCAGTAACAGCCTTTGTTCGTGGAAACGGCGACGGCGCATCTTATTCAATTTATACAGATTCAGGTTCACATGTAGAAATTCCAGAAAGCCAGATATTAACTGTGTGCCAGAAACGCATTTTTTTAACACACGGCAACAATTTTGGCGTTTATTACACAACAAAGGAATTAGAAACTTATCTTGCAAAAAACAAATTTGATGCAGGACTTTTTGGACACACTCACGTTCCATTTGCAGAAAATTACAAGGATATTTTAATTCTAAATCCGGGAAGCATTTCGCTGCCAAGAAATTTTTCCTCTAAAAGTTATGCAGTGTTAACAGTAAATCAACATAAAAAAAGAATAGAACACGAGTTTTTTACGCTTAACTAAAAACATTCGCCCATTTTAAATCCGCAATAATCGTGTCCCGGAAAAACTAAAGTATCTTTTTCGATTGTTGCAGAGAGCATTTTTAAGCTTTGTGCCATGGCGCTTTCGCTTCCGCCAAGATCGGTGCGGCCATAACTTCCGTAAAAAAGTGTGTCTCCGCTAATCAAAAGTTTTTTATTTTTGTTGTAAAAGCAGACGCTTCCCATTGTATGGCCTGGAGTTAAAAGGATTTTCCATTCAGTCAAGGCATTTTTTACTTCTTCGTCTTTTAATTCTTCTGCAAAACATTCAGCCAAAGTTGAATTCTCTTTTAAGAAAAAATCTGCTTCTGGCAAAGAACTTACAAAAGGTAAAAAGTCAGAAAAACCAAGACATTCAAGCTGTTTTTTTTGAATAACGGAACTGTTACTTCCTATAAAAGCAGAATCATTTTTATGAATCAAAACAGGAAGCTCCGGATAATATTTTTTTAAGGATTTTAAACCTGCTACGTGGTCAAAATGTCCGTGAGTAAGAAAAACTGCAACAGGAATTTTTTTATTTGATTTTAAAAAGTCATAAATTTTTGATTCATCTCCGCAAAACCCGCAGCATGCAGGATCAACAACAAAAACCTTGTCTTTAGAAAGTTCTACAATAAGAGAATTAACGCCGAGCGGACCAGTTCTTATAACATGAATCATATAAACCTCAAAAAAAAGCACTGCATTTTTACAGAAATCCGAAAAAACACAGTGCTTATAATTTTATTTCTTTGCGCTTATTAGAGATCAGCAGAAGAACTTGAACGTGGCTTACGAAGAGCCATAATTTCTTCGTCAGTCATTTCTACAGGAGCTTTTTCCATTTCCTTTGCAAAAGCTGCCTGCTGAGCTACAGTGTCAGAGTTTGTAGCTGTAAAACTGTCTACGATTGGAGCTGATTTGTTTTCTACATCTGGAACTCTTTCGTTGTTTACATATTCTTCTGGATTTGCTTCTGTATCTGCAAGTTCAGCAATGTCTTTCTTTTCTGAATAACTTACTGCAAGCTTGCGGCCACGCCATTCAAAATTATTGAGTGCTGCAATTGCTTTGTCTGCATCTTCTTTAAAGAGTTCAACAAATGAATAATTTGCAAGAGTTTTGATGTTTCCGATGCGTTCGCGTTCAAGACCAGCTTCGTTAATAAAAAGGCCTAAAAGGTCGCGGGCAAAAACTCTGCGATTGCGTCCAATGCTTACAAAAACAGTTGCTGCATTTTCTGGAGCAATTTCTACGCGCTGATAGCGTTCTTTTGTTTCGCCTTCTGGTCTTTCGGCACGTTCTGTGCGTTCCTTGCGTTCTTCAAAGCGTGAACGGCGGTTTTCGTCGCGACGTGCACGGAACTCTTCGCGTGTTTTTGCTGTATTAAAGCGGAAAATTGAACCTTTTGCGCACTGCAAAAGATAAGCTGCTACATAAGAACGTCTTGTAAGAGGAACGTTCTTTTTAAAAACTTTTTTAAGTTCTTCATAATATTCTGGATTAGCTTCAACCTTAGAAACTGCATTCTTTAAAAAAGCTGCTACCTGATCCATGTTAAGTTCATTTTCGTGTCTGTTAAAAGCCATTTTTATACTCCTGTAAAAAAAATCGCCTGCAGTTATCCGTAAGTGGCTCTCTACAAAATTTACGCTGACAGGTCGTTCAATTCAAGTACAAATGCAAAATCCTTTTCTTTAAATCCCAGCTGGATTAGTGTAGATTTTAGCAATTCTGGTACGAATGAATTGTTAATAATAAAAAATTGAATTCCGTCTCTGGTTAAAGAGGAAATGCTTCTGCTTAAAAGTTCTCTCGCAATTCCAAGCCCACGGTAATTCTGTTTCACAAAAAGTGCCGTTAAAACCACAGTTTTTGTGCTGGCGGACATTTGCAAATTCATTTTTGAATATAAAAGACAACCGGCAAACTCGTCCGAAAGGGTACGGCAGACAAAACCTTTTGCCCCGCAAAAAGCCAAAGATTGCAAATTCTGATATTGGCTCTTAAACTGCAGGGAAAGCACCTGCCCCAGTTCACCAGAAAATTGTTTTTCTAATTCCTCAAAAAAAGCACCCGCTGCAACATTTACGCTCTGACTGTCCGTATCAGCGTCAAATGTTCTGAATGTAAAGTCCTCTAACACCAGGTCGTCGTATTCATAAAAATCCTGATCCAAAGTTTCGAGGCCCCACGACTCGCGCAGTGCATTGTACCATTCGTAAACAACAGTCTTCATTTCCCGGTTTTTAAAAGAATGAAATCTTTTGTCCACTTCTGGATACTTTTTTAATGTAATTTTAAAATTTCTGAACACCCCCCTTCCTTCCTGCAAAATCTGCTTAAGTTCATTGTACGCTTTTATGCCTTTAAACTTTGTAATAAAAGATTCAAGTAAAGCGTAACCATCTGCACTATTCCATTGCGGAAGTGAATAAATATTTTCTTCGTCAACAGACTCTTCGTCACATTGAATTATTCTAGAATTTTCTGCATCAAGAGCAAAATTGTTCTGCTGATTTTCCATTGCAAACAAAATGTCTGCACACAAAGAATCGGTTAACTTAAAAATCATTGGATGCCCAAATTTACCACAGTTTTAGTTTTAAGAAAACATCTAAGCCTGTGGCAAATCTTTTCGGCTTGTTAAAATTGTTCCTACAATGCCGTAATCTTTTGCTTCCTGAGCAGTAAGCCAATGATCGCGTTCTGTGTCTTTTTTAACAGTTTCAAAATCTTTTCCAGTTGCTTCTGCAATGAGTTTTGTAAGAGTATCTCTTGATTTTGAAATTTCCTGAGCAGTAATTTCTATATCAGTTGCAACACCACGGCTTCCGTTCATGAGTGGCTGATGAATTAAAAAATGACTGTTTGGCAGGCTGAATCTTCTTTCTTTTGGAACAGACAAAAACAAAGTTACTCCCATGCTGGCAATCAGGCCCATTCCAATTGTATAAACTGGAGCATTGATAAAACGAATCATATCATAAAGCCCAAAACCGTCATCAATAGAACCACCAGGAGAATCTATATAAAGATAGATTGGTTTGTCTGAATCTGCTTCAAGAACAAGAAGCTGTTTTACGATTTTTTCTACTAAATCTTCGTTTACTTCGCCACTTACAACAATCTGGCGGGTTTTTAAAAGTTTTTCTGCAAAAGCGTCAGAAGAACCTTTTTTTTCTTTTTTATCTTCTTCGTTAATAAAAGTCATATCTAAAATATATAAAAAATAGCTTAAAGTGTCTAATAAAACGGAGCACAAAATTCTTTGCGGCGATACAATTTGTCCTAGCCCCGATCGTAACGGCGCCGCAAGGCGTTGCGCAGCAATGAAGGCGAAGGCCGGAACCGCGAAGAGCGGGAAATTGTGCAAAACAAGGCGCAGACTGCAAATAGTCTGTTTTTCTGCTAATTTTGCTCCACAATCTTTTTCTTTGTCCAGGATTGAAG
>CAVKVK010000028.1:0-24804 GCA_963659855.1 Parabacteroides distasonis | reverse complement strand
TTTTCCGATAATTTATCCTCAGTAGAAATTGCCAAAATTAAAGAAATTTCTATGTCGCCTGCAATTTTATTTCCTGGAATAACGCAAGAAAAACTGTATTCTTTTATGTTTTCTTTTCTCTTATTTTCATATTTTTGAACAAATGCACATCCCTGCAATGAAGTTCCATTTCTTCCGGACAAGGAATGCCATACAATATAAAATGAAGCTTCTGAATTTTTAGAAATAAAATCATCAAGTTCTATTGCAGAAATATATATATTGCAATTTACATGCAAATCCATATTTTTCTTCCAAGATTTTATTTCATGCGATGCAGGTATAGCTCGTCCATAAATCTGCCATTCAGATTGAATTATCCCAGAATTTTGAGGAACAACCTTATAAGTGTATATTCTATTTTGCATCAATTTCCTCCCAATCCATTTTCAAATCGAATGAACAGTCTTTCTGACATCTTATTTTAAGATAACAAGTTTCTGGAACTTTAAATATCTTTGGCAATCTTGAATCTGTTATTGAAACAGTACCATCTTTATCTTCTTTATATGTTCCGGAAAACTTTAAGTAACTTCCATTATCCTCAAAACTGTCTCCACTATCTAAGGTTTCTATTTTGGGAACTATATTATTTATTATGACAGCCATATCTTTTAAGACATTTATTTTATATTGCACATAAATATATTTGTCTTTTGTTTTTGAATCGATTTCAATATATGAATTTCCAGTTTTAGTAATTGATGATTTTTTATTTGATGCCCTTACTTCTAGTTGAGCAGCAGGTTTTAACGTTTTCTTTGCTCCACCAACAGGCAGTTTATATGGAAGAAGTTTTGCGCCTAAAGTGCGTTGAATCATAACTGAAATATTTGCCGCCGAATCATCAATTTCTTCAAAAGCGCAATTCGACCTTACAAGCTGGTCAATTTTATTTTCAACAGTTTTCAAATAATTATGAGGAAACATATCATTTTTATGTTCCCAGCGTGTATGCGTTTGATTTTCTATTCCGCGAAAATATCGGTCTATTTCACCTTCTGTTTCTCCATTAGAAAAAGATTTCGTATCGCAGGCAAAAACTCCAAAACATGTTTCATTAAGGTTATCTGGGCCAACGGTATATTTTCCATAATAAACAATATTTCCAACTCCTCTCATAAAAGCGACAAGGGGCTGAGAAGTCCTTAAAATCGGTATCAATTCTTCATATTTAGATTTTTTTGGCGAAGTTTTTTCGATACATGCAATTCCAAGTTTTACGCTAGGCCTTTCCTGAGAAATTTCAATTCCTCTTTTTCCGTCTGCTTTTATCTCTTTCTTTTTTATTGCGTAAAGCCTTCTATAAGCATTTATAAAATATTTATACGGATATATTTTATTTGGATTATCAAGTTCAATTTTTTCATTTTTATAGACAAGATTAAAAACAACTTTTTTTGTAATTATTTTATTCCAATACCAATGAACTAAATACTGAGGAATATCATATTTGAATATATCCTCGATTGTTTTTTCGTTTCCATTTTCGTATTGAGGAAAAAGTCTAGGGCGAGCATTTAAGATAAGAATTTTTGTCCCTGTCTGCATTTCATCAAAAACATTCATGCCAATTGCTTCTGCTATTTCATCTGCAGTTTTTCCTAAGACTGGAGCCGCATAAGTACCACTTTCGTTATCGCTTTGCTTCTTTTCTCCCCACCAGCATCTGTTATCTATTCTTTCGTCCATTGAAACAGCAATAAGCCGGGACTGATAATTAGATGTGAGTTCAGATTTTATTCTTGTATAAATTATTATTGTTCGGGCTTGTGAATATAAAAAAAATGCAGCTTTTCCAAATCCATACGAACCGCCATCTTTTGAATCGAGCGATTTATCATTTCCTGTAAAATAAACGAAATTTGCAAAATTTTGATTTTCTTTTTTCTCTGTAATTCCAGGAAATCCTATTAGACCAGTAGTATTTGTATCGCTTATCTCAATATTTAGAGAAGATGTTTTTATATATTTCTGTACATTTTTTACATAATATGAATTTAAATTTTCTGAATTAAAGAGTTTCTGTATGAAAATTATCTGTTCAGAAGAGAAATTAAAAGCTCGAATTGAAAAATTCAAAGGGCGGTATTTTAACACATATTTTCTTGTTTTTTCATCAATCTTTCTTTCCTTTAATCTGCCATCAAAAGAATTTTGAACAGATTCCCTCAACAATATTTCTGTATCGCTTAAAGAAGAACCGTTTAAAGTCTTTGATGCTCCACTTGCGTTTATAGTTCCCATTACCCGTCTGAACGGCACTTCATCAAACTTAAAATCAATCATACTCCACTCCATCTAATGAAATTGTCATATATGAATTTAATTCAATATTTTTATCTTTTGGGAAAACCAACATTATTCCAATAACATCTTCCGCAGCATTCAACGGCAACCTGCCTGTCTGATTTGACTTTGGCTTACTGTCTTTATCAATCGGATATATAAGTAAAAGACCAGGTTCTTCAACACCTTTTTCTTCAAAATATTTATGACGCTGAAGAAACATTTTTAAAGGTCTGAATTCATTTTTTTCAGAATCAGGAATATCTGTATCAACAAGCATATTCTGAGGCTGACCTAAAACTTTTATGTTTGCTATTGAATCATTCTTGGTTTTCGGATCTAAACGACTACGGTTAACAAGATGAACTTTTAAGTTTGAGCAAATCTGATATTCCCGTCCCGTTTTGTTTTGAATAATTGCGACATTCCATTTTTGCAAAATTTTTTTTGAATTGATTTTTTCAAGATTTTTCAAAATTAATTCTTTACGGCAAGCATTATTAGATTTGCAAATGTTATAATTCTCAATAAATTGAATAATCTGGGTTATTGGAACATTTTGAAAAATAAAGCTTCCATTCTTTTCTAATGAAGATTGATTTAATCTATCAAGAAAATTTCTTGTAACTATTTGATTATGTAAAAGCCATTCTTTATCTGTTCGATCAAAAAATAAAGTCGATGGTCTTTGTCCTGCATAATTTATGCCGGTAATTTTTGCATTTTGCATTGCTAATTTTCTTGTGATTTGAAGAAGAGGAAGAACTCGTATTCTTGGGGCTATCTCATCAGGAGCAAGGCCGTTGCCATAATTTGTGAACTGTTCCTGTAATTCGTCTTCTACATCTGCAAGCAAAGAAAAATTTTTTGCAATTTGTTCTGTTGTCCAGATTCTTGGCAAATCTTCATAGCCAATTCTGTATCCAAACCAGCGTCCCATTTGCAGCAATGTATCATATAACTTGGATGTCCTGTAAAAATAACTTACGATAAGACCTTCAAGAGTAAGGCCACGAGAAAGAGTATTTCCGCCAATTACGATATAGACCTTGCTTTCTTCATCAGGATAATGAAGCCTCTCTTCCAAAGGTACAGAACTATTGTCAACTACGCTCTCAATTTTATTTATAATTTCTAAAATAAAAGATTTTAATCGATTAAAATCAGGGACTTTGTATTTTTCTTTATCATCTTCAGAATAATTAAAAAGCTGTTTTATAATTTCAAATGAAACCCTGTCTTTTTCAGAATTCCAAACTTTCTCCATACGATAAAAAAAATCAGTCGGATTTTGTTTTATATTCTCTATAAAAAACTCAACAGCTTTGTTCACGATAGAATGCGTAGAAATTCTTAAATCCACATGAATAAGCATTGAAGAATGTTTATTTCTAAACCCACGATAGTATTTGCATGCTGTGGCTACAATAAAATAAAATATAGCATTCTGTAATGATTCAGGAACATGACCATAGTCATTAGACTTTGGATTTATCTCTTCTGTTTCTACAAAGTTTACAACATCTAATAATGGATCGGGATTGTCAGGATTATCATTTGAAGAGCCAAACAATTTTCGTGCACTATAATATTTAGAACTTATAGCTAAAGGGTAAATAAAATCTTTTGGATACAGACTATCTTTTCCAGGCTTTTCATTAAGAACATTTGCAAATGGAGTTGCTGTAAATCCTACATAACAATACTTGTCAAAAACATTTAAAATGTCTGTAATTAATGAATTAATAGAACTCTTTTTTCCTGTCTCAAAACCATCATTATCAAACTGTTTTGCAACATTCATGGAAGCATTGTCACATTCATCATCAATAATAAGAACTATTTTATTTTTCCAAAATGTCTCACTGTTTATATTCTGTAAATACTCTTTTAAACGACGAAGAACATGCGGATTTTTTTTGAATACACCAAGAACTGGATTATTTCCATTTATCTTTCCTTCTATACAGACATCATCCTTTCCTAATTTATCAGAATTGTCCGTAAGCAAATCCCAACCGCCCATTTTATCAATTCCCAAATCATTTCTAAAACGAGTTTGTGTTTGGTTTCTTAGAGAATTTGTTATTCCAGAAAAAACAATAAAAAATTTACATCCACAAGACGCATACATTGAAATAATTGAAGACATTTGAGCTGTTTTTCCAGACTGAACATGACCATAAACCAATCCTTTTCTTGTCGCATCTTCTTTTGAAGTATCGAACTTTCGCGGATTTGAAAGCTGGTTTATAATTTCTATTGCCTGTCTCTTATTTATTTCAAGACGATTTTTATCCCAATTTTCAGAATTCATCTGCCGTTCAAAATGGTTCCAGTATTTTGGCTCATACATTCCATTAAAAGAAAACCAGCGCTCATGTTTTGATGAAATTCCATGAAAATCGTTTTTTAATTCAATTATCTTACGTGCCTTTGAAATCCATTTTTCTTTTAAGTTTATAAAATTTTCAGGGTAATTTTCCTTAAATTCTCTAGCGTTATCCAAAACAATGAGTAAATTTTTATCGATTGATTCCCAAGATTCTTCAGGACGTCTTAATTTCCAGTCAACTATTTCCTGGATTAAATTTTCTTCTTGCTGCTTTTCAAAATCATTCATTTTCATTTCGTCTACGAACATCTATCTTGAAATTTTCTGAGTCAATTTTCGTAATAATAACGTTGTTAAAACCAAATAAATTGAGTTTTTCCATTGTTAAAATCTCACCTTCTTTTAAGTGAAGAACATCACGCAAAAGCCACTTTCCCAACTCCTTATTTGGATTTGACATCAAGGCTTTTCCGCCGTCCTGACATATTTTTGCAGACATTGACGAACCATTTGGAAGATGAAGTGTAAATGAAGTGTCACGAGGAGGAAAAAAAGCTGGAAAATCATGATGAATAGAATGAGGAACAGGAATATAAACCTCATTTGCATCCCGGGCCCTGCCACTAGCGTTCCACTGATTCAAACCAGATTTCAAAGGAACTTCATGCATTCTTTCTGAGTAAAGTGGCAAATATACATAGTCAATTCCAAATTTTAATTGTTTTTTGACGCTTGCAACTTTCTCATGGATTACTTTATGAATATTGTAAATATCTGTGTATTTTCCTTCATAATCTTCTGTATCAATAAGTTTACGCAAGAGTTCATAAGGATCTTGAATAATTGAAACTGAAATTTCATATTTTTCTTTGGAATTTTCAGGAACTTCGAAATGTTTGAATAGAGTGCTCTTTGAATAATTAAAATTATAAAATTCTTTTCCGTCGTCAAATTGAAGCGATTTTTCAGTATCTTTTATTACGTGAATTTTTTCAGTATTCAGAAGCGGATAGGAAGAATTAAAAACTGTAAGACCATTTTCAACTCGCCCGATAATATGATAACAGCCATCTGAAATGCCATAAAGCCGCTGTCCCAACATAATTCTTTCATTGCGTGCAACTGCAAGTTGATAAGCCAAATCATATCCTTTATATTTTTTCAATTCCGAGCTTATCGAATTAAATTCTGCGACTTTTTCTGTGCTAGCGTTATTTGTTAAAGTGAAAGTTTTTATTCCGATTCCAAATGAAGCTGTTTTTGCATCATAAGCCGTATCTGAACGTGAAAGATTTTCTGCCTTATAATATTTACAAAAAAGATTTTCGGTTACTCTGTAATGCAAGAAAGGAATTGAGCTATCGCTAAAAAGATTTGAAAGACGCGCCATAAGCTCAAGCAAAGAAAAATATTCCTTATTTTGTTTCCAGTCAGTTACAAAACTCACTTTTCATTCTCCCTCACGAATTGAATTACGTTTCTTGCGACGCGTTCTATCAGCGGTTCTGTTACACTGTTTCCTGCCTGTTTGTATTTTTTACTTTGTGCAATTGAGTTCGGAAATCGGAATGGATTTTTAATATCAACAGGAAATCCTTGAAAGCCAAGACATTCTTCAGGGGTTAATTTTCTGATTCCTTTTGAAGTTCGGACAATCGGAACATTGTGTCCGCCCTCGCCCATATTCGCAGTTAAAGTCGGGCAGACTCCATTTTTGTTTTCACGGATATAAACTCTTCGCCACTGATAAACCGTATCTGGATTTACAATCACATCTTTCATTTTTTCGTAATAAAGATGGTTTTCTTTGTAAAAAAGATTTTCAGTTTCAATAGAATCATCTATCACATCATGAATATTTTTTGTCAAATTGACTTTTTCAGGAAAAGGAAATTCAAACTGTCCATTGCAAAAATATTTTTCAGGAATTTCAACCTGATTCGGATCAAAGCCAACTATAAAAATTCGCTCCCGGTTCTGAGGAACATTTGCATATTCACAAGGATTCATAATTTTTGAATCAACAATGTAGCCAAGCCGATTTTTGAGGACGTCCATAATCTTTGCAAAAGTTCGCCCTTCGTCATGCGCTTTTAAATTCTTTACATTTTCAAGATAAAATGTCTTTGGACGATGCTTCTCTAAAACATCCGCAACATCAAAAAACAAAGTTCCGCGTACATCATCAAATCCTTTTTGATAACCGGCAATCGAAAAAGCCTGACACGGAAATCCAGCGCACAATACATCAAATTTTTGAGGAATCAAATCTTTAGTTTCCGGCTTTGTAATATCACCGAACGGAACTTCTCCATAATTTTCAAAATAAGTCTGCTTTGCCGCGTCATCCCACTCGGAAGAAAAAACGCACTGACCGCCACAGGACTGCATCGCGAGCCTGAATCCGCCAATACCGGCAAACAAATCAATAAAAGTGAAAGCTGGATTTTCTGCCACAGTAAACGGAATATTTCGATTTGTATTAAATTTTTTTTCGTTTGGAAGATTTTTTATATCAATTCCATTCTGCTCAAGAATTTTTTTGTATTTTTCACCCGCAACAGAATCTTGAAGCTGAATATAATGACTTAGAAGCGCATAATTTTCATCAAAGCACTTTCCGTCAATGTATTTGTCTAAAACTGTATAATTGGCTTTTGATTTTTTTCCTGGAACTTTTTGTCCTTTTAATCGTTCGTTTTTTGGGACAGTTCAGGGCGGTTTTTGTTAAAAAAAAACTTGACAAATAGAATAAAAACTGTAAATTTTAAGTATAAATAACTTAAATTGACTTATTTAGAGGTGATTTTATGATGAATGTAAGCGTAAGAATGGATAACACAACAAAAAAGGAGTTTGAAAAGTTCTGCAAGGATGTCGGGCTTTCAATTTCTGGAGCGTTCAATCTGTTCGCAAAAAAAGTAATCCGAGAGCATCGCATTCCGTTTGAAATTTCTTCCGAAGACCCATTTTACAGCGAGGAAAATCAGAAACACTTGCTGAAAAATATTAAAGATATGGAAAATGGAATCAACTGTGCAGAACACGAGTTGATTGAGGAGTAACAATGAAGAAAATATGGCACGATGAAGCGTGGAAAGATTACTTAAAACTTCAAACCGACAAAAAACTTCTCAAAAAAGCAAATGCGCTTCTAAAGGACATTGAACGTGGCGGATATGACGGAATCGGAAAGCCTGAACCATTAAAAGGCAATCTTTCAGGCTATTACAGCCGCCGCATAGACGACTACAACAGAATTGTTTATAGAATTGAAAACAATATTATCGAGATTGTGCAGTGCGGAACACATTATCATGACTGATATTCATGCTGTCTTTACAAATATCTGAGCTTTCCCCTAGAAAAGTGTGATTATCCGCCTGTTTTTCCCCTAGAAAAATGTAATATCATCTTAACTTTTCCCCTAGAAAAATGTAATATCATCTTATGAAGCGTTCACTTTATAAAGAGTTGATAGAATGGAAAAACTCTGGCAGCCGAAAACCTCTTATTCTGGAAGGTGCTCGTCAGGTTGGAAAAACCTGGCTTTTGAAGGAATTTGCAAGAAATGAATATGAAAATTTTGTATATATAAACTGTGAAACAGAAATATCTATAAAAAATATATTTTCAGATTACGATATACAAAGAATCATTCGTTCACTTTCTGCACTATGCGGTCAGAATATTTTGCCACAAAAAACGCTTATTATCCTTGATGAAATTCAAATTCTTCCGGCTGCAATTACCAGTCTTAAATATTTTTGTGAAAATGCAAATGAATATCACATTGCGGTAGCAGGTTCTCTTCTTGGCGTAAAAATGCATGAAGGAACTGGTTTTCCAGTTGGAAAAGTTGACCATTTGACGCTTTATCCGCTTTCGTTTAAGGAATTTCTTCTTGCAATGAACAAAGATATTCTTGTTCAGTATCTTGATGAGCACAAATGGAATGAATATTCTGCCCTAAAAACTGAGTTGACTGAACTTTTACGGCAATATTATTTTACAGGCGGAATGCCTCTGGTTGTTCAAAGATACGTTGAAACCCAGGATTTGCTTGAAGTTAGGCGGATTCAGAAAGACATTCTGCGTGACTATGAAGAAGATTTTTCCAAACACATTCCAACAGCGGAACTGGCTAAAGTTACGACTGTTTGGAATTCAATTCCAAGTCAACTTGCAAAGGAAAATAAGAAATTTATCTGGGGCGCATTAAAAAAGGGAGCGCGTGCAAAAGAATTTGAGAATGCAGTTCAATGGCTGATAGATGCAGGCCTTGTTCACAAAGTTCCACGTGTAAAAAAAATCGGACTGCCGGTTAAATTCTATGAAGATTTTTCAGCCTTTAAGTTATTTTTTAATGATATAGGTTTGCTGGGAGCACTTTCTGACGTTCCAGCAAACGAAATCCTTGTCAGCACAAAACTGATGACTGAATATAAAGGTGCTTTTACAGAACAGTATGTGGCACAGCAATATTTTTCTGCATTAAGCTCAAAATATATTTTGCCCCTTTATTATTATTCAAATGAAAATTCCACATTGGAGATTGATTTTGTCTTTCAAAAAGAAAATGTATTTCCGGTCGAAGTAAAAGCTGAAGAAAATCTAAGGGCAAAATCACTAAGCACAATCCTAAAGGCAAACACTGAAATAACCGGAATCCGTTTTTCTATGTCAGACTACCGTGAGCAAGAGCAGATGGTAAATGTGCCGCTTTATCTTGCATTCTGGTATTTTAAGTGGGTTTAGGAGAAATGATATCCTAAATCCGTTTCCCCTAGAAAAATGTAATTGAAAATCTAAAAAAAAACGCTATGTTATAGTTAAGGATAATCATTTTATGGAAAGTTCAAATGTAACAAGACTGTATAGCGAAATAGAAATGCTCTCTTACTCCGACCGGATTTCGTTATTAAACAAGCTCCTGGGTTCAATTGGTTTTAATCGTTCCAAAAAAATAGAATCTTCCTCTGAGAATTTTGACAAGGCATTTGGTCTATGGAAAGACAGCGACATAAATATTAAAAATATCCGTCAAAAAGCATGGAGCCGGACATAATGCTGTATCTATGCGACACTTGTATTTGAAATTTCTCTTTCAACTTTGAATATTTCAGATCTAACATCAGTTTGAAAAATTCCTAATTATCTGCTATAATTTTGTACTCAAAGATTATTATGGAAAAATCAAATATAAAAAACACTTCTGTCCCAAAAAACGAACGATTTTTAGGACGCTTTTTCAGCGCAAAATAAAATTTCGGCAACATTATGGAAAAATCTCTTCTTATAACAAACGGGCCTGTTCGAAGTTTTTACAATGAACTTATTGAAAATCTGAATAACTGCTCTCAATTCAAAATAAGTGTGGCGTTTATAACTTATGGCGGGTTGCAGGTTCTTCTTGAAACGCTGAACTCTCTTGAAAAACGCAATATCCGTGGCGAGATCCTTACAACAACCTATAAAGAAATGACAAGTCCGCAGGTTCTTGAACGGCTTTCAAAATTCAAAAATATTCGCCTTAAGATTTATGTTCCGCCAACAAAAAATGACGGATTCCATGCAAAGGGATACCTTTTCCACAAAAATAATCCAGAATCAGAAAAATGGACTGTTATCATCGGCTCATCAAACATAACGGGCCGTGCCTTAAAAACAAATATTGAATGGAACGTTCTGCAGAATGAAAAGTGCGGCAAACAGCAGGAACCCGGAATTTTCACAAAATCTGTTCTTGACGAATTTGAAACGCTCTGGAAAAGCCCATGGGCAAAAGAATATTCCGACGATTTTTTAATTTCTTACCGCGATTACCTTTCAAAAGTAAAACGCCAGCAAAAGCCGGAACCAAAACTTTTATTTTCATATAACGGTTTTTCTTCCAGCAATTCTTTAACTGTTATCCAGCCGAACGAAATGCAGCAGGAAGCGATTGTAAAACTTGACAGGCTTAGAAAAACAGGGGCAAAAAAGGCACTTGCAATCGCCGCGACCGGAAGCGGAAAAACCTATATGTCAGTTTTTGACGCTCTGCAGGTAAAACCAAAGCATCTGCTTTTTATCGTTCATCGCGAAGACATTCTAAAAAAAGCAAAAGAATCTTTTGACACAATCTGCTCTGCAACAGAAGAAAATTATTCCTCAGGATTTTTTACAGGAAATCAAAAGGACAAAAACTGCAAGTATCTTTTTGCAACACGCGATACTTTAAGCCGGCATTATATGGAATTTGACAGGAACGCTTTTGATTATATTGTTCTTGACGAAGCCCACCATGCGTCAAGTGAAAGCTATAAAAATATTCTTGCGCATTTTACGCCAGACTTTCTGCTTGGACTTACTGCAACTCCAGAGCGAAGCGACAATGGCGACATCTATTCAATTTTTGACAATAACGTAGCTGTAGAAATACGATTGCGGGACGCGCTTGCACATGATTTAGTCTGTCCTTTTCATTATTTTGGTCTTACCGATGCACAAGGAATTGATTATTCAAAAATCAAGGCTGAACCAGGAACAAGTGAATATATAGAAGAAATTGCGAATATGCTCATGGTAAACCGCCGCGTCGATTACATTATCGAAAAAATGAATTTCTACGGACATGACGGCGAAAAACAAAAGACACTTGGATTCTGTGCGACTGTAAAACATGCAGAATATATGGCTAATGAATTCAACAAGAGACTTTCCAAAAACAACGAGCAGATTGCAGTTGCCCTTTCTGGAAATGACAGCTTAGAAATCCGTGAAAAATATGCGCGTCTTTTGGAAGATGACGCTTCCCCGCTTCAATATATTTTTTCGGTCGATATTTTTAATGAAGGAATCGATATTCCATCCGTAAATACAGTTTTACTTTTACGACCAACTGATTCTTCTATTATTTTTATACAACAGCTTGGACGAGGATTGAGAAAATTAGACGGCAAAGAATTCGTAACTGTTTTAGACTTTATCGGAAACTACAAAAAATCTTTTTTGATGGCAATTGCCCTGAACGGAAAGCAGGACTACGACCGCGATTCCTTAAAACTTGAAGTTGCAAATGACTTTGCGGATTTGCCGAACGGAACTTACATCCACATGGACAAAATCACAAAAGAACAGATTCTTCGCCAGCTTGAAAACGAAAAATTCATGTCGCTTAAATACATGAAAGAATCTTATCTTTCGTTCAAACATGTGTGCGGCGGAAAAGTTCCATTTCTTGTTGATTATCTAAAGCATGACGGAAGCGTTGATCCTGTACGTTTTACAGTTTTTAGTCCGAACTACAAGACTTATTTTGATTTTACCGCATACATTGAAAAAGAATCCCATCCTGAATTTTCTTTGATGAATGAAGATGAATCTTTCAGGCAGATTATGCAGCTTTTAAGTTTTTATTCACCGGCAAGACGCGCGGAAGAATGGATTATTGCAGAAACGATTTTTAATTCAAAAAATTACTTTGCTTCTGTTGAAGAAATTGCAGAAAAGGCAAAAAAATATCTTTCCTTTGTAAATAAAACTTCTATCGTTCACGCATGCCAGACGCTCAGCGGAACTTATTTTGACTCTAGCGAAAAAATGCGCTACGAAAAAGCAATTTTTACTTTTGACGGAAAGACAATTTCTTTCAACAAAAACACAGTCAACGCTATCGAGCATTCAGAATTTTCTGCACAAAAAAAACTTTGGCTAGAAGATTTGATTCAATACAACCTGCTTCGATACCAAAACGACTTTGGTTCAGATGATTATTCTGAAAGCGGAACTTTGCCGTTTTTAAAGCTCTATCAGAAATACACAATGCGCGACACGGCGCTTTTGAGCAACTACACAAAAATTCATTCTTCGTTCCGCGGACAGGGACTTTTAACTTCCGCCAAGCCTGATTATTTTTTGTTTGTGAATCTGCACAAAGACGCTGATATAAAAGATTCAATAAATTATTCTGACAAATTCATAACGCAGGAACATTTTCAGTGGCAGTCGCCAAACACCACAACGCAGAATTCTGAAGTCGGACAAAACCTTATCCGCAACATCGAAAGAAAAATCAATCTTCATCTTTTTGTGCGCAAATTTGAAAAGGTTGAAAACGTGACTCAGCCGTTCATTTATCTTGGCCAGGTCTCAACTTTTCCAGACAACGCGGAAGGCAACAAGCCAATCACAATGCGTTTTGCACTTCACAACCGCGTTCCAGACGAACTTTTTAACGATTTTATAACACGCACTGACAAAATGGGAAAAAACAACGATAATTGACTTTATAAAACTAGCGAGGCATAAAAATGAAACAAATCCACGTTTCCGCGGCAGTAATTCTCCGCACAACGGGTGACGGCGAAAAGCAGATTTTTGCGACACAGAGAGGATACGGCGAATGGAAAGACTGGTGGGAATTTCCGGGCGGAAAGATTGAAGCCGGCGAAAGCGCGGAACAGGCGATTGTGCGGGAAATACGAGAGGAGCTTGCTACAGAAATTAAGGCAGAGCAAAAACTTTGCACTGTTGAATACGACTACCCCGCTTTTCACTTAAAAATGGAATGTTTTTTGTGCTCGGTTGTTTCCGGAAAACTGACTTTGCTTGAACACGAAAACGCTGCATGGCTTTCTCTTAAAAAACTAGAAAGCGTAAAATGGCTTCCGGCAGATGTTAAAGTCTTGAGCCATGTGAAGGAACTTTTATAGGAATTCTTTTCTTCCAAAAACTTCAGCAGGTTGTGAGCGTTGACGAAGTTTCCCATTTTTTATTTTGCTGATGTTTAACACAGTCTAAAAAAACCGGTATAATCTTTTCAATTATGAATACAAATCAAAACGAAAATAAAACAACTGCTGAAAATCTTTTAGAAATTTCACGCCAGACAGAAAAAATAATCACAAACCTTCTTGCTTCTCATCCGCAGAAAAAAGGTTCGGTTTTTGTGCTCGGCTGCTCAACGAGCGAAGTTGCAGGAGGCGCAATCGGAAAGGATTCGAGCGCAGAAATCGGAAAGACAATTTTTGAAACTGCCAGCAGAATTTTGTCTGAAAAAGGGATTTTTCTTGCATGCCAGTGCTGCGAGCATTTAAACCGTGCGCTTGTTGTTGAACGCGAATGCGCCGAAAAATACAGTCTTGAAGAAGTCTGCGTTGTGCCGTGGATTCACGGAGGCGGCTCACTTGCAACTGCGGCATATTACGGATTTAAAGAGCCGGTTGTTGTGGAACATATAAAGGCGACTATAGGGCTGGACATTGGAAGCACGCTGATTGGAATGCACATAAAGGAAGTCGCAGTTCCTGTCCACCCGGAGACGAAATTCGTGGGTCAGGCTTACGTTACGGCGGCATATTCAAGAGCGAAACTGATTGGCGGAGAGCGGGCAAGATACCACGCAGAAAACCAAGAATAGCAAAGTCTCTTTTTTAAGGAGAGTCAAAAAAAATGGAAAAAGTAATAATCAGAAAATACACACAAAAAGATGTTCCTGCAATGTGCAAAATCTGGAACGAGGTTGTCGAGGAAGGAATCGCGTTTCCGCAGGAAGAAGCATTGACTCAAAAAAGCGGCTCAGAGTTTTTTGAGTCCCAGAGTTACTGCGCGGTTGCCGAGGAATGCGAAAGCAAAAAAATTGCGGGGCTTTACATTCTGCATCCAAACAATGTCGGTCGCTGCTCACATATTGCAAACGCAAGCTACGCTGTAAGCAAAAGTCTCCGGGGGCTCCACGTCGGAGAACTTTTAGTAAAGGACTGCCTTTTACAGGCGCGCGAGGCAAATTTTAAGATTTTGCAGTTCAATGCGGTGGTTGCAACGAACATCCACGCACGGCACTTGTACGAAAGGCTCGGCTTTATCCAGCTAGGCACAATCAAAGGCGGATTTAGAACAAAAGACGGACATTTTGAAGACATCTGCCCGTATTATAAAGAAGTCTGAAATTCCAAAAAATGAAAAAGTCCGCAATTATCGCCATAGTTCTTCTTTTTCTTTCTTTTCAAGTTTTTCCGCTGGATTTTTCAAATGACGGCGGATTTTTTTCAGGCGAGTCGGTTTTCTCGATAGAAGGAAAATACATGCTCGGCTCGCTCATGCACAACGGCTGGGGACTAGGCGTTTCGTATGAAAAGCAGTTTGCGCGTTTTTTTTCGGCGAAAGGCACTTTCTCGCACACAACGTTCAACCTTAAAGATGACGGAATCTGGATTACAACTGTGGGAGTGACTCTCGGAGCGTTCTGCTACATCGCAGGAAAGCTCGAAGGTCTTTATTTCGGCGGCGGAATGGGAACGGATTTTTTGATGTACGACGGCGACAAGGAAAGCGAGAAAAATTCCGTAATAACCGCCTACCCGCTAGTTGGCTGGAAGCAGAATTTTATGGACTACATAAGGCTAGACGTTTTCAGCGCGTACAGGTTTCTTTTAAACAACGAGAACGTTCCAGACTACGCATCGCACGCATACGAAAAAGGATTCGAGTACGGAATAAAATGCTCGCTCAACATCGTAAAAATTTTTAGGTCAGTTTTTAGAAAATAAAAAAAATCAGAGTTTTGCTTTTTTTACATCTGCTCTAGCTTTGACTTTAAAACATAAAGCCTGCTCTTGAGTTTTTGAACTTCTTCTAAGCTGTTCATGATTTTTGAAGCCATATAAGCATCCACGAAAATTCCGTCAAAAAAGAAATCGGCAAATGTCAAAAATCCTCCGAGCTGCATTCTGTAATCGCCAGGAATTTCAAGGCTTCCAAGTTCATCGCTTAGTTCCTGCATAAGATAATTTATTTCGTTCATGGAATCGCTGGCTTTGTTCAATTTGTGATATTTCATTAAATCGGTCAAAAAACCACCGCCTAAAACATCAAGAAAACTCCAGTTTCGGGCGCTTTTAAAATTGCGTTCAGCATCTTCAACCAGCGGAATAAGGCGATTTACAGTTTGCAGGGCATTTTGTATTTGAAGCTCAGACATTTTTTTCCTCCGATAAAGTTTTTTTAAATATACTGAAAAAATCAGTTATTTTAAAAGAAAAATTTTTCTTTAGAGAAGTTTTTATTCAAGTTATATAAAGATTTTCCACCTTCTCCAGCGTACATTCTGCCCAAAATTAAAAAAAATGTTTATTTTCTCCACTTTTCTTATAAAAATTGATTATATAAGAAAACGTTTTTGATAATTTTGCGGATTTTTAGTAGCATTTTTTGCGCATTTTTTGCGCATTTTTTGTTAACGCACAAGGGATAGTAATGGTTGCAAAGCAAGTGCGAAGCGAAAGCGTAGCACCAAAGGCGCCCCGACGCCGTAGCCATGAATAGCCCGGTCTGCCACTTGTGGCAGATGTGCCCATAAAAAAGGAGAATTTAAAAATACATGCTTAATTTTAAAATAAAATCTTTAAGCAAATTGACTCTGGCTGTTTTCTTTTTTGCTGCTCTTTTTTCTTTTACAGGCTGCTCTAAAAAAGCAACTGCAAAAAAAGGAGAATTTTCTAAAAAAATTATCGTCGGTTTTGACCATTTTAAGCCTTACAGTTACACAGACGTTGACGGAACTTTTACTGGAATTGACGTAGACATTGCAGAACTGGCATTTAACAACCTTGGGTTTGATGTTGAATTTAAAAATATTTTATGGGAATCAAAGGATGAATATTTAAAAGACAAAACAATTGACTGCATATGGAGCTGCTTTACAATGACCGGCCGGGAAGACCTGTACACCTGGGCAGGTCCCTATCTTTATAGCCGTCAGGTAATTGCTGTGCGCACAGACGGCGGAATCTACACAATAAAAGATTTAAAAGACAAAAGAATTGCAGTTCAGGCAACAACAAAGGCGAGTGACCTTTTTCAGCACAAAATAAAATCTTTAGTTCAAATTCCGCATGTAAGACAGATAAACACTTTTTCTACTACTCAGGAACTTTTTTCTATGTTGAGAAAAAGTTATGTTGACGCAATTGTTGGACACGAAGCCCTGCTTTCTGAACTTGTTAAAAACGGAAACGGAGCTTACAGAATTTTAAACGAAAGTCCTTATATGTCAGAACTCGGAGTTGCTTTCTTAAAGGGAACAAACCATGAGCTTGCAGAAAAACTTTCTAATGAACTTACAAAATTAAAAAACGACGGAACAATAGACAAAATAGTTGAATCTTACGGCTTGAATGCACAAAAGGTTGTATGGGGAAAATAAAAAAAATGAAAAACAAAATAAAAATAAACATTTCTTTAATTCTTCCGTTTTTGTTAGTTTTTCTCGGTATTGTGTGTTTTTCTTTGTTCACAAGTTTTGACAGAAATTCATTAATAAAATACGTAAACGAATCACTGTCTTTTTCTAAATTGAGAATCAACCGCTATGAATCTTTTATTACAAACGATCGCGTAAAAAGTTTAGTTCGCCTTATCGACAAATCTGTTGAATTGAGCATGGTTTTAAAAGAAACTTCATTATCCAAGTCAAAAATTGACTCATATTTAGACTGTCAGCGTTTAAACGGCTGTCTTGTTCTCGACAAAAATCTTAATGTTGTTCTAAAGGCTTCTAATGACAAAACTTCAACTGAACAATGGAACAGTTTTATTCACGCGCCTTACATTTCTGTAATTACAGAAAGCAAAGAAACAACCTGGGCAGAGCGCGTAACGATCGAAGGAATTGAGTTTGACATTGCAGCAGTTGCCCGCCAGGACAAACCAGGAATAATTTTTACCTGGGCTCAAAAAGAATACACACCAGATACAAACGGAGAACTTGTTTTAGAAGGACTTTTTACAGATTTTCCTTTTAAAAAGAATGGAATTGTTGTAGCCTGCAGAAATAACGAAATCCTGAGCACAAATTCTTCTGCGCTAAAAGACAAAAGCTTTGAAGAATGTAAAAAACTCTACAAAGGAGACTTTACTCCAGATAAAAACGGAATTGTTCACCTTAAAACAAAGGGCGAAACCTGGCTTGGAAGACGTGATACAGCAGAAGACTATATTCTTTATATGTTTTTTCCTGCGTCACAGATTTATTTAACCCGCAATATTGTATGCATTATTTATACATTGCTTTCTATTGTTGTTTACACTCTTTTTATTCTTGGATTGAGTATTTCTAAAAAAGCAGGAATTGAACGCGAACAAAAACGCTTAAGAATCATAAATGCAATCGGTCATGCATATTCTTCAATTACTTTAATTGACCTTGCAGAACAGGAAATTGAAATCATAAAAAGTTCAAGCTGCAAAAATCTCGTACAAAAAAGAATTGGTTTTGTAAAAAAAGAGCAGGAACAACAGATAGAAAAAATAATTGCAGAACCATTTAGAAAAGCTTACAAAGAATACATAGACATGAGCACTGTTGTAGAACGCCTGGAAGGAAAAGAATCTCTTTCATTTACCTGCCAGACGATAAACGGTAAATGGATTCTTTCTCTTATAGTTCCTCAAAAACGCGACAAAGATGGAAAAATAACTGCCGTTCTTGTCGGAATCCGCGACGTAACTGCAGAAAAACAAAAGGAAATAGAACAGGACAAAGTCTTAAGAACTGCCCTTTCCACAGCAGAGCACGCAAGCAAGGCAAAAACAATTTTCTTAAACAATATGTCGCACGATATACGCACACCAATGAACGCAATCATCGGTTTTACTGCCCTTGCTGTAACTCACATAGACAATAAAGAACTTGTACACGAATATCTCAAAAAAATAAGTGTTTCAGGCAAACATCTTTTAAGCTTAATAAACGACGTTCTCGACATGAGTCGTATCGAAAGCGGCAAAGTTCAAATCTTTAAAGAAGAAACTCATTTGCCAGACATTCTCCACGACCTGCGTTCAATAATCCAGGGAACCATAAGTTCAAAACAGCAGGATCTTTTTATAGACACCCAGGATATTATTCACGAAGACATAATTACCGACAAACTGCGCCTTACTCAGGTTCTGCTGAATATCACAGGCAACGCAGTCAAGTTTACGCCTGTAAACGGAACAATCAATGTGCGCATTAGCGAAAAACCATGTTCTAAAAAAGGATACGCATTCTACGAATTCAAAATAAAAGACAACGGAATTGGAATCGACAAAGAATTTCAGAAACACATTTTTGAAGCTTTTTCCCGCGAAAATTCGGTTACAAAAAATGGAATTCAAGGTTCAGGGCTTGGACTTGCAATCGCAAAAAACATTGTTGATATGCTCGGAGGTTCAATCAGCATAGAAAGCGAAAAAGGCAAAGGAACTCAATTTACAGTTTTACTTGAATGTAAACTTTCTGGCAAAACAATAAAACAAGAACCAATTCCAGAATTAAAAGGCGCACGGGCACTCGTTGTAGACGATAACACAGACACTTGTATGAGCGTATGCAAAATGCTAAGACAAATTCAAATGCAGGCAGACTGGACAACTTCCGGCAAAGAAGCAGTTTTAAGAGCACAGGAAGCTTACGAACAGAATGAACCGTTTAAAGCATACATTATAGACTGGCTCATGCCGGACATGAACGGAATCGAAACAGTCCGCAGAATCCGCCACGTAATCGGCAACGACACACCAATCATAATTCTTACAGCTTATGACTGGGCAGACATAGAAAAAGAAGCAAGAGAAGCCGGAGTTACGGCATTTATCGAAAAACCATTGTTTATGTCAGAGCTTCGCAACATTCTTGTAAAGCAGACAGTTGCCGAGCCATTAACTGGAGAAGACAATAAAAACCGTCACGCAGGTAAAAAAGTTCTTCTTGTAGAAGACAACGAACTCAACCGCGAAATTGCCAGCACTCTCATGCAGGAAGCAGGCTTAATCGTAGACTGTGTAGAAGACGGAACTGACGCCGTAGAAAGAATGGCAGACGCAACAAAAAATCAGTACGACATAATTCTTATGGACATTCAAATGCCAAAAATGGACGGTTACACAGCCACCCGCGAAATCCGCACTTTGCAGGACAGTCAAAAAGCAAATATTCCGATTATTGCAATGACGGCAAATGCTTTCGAGGAAGACCGTAAAAAAGCGCTGAAATCAGGCATGAACGGTCACATAGCAAAACCAATCAGCATAGATATGATTTTAGAAGCAATGGACAGGATTTTTAATAATTAAAAAGAATTGATTTTTAGTATCGGGGAGGCGCCCCTCCCCGCGCGCGCACTTACGTTGCGCGCTCCCCTCTGTGCGGGGACACCCCGCAACGCCCCGTTTTGTTTTTATTAAACTTTAAGAGTTTTTATAAGTTTGCCTTCAATCGAGCACAAGCTTATTGTTGTTTTTCCGTCTGGTTTTACTTCTATAAAACCACAGGTTTTTCCGTCGTCACATTTCGGCAAACTGATTGAACCTGGATTAAAATAAACAAATCCGTTGCTTTCTTCAAGAACAGTAACGTGAGTATGTCCACTTATAATTATTGTACCTTTGCAAATCCAGTTTTCTATCTTTTCGCGGTTATAAAGGTGCCCGTGGTGAACAAAAAACCTTCTTCCACTGTCAAAAATACCTGTATATGCAGCAAGGCAAGGAAACTCTAAAACCATTTCGTCAACTTCTGCATCGCAGTTACCGCGCACACAGATTATACGGCTCTTATTCTGGTTTAAAAGTTCAGCAACTTTCTTTGGTGCCCAGCCTTCCGGCAAAGGATTGCGCGGTCCGTGATTCAAATAATCACCGCACAAAATAAGATAGTCAGCATCTTTTCCAAAATTAGCGAGCACTTTTTCAAGGCTTTCTGCACTTCCGTGAATATCAGAAATTACAAGGTATTTCATTTTATTTCTTCCTTAAATTCAACGAGCTTACTTTTTAATCTGCTTATATTCGTTATATGCCAGGATAAAAGGACCAACGCCTTTTGCATCGTCCTGAACAACCGGTTCGCTCATGTAATATTCAAAACTTCCGTCGCGACGAAGATCTTTTTCTGGTCCAAGTCCGGCAACAAGGCAGATTCCGCCAAGGCTCAATCGTCCGCTGTCTGTGTTAAGATATTTATTGCAAATTCCTTCAAAAGCCTTTATTCCTGCTTTCTGGAATTTTTCATCATTAAGGATTCCAGTTCTAAAGCCTTTTAAAAGCGAATAAGCAAAAATTGCAGAACCAGAAGTTTCTAAATAGTTTTTGCCTCTGCCTGCAAAATTTGGAACCTGCCACCACATTCCACTTTCATCCTGGAATTTCAACATGCTTTCTACAAGGTCAATAAAAATTGCCTTTAACTTTTTCCAGTTTTCGCTTTCGCGGTCTGGAGCAATATTCAATGTATCAAGCAGGGCCATGCTAAACCAGCCAAGAGAACGCAACCAGAAATTCTTACTTAAACCAGTCTGTTTATCTGCCCAGAACATTTTTCTTGAACTGTCATAACCGTGATAGTAAAGACCGGTTTTGCTGTCGCGCATAATTTTATTTACATTAAAAAACTGGTTGTAAACATCATCCATGTTTTTTGAATCATTAAAAGTTTTTTCGTATTCCATGTAAAAAGGCTGTGCCATGTAAAGACCGTCGAGCCAGACCTGGTTTGGATAAATCTTTTTATGCCAGAAATTTCCTTCCGGAGTGCGTGGCTGACCTTTTACCTGTTCATAAAGTTTGTCCAAAGCCTTTCTGTATTTTTCTTTTTTTGTAACGCGATAAAGAACAAAAAGATTTTTTCCGCCGTTAAGTTCGTCGCAGTTCCAGGTGTTAATGTCGTAACCATCGATTGAACCGTCGTCGTGGATTCTAAAATCTTCGTAATAATCGCAGAAATCAAAATATTTTTGTTCCCTGCTTGTTGAATAAAATTCTAAAAGAGCCATAATCATGCAGCCGTCGATATAATCCCAGCCTGACTTTTTTCCAGCACGTGCTTTTTCAATATTCCAGATTGGAAACTCTGCTGTCGATTTTGTCATTAAATCGTCGATATATTGCTCAATTACCTTTGTATCCATTTTTTTCAAGTCCCCTTGAAACTTCAACTTTTTTATAATTTCCCCGTTCCGACTAAAAAAACTGTAGATTGTAAAATACACAGTGTTTTGCTATTATATCAAAAGTTAATTTGCTAGTATAGGAGCATTTTTCATGTCTGATCCAAAAACACAGTTCAAAAATTTAATCAGTCAAGCTGTAAACGAAATAATAAAAGAAAAATCTATCGCAACTCCTGCTGTTGAAGCAGAAAAAGTTGTAGTTCAGGATTCTCCAGATCCAAAAATGGGCGATCTTGGTTCTCCAATGTTTGTTTTTGCAAAAACTTTCCACATGGCTCCTCCTGCAATCGCCTTAGAAGTTGCCGGTAAAATAAAAGAAAAGGCAAAAGACCTTGGCGAAGTTTTAAATGTTGGTCCTTATGTAAACTTAAAACTCGACAAAACAAAGGCAATTTCAAATATTTTAAACAAAATAGAAGAACAAAAAGAAGAATTTGGTTCAATCGACGAAAACGGCAAAAAAACGCTTTCTAACGAAAAAATCATGATCGAATTTTCTTCTCCAAACACAAATAAGCCTCTCCATTTAGGTCACATGAGAAACGACGCTCTCGGAGAATCAGTTTCCAGAATTCTAAAAAAGGCTGGAGCTGAAATTTTTAAGGTAAACATTATCAATAACCGTGGAATTCACATTTGTAAGTCTATGCTTGCATATAAACTTTTCCACGAAGCAAAGGGCGAAACACCTCAGTCTCTCGGAATAAAAGGTGACCATTTTGTAGGTCAGTGCTATGTTGAATTTGAACGTTATTTAAAAGGCGAAAAAGACAAGCCGGAAACAGCACATCCGGAAGCACAGCAAATGGCAGAAGAAATGCTCGTAAAGTGGGAAGCTGGCGACAAAGAAATCCGGGAGCTTTGGCAAAAAATGAACGACTGGACTTTTAACGGCGTAAAAGAAACTTATGAGCGTACAGGCGTAAGTTTTGATAAATTCTATTTTGAAAGCGAAACCTACCTTAAAGGCAAAGACGAAATTGCAAAAGGTTTAGAAAAAGGAATTTTCTTTAAAGCAGAAGACGGTTCAGTTCGCGTAGACGTTACAGAAGCTGTAGGCAAAGGAAAAGACGGCGAAGACCACGAAAAAGTTCTTTTGCGCAAAGACGGAACTTCCGTTTACATTACACAGGACATTGGAACTGCAATCAGCCGCCACAACGACTGGCCGTTTAACGAACTTATTTACGTTGTAGCTTCTGAGCAGATTTTCCATTTTAAGGTTTTATTCTACATTCTAAAAAAACTTGGCTTTGACTGGGCAAACAAGCTTTATCATTTGAGCTACGGTCTTGTAAACCTTCCAAACGGCAGAATGAAAAGCCGCGAAGGAACTGTTGTAGATGCCGACGATTTAATTGATTCTCTCCATGCAGACGCATTAAAGGCAATTAAAGAACGTGGACGCGAAGATGATGTAGGAAATGCAGACGAAGTAGCAGAAAAAGTTGCTCTTTCTGCCCTTCACTATTATCTTTTGCAGGTTTCTCCTGTAAAGGATATGATTTTTAATCCAGAAGAAAGTTTAAGCTTTAACGGAAACACAGGCCCATACCTGCAGTACATGGGAGCACGTATTTCTTCAATTTTAAGAAAGGCAAAAGAAGAAGGACTTGAACCTCCAGACGCAAAAGATGCAGCCGTTTACTTAACTTCTGCAGAAGAATGGGATTTAACAAAACGCATTGGCGAATACCCGCAGATAATTGCAAAAGCAGCAGCAAATAAAGATCCGTCGGTTGTAACTGCATATCTTTATGATATTTCTAAACTGTTTGCAAAGTTCTATCAGAACTGTCCGATTTTGTCGGCACAGGACAAAGCAGTAAAAACAGCCCGTCTTGCACTTGCAAAAGCTACATTACAGGTATTAAAGGAAGCAATGAACCTAGTTCTCGTTCCATACCTCGAAAAAATGTAAAAACTTTTTGAATTACGCTTTGTTCAATCGGGCAAAACGTAATTTAAAAAAGCAGCAATTTGTCGTTCAATCAGATTTTTATAAAACAAAGGCTGATTGAACGCACATGCTTTTCTTTCTTGTTTCTTCGTCGATATTTTCGCTCAAAAAAGCAGCCTGTCTTCTAAAACTTCCAAAAACAAAGTTTCCGTCAGAAAATTGAGTGCAGCAGGTGCAGTCAGTTGCAACAGTAATGTTTTCTTCTAAAATTTCTGCTTTTTTTATTACAAAAAGATTTGCGTCTGTAAGGCTTAAATTATAATTTAAGATTTTTCCGTCACTTGTCTTTTTTACAGTTTTTGAATCTTTAGCCTTTGTTACGCAATTACCAAAATTATTCAAAAAATAGTTTTTTCGATCTTCATCAACACAATAACATTTACTGCAGATATGAGGCCCAATCGCCACGCAAATATCTTCTGTTTTTGAAGAATATTCTTCTATAAACATTTTTATTGCATTCGAAATAATTCCAGTTCCTTTCCAGCCGGAATGAACAATTCCTGCAACATTTTTTACGCTGTCGTACAAAAATAAAGGAACACAGTCAGCAACGGTAACAGACGGAATTAAAAGTTTATTGTCAGTTACAAGTCCGTCGCCTTTTTTGTTTAAAGCCTGGCTTTCTTCTTTCACATTAAAAACTTCTTTTGAATGAATCAATTCACTGCTGACAAACTTATGTTTACAGTCGCATTTTTGATCTTTGTCTGCACAGGCGCCAGAGCACACGTCCTTAAAATTTTCTTTTATAATTTCCTTAAAAATCTGCTCGCGGTTTTCATTTTTTTCATTCCATCTAAAACGCATGGAAGAAGCTTTTAAAAGTGTCATTCCCCATTTTCTGCCATTTTCTAAAGGCTTTCCGTTTTTATAAAAAGGAAGAAGAACATATTTTTGCAATTTTGAATTTTGTTCGACGATTTTTGAAACATTCACATAATTTATTTTATTCATTTTTTAAAACCATTATTTTATTAAAGCAGGAGAATCTATTGATTCTAATTCACGGACCATAGAAAAGCTGTCTGCAATTGATTTTCTTGCCTTTCGCAAAGATTCAAGAAACTTTTCGTTGTTTTTTCCGTCAAGTCTGAAAAGGTTTGTAAGCGAATTGTAGCGGCTGTCTGTTTTTTCCATAAAAATTCCAGTAAAACATTTTTCTAAAATTCTGCAGAAATCTCCAAAATTAGAAAACATTGAACGAA
>CAVKVK010000027.1:16386-24992 GCA_963659855.1 Parabacteroides distasonis | reverse complement strand
GTACAGCTCCGCTCTCCAAAATGCTTGATTTCTGTTTTTTTTATTTTGGTCGAAGTAATTGCACCTGTTTTGATTTTGTCGCTTTGCCATTTTGATTTTCTGTTTGTTTATTGGCTGGTTTCTTCTTTTGTTTTTGCTGTTTTTTGTTTGTGGCGTTCAAAATTTAATTTAACTGCATTTTTTAAGAATTAAATTTTTAATTTTATTCTGGGCGCATCTGCCACAAGTGGCAGACTGGGCTTTCCGTGGTTCCGCGGCTTACGCGCTCCATTGCTTCGCAACGCGCTTCGCGCGCCACTACAATCCCTTGCGCATAAAAAAAAGGCGACTTTTAAAGTCGCCTTTTTTTTACTAATCTAAAGCGTGTCCAGCAGAACCAAGAACATCAATATTCTTGTGCATGTACATCTTTTTTAATTCATCGCGGGCAGGTCCAAGATATTTTCTCGGGTCAAATTCTCCAGGATTTTCTGCAAGAACCTTGCGTACAATTGCTGTCATTGCAAGACGACCGTCAGAGTCAATGTTAATCTTGCAGACTGCAGATTTAGCAGCCTTGCGCAACTGTTCTTCTGGAATTCCTACTGAGTCAGGAATTTTTCCACCGTACTGTTCAATCATCTTTACATATTCAATTGGAACAGAAGAAGAACCATGCAATACAATCGGGAATCCTGGAAGTTTCTTTTCGATTTCTGCTAAAACGTCAAATGCAAGTGGTGGCGGAATCAAAATTCCGTCTGCATTACGTGTGCACTGTTCTGGAGTAAATTTACAGCGTCCGTGAGAAGTTCCAATGGAAATTGCCAGAGAGTCGCAACCTGTTTTGCTTGTAAAATCAATTACTTCTTCAGGTTTTGTGTAATGGCTTTCTGCTGAACTTACTTCGTCTTCAACTCCAGCAAGAACTCCAAGTTCTGCTTCTACAGTTACATCAAACTGATGTGCATATTCAACAACTTTTTTTGTAAGAGCAACATTTTCATCATAAGGAAGAGAAGAACCGTCAATCATTACAGAAGAAAAGCCATTGTCAATGCAGTCTTTTGCAACTTCAAAATTAGGACCGTGGTCAAGATGAAGGACAATAGGAATATCGCAGCCGAGTTCGTGTGCATATTCTACGGCTCCGCGGGCAAGATTTCTTAAAATGTATTTGTCTGCGTACTGTCTTGCACCTTTTGAAACCTGCAGAATTACAGGTGATTTTGTTTCTACACAAGCCTGAACAATAGCCTGCATCTGTTCCATGTTGTTAAAGTTGTAAGCTGGAATTGCATATCCGCCTTTGATTGCTTTTGCGAATATGTCACGTGTATTTACGAGACCTAGATCTTTGTAGTTCGTCATTTGTTTGTCTTTTCCTCCGTTTTCTATAAAAAAGTTTCTTTAATTATGCTGTTGCATTGCCTAAAAATCAAGTTAAGAAAAAGTTATAAAATTTATTGTTGCGTTAATGACAGAAAGTAGAAATAAATGCTGATTTTTTGAGAATAAAGCGAACATACGCCTGAATGTTAAAAAATAAAATCACTTATATTGTAAAAAGCAGCCTTAAAATAGTTTGACAAATGATAAACAGAAAAATATAATTCAGAATATTGTAGAATTATTTTTGAAAAATAATGCCGATAGCGAAACAGTCGTATTATAAAACGTAATGCGAATAAAGGAGTTTTTAGATGAAAAAAAGCGTTGTTGCTTTAACTAGTCTTGCTCTTCTTTTTGGATTCTGTGCTCCAGTTTTTGCACAGCCAAGTAGCAGAGCTGTAGAAACTTTTGTTGTTGATGATTTCGACAATAAGGGTGAAAAAAATGCGTATCAGAATATGGCTGGTACAGAGCAGTGGACATGGAACGTTCAGACAAGCCGTTTTATTCAGGAAGGCTATCCGAGATTTGATTATGTTCCTGGTCAGCCAAATTCTCTTAAAGTTTTAAATAGAGATAAAAACTCAGAATCAAAAGTTTTAGGTGTAAAAACAAGTTTTGCCCGTAAGGGAGAAAACTGGTTTGAAGTTTATCCGGAAGTTAACGGCAAACCTTATGAAATTCCGTTTTTAGGAACCTGTACTCAGATTGATTTCTGGGTCTGGGGTGCAAATTACCTTTATTACATTGATCTTCTTGTCCGCGACTCTGATGGTCGTGTTCATACACTTCCTGCCGGAAACCTTGCTTTTAACGGCTGGAAGAATGTTATTGTTTCTGTTCCTGGTTCAATCCGTCAGCATTCAAGATTGCGCAGTGGTCCAGACACTATGATGTTTGTAGGATTTAGAATCCGCACAGATCCAGATGAATTTGTTGACGATTTTAATATTTTCTTTGACCAGCTTAAGTATACAACAAACACATTGAGCGATATTTTCGATGGATATGAACTCAAAGATATTGATTTTGGTGATTCTTCATCATCAACAAGCAGTGAGGATGCAAAATAATGAAAAAATTAATTACGGCAATTTTTAGTCTGGCTGTAGCTAGCCTTGTTTTTGCACAGAATTCAAGTCTTTCGGATCCAGATCCTACGATTATTGGCGCAGATTCTGCAAAACAGTCACTCCGTGAAGTTTCAGTTGATAAATTTGAAGTTGAAGGTTCCTGGAATGCTTCAATTTCCCCAGATTTTGGTGTTATTTCAAGCCGTCTTTTTGATGGTTCTCCTGCAATGAAAGAACCTGTAAAAGGCGAAGAAGACGCTGAAGATTCAAAAGTTCTTGGTGTTAAGGTTGAATTTTTCCGTCGTGGAGTAAATTCATTTTATGTTCGTTCAACTCGGCCGATTCCGATTGAAGGTGTAACAAAGACAGTTTCTGTTTGGGTTGCTGGTCGTAACATGGATCATGAAATCTACCTTCTTGTTCAGGATTATTTTGGTAATAATTTTGAACTTTTCCTTGGAAATCTTGCTTTCTCTGGCTGGAGAAAACTTACTGTTGCAATTCCACCAACTCCGGATGGAGAACACGGAATTATTCAGCAGAGCGCATACAATGGTATAAAACCTGGTTTGAGAATTCTTGGATTTAGAATTGACTGTGATCCAATGCTTGCTCGCGGACAGTACTACATTTATTTTGATGCCCTTAATGCTGTAACAGATCTTTACGATATTGAAAATCGTGATGAAGACGACATTATGGACGACTGGTAGTCTTTAATTTTTGAATATAATCCCTGTGCTGTATGGTGCAGGGATTTTTTTTGTTTAAAAATTAAATAATCTGATAAACCCAGCTTCTTCCTTGTTTTAAGCCTGTCTTTTGTATTATTTCCATTTTTTCTAAAAGCCAGATTAGTAAATTGTAATTCTGGGCAACAGATTTTTTCTGCGAATCTGTAAAATGTTCGAGATTTTTTAGTTCAAAAAGTGCCTTGTATAATTGCGGTGGCGTAAACTGTTTGGAAAGTGTGTCTGGTAAGAGATTTTTGTAGTCATCTTTAGTTTTTAAGCGATTTTTTGAATTGATTGAATCTAATTTTTTATCTGTTATAATCCACGGACGCAAATGGTGCCTGGTTTTATTTTTTGACTGAACTTTTTCTATTGTTTTTTGTCTGTATTCTGTCTGATTTGTAAAAATAATTTCTAAAGTAAAATTTTCTTCTGTCAAAAAATTATATATTCCTGTTAAAGAGCGTAAGACTGAATAAATTGACTGTTTTTTGGGACTTTTTCTTTCTGTAAAAGTTGAAGAATCATAATCGTAGGTTTTTATTATTTTTTGTTCTGCAACTGGATGTACAACTGTAATTTTTTTATCTTGTTTTAAAAGAAATTCAATTTTATTTTTTAATGCCGAAATGTTTGAAGTTTGAATTTCGATAATTTGTGAATCTGTTGTAACTATGTCGCAAATATATGGACCGATTTTTTGTTCAGGCTTTCCGTTAAATTCTAATGCATAGATTTGTTTTAAGGTTTTGTGCAGGCTAGTTTCGTTATAGGTATTTATTACGGTCATAAGTTTTTTTTGATTTTTTTAAGAGTTTATCGGCTTTAAAAGTGGTTGACTTTATGATTTTATTGGTTAAAATGTTCTTTAAGTGGGAAAAAGTGGAGTAAAGTGGTAAAAAGTGGAACTTCTGACAGGTGAGTACCGAAACACACTGGACGAAAAAGGGAGAATTCTCTTTCCGGTAAAGCTCAGAAATGAACTTTTCGGTGATTCAGAAAAAAATATTCTCATCGTTACACAGTCGTTCGATCATTGTTTATGGCTTTATACTCTTGACGAATGGAAAAATCTTTCTTCAAAAATAATGGAAAGTGCTTCTCCGTTCAGTAAACAAAACCGTCTGGTTTTGCGAAGTCTTATTGCACCAGCTCAGGAAGTTGAGCTTGATAAGACTGGTCGGCTTTCTATCCCACAAAGTTTGCGTGATTACGCTGGTTTAACAAAAGACTGCATAATTCTCGGAATTAACAGATATATGGAACTTTGGGACGCAGAGTCCTATGGCAAATATCTTGAAGAAAACGAGGAAGACTTAAAGGATGCTGCAGAAGCTTTGAGTAATATCAGTTTGTAACTTTGCGCACTTTAAAACAGAAATTTTCTGGGAGAAAAAGTTGGAAATTGTTCATACTCCGGTGCTTTTGCAGGAATGTCTTAATTTTTTAAATCCTGCCGGTGAACCGTTTGAAAAACACGCTTTAATGATTGACTCAACTTTGGGCGAAGGCGGACATTCTTTTGCTTTTCTTTCGAAATTTCCTGATTTAAAAATAATCGGACTTGATGCTGATAAAAATATTCAGTCTCGTGCTCGCGAGCGTCTTGCTCCTTTTGGAGAAAGAATGATTTTTTTTAATGGCTGGTTTAACGATTTTTATGAAAATTACGATCTGAGCGGTCAACGTCCAGATTTAATTCTTTTTGATTTAGGCATTAGTGTTTACCACTACGAAAAAAGTGGGAGGGGATTTTCTTTCCGTCATGATGAACCTCTTGATATGCGTTTGAACGCAACAGAAGGCGAAAATGCAAGTGACATTGTAAATGATTGGAAAGAAGAAGAACTGGCAAATATGATTTATTTGTACAGTGACGAAAAGTTAAGTCGCCGGATTGCAAGGGCAATTGTGGAAGCAAGAAAGGGTGGGAAAATTACTTCTTCAAAAGCTTTGGCAGAGATTATCTGGAATGCTGTTCCGGCTAATTACAGATACGGACAGATTCATCCGGCGACAAGAACTTTTCAGGCATTGAGGATTGCTGTTAACAGCGAACTCAGGCGTTTGCCTGCAGCTTTGCACAGTGCATTCAATGTGCTCAATCCTGGCGGAAAGATGGGTGTAATAACGTTTCATTCACTTGAAGACAGAATTGTAAAAAATTATTTTAGAAATTTAGGAAGACAGTGTGTGTGTCCTCCTGAGCAGGCTGTGTGTTCGTGTGGAGGCACAGCTTGTGCTGAAATTTTAACAAGAAAGGCTGTTGAACCGACACTTGAAGAAATAAAAGCAAATTCTCCAAGTAGAAGTGCTAAATTGCGGGTTGTAAGAAAAATACACGATGCAAGCAAGCAGCATTTTCTTGCAATTGAAGAAAAAGCAATGTAAGAGGTTGTTTTATGTCTGTAAAAGGTGAATCAAAGTCGCGCTTTTGGGCGTATCTTTTTGCGATTGCAATTCCTGCGTTGCTGGTTTTTCAATCAATACAATCTTACAGATATAAAAAACTTTGTTCTGAAATCAGGGCTCTTGAAAAAAAACAGGTTGAACTGGTTGAACAAAACAGAAAATTGATTTCTGACATAAGTATTCTTTCTAGTTCCGAAAGAATTGAAAAAATTGCCGAAGGCGAACTTGGAATGCACAAGGCAGATACGGAAGATATTGTTCGTGTAGAAATAAAAGGGGAAAACTAAACAAAATGACTGAGCTTGATAACGAAAATCAAAATTCTCTTTTGACTCTAGAAGAATTGATGCCGGCTGTTGACGGTAGCCTTATTGGTGAATGTTTTGATTCAAAGTCATTTTATTTTTCTTCAGTTGCTACAGACAGTCGTAATGTTCTTCCAGATTCTCTTTTTGTTCCTTTGATTGGAGAATTTCAGGACGGACACAAATATATTCCTCAGGCGATAGAAAAAGGTGCTTCTGTTATTTTTGTTGCACGTTCTGCTTTTGAAAAAGAAAATTCAACTTACATAAAACTTGCAGAAAATAACAAAAAAACTGCATTTATTCTTGTTTCAAATACTTTAACTGCTTTGCAAAATGCAGCACAAGAATATGTCCAGAAGTTCCCGAATTTGATTCGGGTTTCTGTAACCGGCTCAAGTGGAAAAACGACCACAAAAGAAATTGCTGCTTCTGTTTTGAGCGAAAATTTCAACGTAATCTGTAACAAAGGAAATTTAAATAGCGAAACAGGCTTACCTTTGAGTGTCTTTGAAATTCGCCCTGAGCACGAACTTGCTCTTTTAGAAATGGGAATGAACAGAGAAAACGAAATCGGTGAATTATCAAAAGTATTTAAGCCACAATACTGTGCAATTACAAATATTGGAACTGCTCACATTGGAAAACTCGGCAGCAGACAAAAAATTGCGGAAGAAAAAAAGAAAATTTTTGACAATCTTACAGAATCGGGCGTTGCAATTATTCCTCAATCAGATGATTTTGCAGAATTCCTTGCAAAAGATGTAAAAGGAAAAATTGTCTGGTATGGCAAAGATGTAAAAAACAATGGAATTGAATTTATAAGCGATGATGGAATTGACGGCACAACTTTTAAGGTTGACGGAGAAGTAATTCATCTTGCGATTCCTGGTGCTTACAATTATTCAAATGCCCTTGCTGCTGTTGAATTTGGTCGTTCTCTTGGCTTGAATGCCCAGCAGATAAAAAAAGGAATTGAAAAAGTAAAACCTTTGAGTGGCAGAAGCCATATTCTAAAAGGAAACTTTACAATTCTTGAAGATTGTTACAATGCAAATCCTGATTCAATGGAAAAAGCAATTGAATTTTCAGGAAGTGTAAAATTAAACGGAAAAAAGATTTTTGTTCTCGGGTCTATGCTTGAACTTGGGCAGGAGTCGTGTGAAGCTCACAAAAACGCTGGTCTTGAAGCTGTAAAAGGCGGCGCTGATATGATCATTTTTGTGGGACAGGACATGCTTGCGGGATTTGAAGCTGCAAAAAATTACGGAGCGGGAAACAAAAATCTGCGCCTTGAATATTTTGAAAAAAGTGATGAATGTTCAATCAAAAATATTGCTGACTTAATAAAAGGTTTTGCAACCAAAGGAGATTTTATTCTCTTAAAAGCGAGTCACGGAATTGCGCTTGACAGACTCGTTCCACTTTTAAATGGTGAGGACGGGCATGCATAATTTTAATTTCTTCGCAGAAAAACCTGATTCAATATACAGAAAAAGTGATTCTCTTTTTATTGTTCTCGTAGTGCTTTTGTGGGGAATTGGAATGGTTACCTTACAATTTTGTTCTGCAAACTACGGTCAGCGTTTTTTTGGAAATTCTTTTCATTTTGTGCAGCGACAGTTAATAAGTTCTCTTATTGGTTTTATTTTTCTTATTTTTTTTGCTGTTACCGATGTTGAAAAATTGAGAAAAGTATTACCGATTATTGTGTTGGGCTCGATTGCATTAAGTCTTTTGACTTTTATTCCAGGAATTGGTGTTGAACGAAATGGAGCTAGGCGCTGGATAAAAATTCCTTATTTTTCAACCTTTCAACCTTCTGAAGCATTAAAGTTTTCGATGGTTTTGTTTCTTGCAAATTTTTTTGACAAACAGGCAAAATTACCGGCGGAAGACAGATCTGTCGTTCCAGCCCTTGTAGGACTTCTTTTTATTTCTGTAATAATTTTGTGGCAGCAGGATTTGGGAACCGCTTTTTTTGTGTTAGTTCTTGGATTAGCCATTTTTTTTGTTACTGGAGCAAAACTTTTGTGGTTTTTTCCGATGGCTCTTCTTTTGATTCCTTTTGGACTCATTTTTATTTTAACTGAACCATACCGCGTGAACAGAATTTTAGGTTTTATTGCACCAGACAGTTTTGCACAGAGCCTCAACTGGCAGATTAACGGTTCAAAAAGAGCAATCACAGACGGCGGACTTTTTGGCCAGGGAATTGGCTCTGGACTTACAAAATTGGGCGGAGTTCCTGAAATTCAATCTGACTACGTTTTTGCAGGCTGGGCCGAAGCAATGGGCTTTTTTGGCGTAATTATATATTTGTGCATCCTTGGCCTTTTTTTATGGCGCGTTTATAGAATCTGCATGACGTGCGGAAACCGTTTTGCTTCGATTGCAAGTTTTGGCTTTGGCGCTGTGATTGTTGCGCAGTCACTTTTAAATATCGCCGTCGTTGCAGGAGCTGTTCCAACTACAGGAATTCCACTTCCGTTTTTTAGTTCCGGCGGTTCTTCAATGATGGTTACACTTGCAATGTGCGGATTTATTATAAATTCGTCGAGAATAGAACAGACGGAAGAAAGCGTTTTTTTTACTGGAGAGTAGGGACAGATGAGCGAAATAATGTTCACCTCATTTGAGGAATACAAAAAAACTGAAAAAAAGAAAACAGACTCAAAAGGCAGGGCTTTAAAAGTCCTTTTTGTCGTTTT
>CAVKVK010000027.1:0-16356 GCA_963659855.1 Parabacteroides distasonis | reverse complement strand
ATTTATCTGTTCATTCTTCCCTGTTTGAATTCTGTGAATGTAAAAATAAGTGGTTTAAGCAATTATACTGAGCAGGAAATAAAATCAGCCTGTGGCGATAAATTAAACGAAAATTTCTTAAAATTTAACAGACTTCAGGTTCAATCGATAATAGCAAGTATTCCTGGAATTGAAGACGTAAAAGTTGTAAAAAGATTTCCGGATCGTGTTTTTATAAAACTTACAGAGCGCCAGCCTGTTGCTTTTACTTTTATAAATCGTGACGAACGGACTGTGCCTATTCAAATAGACAAAAATGGAGTATTATTTCCAGTAAATTCTGTGGAATTGCCAAATGATGGTTCAATTCCGATTATTTCTGGTGTTCCGGTTGAAAATATTCCTGAGGGAATGCGGCTTCCTTCTAAATATCAGCTGCTCATAGATCAGATTGCAAAAATTCAATCGATAAACAGAAAATATTTTGCAGCTGTTTCAGAAATTCATGTTGTTCCCCGTGAATACGGAAATTTTGAACTCGTTCTGATTCCTTTAAAATCTCATCTTCGTGTTTTGTCAGATCGAATTCTTAGTGAAGAAATATTACAAAAAATGATGGTAACGCTTGATGTTGTAAACGGACTTGATAAGGATGTTGATGTAATCGATCTTCGTTATGGTTCAATTTCTTATCATTCAAAAACAACAAAGTAGCCGGCTGATTGTAGGAGCGTAAGTTGAATAACATTATTGTAGGTCTAGATCTTGGAACCAGTTATGTGCGCACTGTAATTGGCGAAGTAATAGATAACGGAAAAGTAGAAATTATTGGCACTGCACAAAAAAAATCCGCAGGCTTAAGAAACGGAATTATTGTTAACCGCGAAAGTGCCATGGAATGTATAAAATCCTGCATTGAAGAAGCTGAACAAAAGGCAGGCTACGAAGTTTATTCCTGCTTAAGCGCAATCGGCGGACATCAGGTTGACAGCGAAGATTCAAATGGTCTTGTAGCAATTGCAACTCACGGAAAAGGTGCACGCGAAATTACTCATGCAGATCTTAAAAAAGTAATTGACGCTGCAAATGCTGTAAATATTCCGATTGACAGAAAAATTCTTCATTCAATTCCAAAAATTTACAGAACAGACGGAACTTCTCCGACAAAAAATCCAGTTGGAACTATTGCTGTCCGGCTCGAAGTTGATGTTCATATTGTAACTGCTTCTAAAACTGCTGTTGCAAATATGACTCAGTGTATTGAACGCGCAGGTTATTCTGTCGACAACATAATTCTAAAAACACTTGCCGCTATGCAATCTGTAATGGCTCAGGATGAAAGAGAATTAGGTTCTGTGATTATTGATTTAGGTGGCGGAACAACAGATGTTATCGTTGTTGACGATGACGCTCCGCTTTGCACACTCAGTGTTCCTGTCGGAGGAAATCTTGTAACAAACGATATTGCAATCGTAAAAGGAATTTCTCCTGCAAATGCCGAAAAAATAAAAATTGAAGACGGTTGCTGCTGGCCAGAAGCAATTGAAGAAGATTCTGAAGTAATTATTCCTGGAGCTGGCGGAAGGGCACCGGAAGTTTCTTCACGCTCAGAAATATGCGAAATTATTGAATCGCGCATGAGAGAAATTTTTTCGATGGTTCGTTCAGAAATCATAAATAAGGCAAACACAAAACTTGAAGGCAATATTATTCTTACTGGCGGTGGAGCTTTAATGCCGGGAATCGTTCAGCTTGCAGAAGATGTTTTTGGAACGAGTTCTGTGCGTGTTGGCGTGCCGGGAGATTTGGGCGGAATTCAGGAAGAATATCGCCGTCCGGACTTTGCAACTGCTGTAGGTCTTGTGATTTATGGCTGCGAAACTCTTAGTTCACAGGAAAATAATCGTAAAAAAAATAAAAACGGATACGAAGACAAAAAATCTAACGGAACGAGTCTTTTACAAAAGTTCCTTAAGAAATTTTTCTAAATAAAACATAAATGTTGGTAGACTTTACGCAAAGGGGATGCGTTTAAGTTGGGCGGGAGGAAAATATGGCAATGAATTTTCAGGTAAGCTACGAAGATCAGGATTTAAGCAGCCAGATAAAAGTTGTGGAACAGACAAATCCTACAAAAATAAAGGTAATTGGTTGCGGTGGTTGTGGTGGCAACGCTGTAAACAACATGATAAATGCAGGAATTCAGGGAGTTGAATTTATTGCACTCAACACAGATCTTCAGCATCTTGCAATTTCTAAGGCAAATTACAAAATTCAAATTGGTAAAAAAATTACTGGCGGACTTGGTGCCGGAATGCATCCAGAAATTGGAGAAGAAGCAGCAAAAGAAGAATCTGAAACAATCAAAAAACTTTTGCAGGGCACAAACATGGTTTTTATTACTGCCGGAATGGGCGGTGGAACAGGAACCGGTTCTGCTCCGGTAGTTGCAAAAATTTCTAAGGAACTTGGAATTTTAACAGTTGCCGTTGTTACAACTCCTTTTGATTTTGAAGGTTCTGCCCGTGCAGAATATGCTGCTGAAGGAATTAAAAAACTTCGCGATGAAGTTGATTCTTTAATCGTAATTCCAAATCAGCGTGTGTTTGAAACTTCTGAAAAACGTCTTACCGCTGCTGAAGGATTTAAAATTATCGACGATATTCTGCGTCAGGGCGTGGAAGGAATTTCTGACATAATTACAAAAACAGGCGTAATAAACCGCGACTTTAATGATGTTTCTACTGTTATGCGCGGTCAGGGAGATGCAATTCTTGGTATTGGCGTTGCAGAAGGCGAAAATCGCGGAATTGATGCTGCTACAATGGCAATCAATAATAAGCTTTTGTCAGATACTCACATTGACGGTGCAAAACGAATCCTCATTAAAATCAGTGGAAATGACAGCGTTCTTATTGATGAATGTCAGGAAATTGCTAATGATATTCGTGCAAGCGCTGCAAAAGATGCAATGGTTCTCTGGGGACTTTATAATGAACCAGAACTTGGAGACAAAATTTCTGTTACTGTTATTGCAACTGGATTCAATTCTCCAAACAAGGTTGAAAAAGAACCAGAAATTGAAGAAGAAATTCCAGAGCCACCTGTAAATGATGATCCAAATGTTATTTCTCCTGGAGCCTTTGTAGATGTTTTGAATGGCAAAAAGTTATCTTCTTCAACTGGAACTCCTTTTACTGAAGCCAAAGAGCCTGTTACTGTAGAAAAAACTCCGAGCACAGCTGGAAGAATAATTGGAAATACAGGTCTGGATTTTCAGTCAAAAAAAGCTCCTTCTGCTGATAATTCTGATGATTTTTCAGGCTGGGCAGAGCTTAAGAATAAAAATCGCGGAAGTTCAGTAAAAAATGTTCCGCCAGAAAACTTTAAAAATACAGGCGATGTAAATCAACCTGCAATCTGGCGCCGCAATTATTCAAAATCTATAGATCTTACAAAAAAATAAAGAATGACCGTAAAAGCGCTCCTGGAGTTGTTTTATAATGATATTCGTTTGGTTGACAGGCGTAGTGCAGCTACTGCAGAAACCTATGTTGACTGTGCACGTTTATTTTTAAGATGGATTTCGGGAGAGCATATAAAACTTTCTCTGGTAACCGAAAAGAATCTTATTTATTATCTTATGTGGAGAAAAACACATGAATCTGATAATTTAACGGTTGCAAAAGATGTTTCGGCCCTGCGTTCTTTTGGTTCATTTTTAAAGCGGAAAAATGTCTGGAAAGAAAACTGGGCACTAATGCTGGACAGACCAAAGACCGCTCGTTCGCTGCCTAAGGTTTTGAGTATTAAAGAAGTTGATTCTTTTTTAAATTCAATTGATTTGTCCAAGCCATTGGGAATCCGCGACCGTGCACTTTTTGAACTGATTTACAGCTGCGGACTTAGAATAAGTGAAGCAGGCAGTTTAAAAGTTTCTAATCTGCACCTGCATGAACGGTTTTTAATTGTTCGAGGTAAGGGCGACAAAGAAAGAATGGTTCCATTCGGGCAGGAAGCAAAAAATCGCCTTGAAACATATTTAAATGAGGTTCGGCCTCTTCTTGTTAAAAATAAAGTTGTTGACGAAGTTTTTGTAAACTATCAGGGAAAGCCCTTAAGCCGCAAAGGAATCTGGAAAAATTTTAAGATTTATGAATCTAAAAGCGGAATTGATGCTAAAGTTCATACTTTAAGGCACAGTTTTGCAACTCATTTGCTTGCCGGTGGAATGGATCTCAGGTCTGTGCAGGAATTGCTTGGACATTCTGACCTTGCAACGACTACAATATATACACATGTTGAAAATTCACAGCTTAGGGAAGTTCACAGAAAGTATTTTCCTGGACGAAAACTGGAGGAAGATGATGAATAAAAAAAATCAAAAAAAAGTAATTTATGGATTTTTTAATTTGCGGAATGTTTGTTTTGTTTTGTTTGTTTTTCTTTTTCTTTTTGCAGGAATTTTCTGCGGATGTTCTGGCAAATCCAGTAAGACAATAATACGCCTTCAAAAACTGGAAGAAAATGTTTCTTCGCCTGTTACCGTGGAAGAATTAAAGGATGCAATTAAAAAATATCAGGCGAGGGCAATGGATGTTCAGCTTGCAAATTCTCAGGTTGGAATCTGGTATAAAATTCTTGGAACCCGTTATCTTGATTCAAAAATGTATGGAGAAGCCTTAAAAGCTTTTCAGAATGCAATTCAATATTATCCGGAAAACCAGAATCTTTATTATTATGTTGGACTTTGTGCAGGTTACATGGCAAAAGCATCTTTGGATTTTAATGCAACTGGTTCAACTTCTGCAGAAAAATTCAATTATTTAAAGCTTGCGGAAAGTGCATATTTACGGGCAATCGAAATTGAACCGCGTTATGTCCGCTCTCTTTATGGGCTTGGCGTTCTTTATGTATTTGAACTTGATCAGTGCAGCAAGGCAATTCCTTATCTGGAAACTGCCCTGGATGTTGAAACTAAAAATTCAGATATTATGTTTGTGCTTGCCCGTGCTTATTATGTTGAAGGTGAATACGAAAAAGCAACTTCTCTTTATGACAGAATTATTTCTACAACAAAATCTGAACAAAAAAAGAAAGATGCTCAGACCAACAAAAAAATAGTTCTTGATGCTGCCTATGCAAATTAACGAAAATGAACTTTTAAAGCGTCTGATGATTGCAGACGCTTCTTTTCTTACTTTTTCTGAAAAATCTCTATTGCAAAAAAAACTTGACAGTTTTAATATCCTTGCGGTAATGTCAAATAATGAACTTTCTACTATTATAGGCAGAAGCTTAGCAAGAGCGAGCTGGAATGGTCAGAAAATTCTAAAAAAAGCAGAAACAGCAATTCAACTGATAAAACGGCTGAACATAAAGTGGACTTTTTACGGTGATGCACAATATCCTGCAATGCTGACAGAAATGAAAGATCCGCCTTATGTTATTTTTTATCGTGGCGACTTAAACTGCTTAAAGGCAAATTGTGTTTCTATGGTTGGAACAAGGCGTGCAACTTATTCCGGCAGAAAAGAAGCCTTCGATTTTGCAAAAAGTGCAGGTGACAATGGAGAAACCGTTGTTTCTGGGCTTGCCTTTGGAATTGATGTTGCGAGCCACAAAGGAGCACTTTCTGGCTTAAGCGGAAAAACTGTTGCCGTCCTTCCTGGTGGAATAGACAGCATTGTTCCTTTATCGCATACAAAAATTGCTTCCAGCATAATTGAATGTGGCGGGGCTATTGTAAGCGAATATACTCCTGGAACTCCGGCTGTTCCGTTCAGGTTTACACAGCGAAACAGAATTATTGCTGCCTTAAGTCCTGCAACTGTAGTCGTTCAGGCTCCTTCTGGGAGTGGAGCTATGATAACTGCGAGTCTTGCTCTTGATTATAACCGCTACGTGTTTTTTCATGATGCGTGTTTTAATGAAGAATCAAAGGCTTTAGAAAAAATCAATGAGCAGAAATTAAATGCTCTTGCCTTGACCGGAAAAGAAATGGAAAGAAAAGTCCGGTCAAAGCGTTTTAATTCACCTGCGCGCTATGTTGAAGATGGTGCGCCGGTTATAAAAACTTATGCTGAATATTGTCAGTATAAAAATGACAGTTTTTGTACGGTAAATATAAAAAGAAATTCTGAACAGCTAAAATTGTTCAGTTAAGAGATGTTTGGAGCTAAGAAAAGTATGGTCGCTAAGAAGAAGACGAGTGCAGAAAATACTCTGGTCATAGTAGAATCTCCTGCAAAAGCCAAAACTATTGAAAAATATCTTGGTCCTGGTTATACGGTAAAAGCAAGCATGGGACACCTGATTGACCTGCCAAAAAGCAGAATGGCAATTCAGATAGAAAACAATTTTGAACCAGAATACATAACAGTGCGTGGCCGCGCTAAACTTTTAAAGGAATTGCAGAAAGATGCAAAAAAAAGCGATCATGTATTACTGGCGTCCGATCCCGACCGCGAAGGAGAAGCCATTGCCTGGCATTTAAATAATGCAATTAAAGATAAAACTGATGCAGATGTAAAACGCGTTGTGTTTAACGAAATTACACCAAATGCCATAAAAGAAGCTGTAAAACATCCACGCGAAATTTACGAAAGCCTTGTAAATGCACAAAAGGCCCGTCGTGTACTCGACCGTCTTGTAGGCTATAATTTAAGCCCACTTTTGTGGGAAAAAGTAAAAAACGGACTTTCTGCTGGTAGAGTTCAATCTGTTGCTCTCAGATTGATTTGCGAAAGAGAAAAAGAAGTAGAAGATTTTATTCCAGAAGAATACTGGACACTCGAAGCAGATTTTGTAAAAGGAAAGACTCAGTTTACAGCTCAGCTTGTAAAATATCATGGAGTAAAACCAGAATTAAAAAACGAAGCTGAAGTAAAAAAAATAATTGAAGAAATTCAAAATTCTCAATGCACAGTAAAAGAAATAAAAAGCACAGACAAAACTGTTCGTCCAAAGGCTCCGTACACAACAAGTAAATTACAGCAGGACGCAGCAAACCGTCTTGGATTTACTTCAAGAAAAACAATGCAGGTTGCACAGCAGCTTTACGAAGGCGTGCAGATTGGAAGCAGCCGTGTTGGTCTTATTACTTATATGCGTACCGATTCTGTTCGTATTGCTCAAAGTGCTTTAGATGATGTACGAAAATGGATTGGAAAGAATTTTCCAGATGAACTTCCGGCAGAACCAATTCATTATGCAGTTGGAAAAAGTGCACAGGACGCTCATGAATGTATCCGTCCGACTTATGTTGACTACACTCCAGACAGCGTAAAAGAATATTTGACCCGCGATCAGTTAAGACTTTATTCAATTGTCTGGGAAAGATTTTTTTCAAGCCAGATGAATAATGCAAAAACAAGAACTACAAGCGTTGATATTGAAGCTGGAGATGCTTTGTTCCGCGTAAGTGCTTCTAAACTGATTGAAAAAGGTTTTTACAGCGTAATGAAGGTTTTGTCTTCAAAAGAAGAAGTTACAGGAAATATTCCTTCACTAAAAGAAGGCGAAATTTTAGATAGTGCACACAAATTTTATCCAGAACAGCATTTTACTTCTGGGCCTGCCCGTTATACAGATGCTTCAATTGTAAAAATGCTGGAAGAAAAAGGAATTGGACGTCCTTCAACTTATGCTCCGATTATTTCTGTTCTTTTGGACAGATATTACGTTACCCGCAATAACCGTCAGCTTATGCCTACAGTTTTAGGAAAGATGATTTCAAAAATCCTGGTTGAATCCTTTCCTGAAGTAATAAACGAAAAGTTTACGGCAGAAGTAGAAAACGAACTCGACGATGTAGAACAAAATAAAGTTGTCTGGAACGATATGATCCGCGAGTTTTACGGACCATTTAAAAAACGCGTTGACGAAGTTGAACACACAACAGAAAGCATAAAAGGATTTTTAGACGAAAAAACTGATTTAATCTGCGAAAAATGCGGAAAACCTATGGTAAAAAAGCTTGGAAGATTCGGATTTTTCCTTGCCTGCTCAGGATTCCCAGAGTGCCATAATACAAAGTCAATTCCACTTGCAAAGTGCCCTGTAAAAGGCTGCGACGGCGACATTGTAGAACGAAAATCAAAAGGAAGAGGAAAATCTTTCTATGGTTGTACAAATTATCCAAAATGTTCATTTATAAGTCATTTTAAGCCGATTGATGCAACCTGCCCAAAATGCGGCTGGTTCCTTGTTGAAAAATTCGATAAGAAAAACGGAACTTATAAATCCTGCATAAATCCGGATTGCGATTATTTACATTCAGCAGGCGACGAAGATTTGATAATGCCTTTGCCACAAGAAACGGCTGACTAAAATCTTTTGAGGTTTTGCTTTGAATGTAAAAGAAGCGGTTGAAGAATTTTTGATTTATCTTGAGTGCGTTCATGGAATGTCAGAAAACACTGTAAAGGCATATAAAAATGATCTTGAACGTTTTATGGCAAACCCTGAAATTGGCACTGACAGAATTATGTCTTCAATTACTTTTGACGAATTAAAACTTTGTCTTGGAAGATACAAATCTAAGCCAAGTTCTCATAACCGCTATCTTTCTGCAATCAGAAGTCTTTTTGCGTACTGCCGGAAACAAAAAGAAATAGATTTTAATCCTGCGTTAGAGTTAAAATGCGAAAAACAGGATAAATCAATGCCACCATTTTTAACCGGAAAAGAAATAAATGAATTGCGTGCATTGCCAGTAAAAAAGCCGCTTTTGTGGAAGACTAGAGATCAGGCACTTTTTGAAGTTATGTATTCGAGTGGCTGTCGTCTTGCTGAAGTTGCCGGATTAAAAATAAAAGATTTTTCGAACAATTTTGAGGTTGCTGTTGTTCTCGGAAAAGGAAAAAAAACAAGACCTGTTTATTTTGAGAAATACATTGTAGAAATTATAAAAAAATATATTGCAGAAAGAAACGAGCGTTTTAAAAACCTTTCAATTATAAATCCAAAAGATTATCTTTTTGTAAACCAGAATGGAACGCCTTTAAGCCGTGGCGGAATTGCTTATATTTTAACTCGTTACACAGGCGGTTCCGGCTCAAAACGACACGTAAATCCACATGAACTTAGACACACATTTGCAACGGCAATGCTTACGGGCGGGGCTGATATCCGGGAAGTTCAGGAAATGCTGGGGCACTCTTCTATCAGTACAACACAGCGATACACACACGTTATAACAGACAGATTGATTTACATGTATAACAGGTCTCATCCGCATGGAGGAAACAAAGACTGATTTGTTTTTGTGTGGAGAGAATGAATAAATTCAAAAGAAAATTCTCCTGGATTTTTTTAATATTTTCTTGCCCGTTTAATTTATTTTTCTTATATTTAAAAACATGGAAAAGGTTGAAATTCGAAGTACTACAGTTATTGCTGTAAAAAAGAATGGTCAGGTTGCTATGGCTGGAGACGGTCAGGTAACTTTAGGAAATACAGTTTGCAAAGGCAATGCCAGAAAGGTAAGAAAAATCTACAATGGCAAAATTCTTACAGGATTTGCTGGCAGTGTAGCAGATGCTTTTACGCTGCTCGATAAATTTGAAGAAAAAGTAAAGGAATTTAACGGCGATTTAACGCGCTCAGCAGTTGAACTTGCAAAAATGTGGAGAACAGAACGTTCTTTGCAAAAACTCGAAGCCATGCTGATTGTTGCAAATAAAGAAAAAATTCTTTTAATAAGCGGCGACGGCAACGTAATTGAACCAGAAAATGATGTTCTGGCAATTGGTTCCGGTGGAAACTATGCTTATTCAGCGGCACTTGCATATCTTGAATGCAGCAGTTATTCGGCTAAAAAAATTGCAGAAAAATCGCTCAATATTGCAGGAAATATCTGCATTTATACAAATCACAACGTAACATCTGAAGTTTTGGAATAGGAAAAAAAATGGCAATTCAGGGATTAACACCTAAACAAATAGTAGAAAAACTTGATCAGTACATTATTGGTCAGGAAAAAGCAAAGCGGGCAGTTGCAGTTGCATTGCGAAATCGTCTAAGAAGAATTCATCTTTCAGAAGATATTCGTGACGAAGTTGCACCAAAAAATATTTTAATGATTGGACCAACTGGTTCTGGAAAAACAGAAATTGCCCGTCGCCTTGCAAAACTTATAAATGCGCCTTTTATTAAGGTTGAAGCAACAAAATATACAGAAGTTGGATACGTTGGCCGCGATGTTGAATCTATGATCCGCGATTTAATGGCAGTTGGTTACAACAATGTAAAGGCAGAAATGGAAGAACAGATGAAAGAATCTAGTCTTCCAAAGGTTGAAGAAAAAATTCTAGACCTTCTTCTTCCTGGAACAAACGAAAAGAATGAAAAAACTCCAGAAAATCCTGCAGAAAATGCAGAATTGCTTCTGGCTGTAAAAGAAGAAAATACAGGTTCTTCAACAAGAGAAAAGTTCCGTCAAATGCTGCGCGAAGGCAGACTCGAAGATCGTGAAGTTGAAGTTACAATAAAAAGACAGCCACGTGGACCTAGCATGGAAATTATTGCAGGTGGAAGTCTTGACGATTTGCAGAGTGGAATGCAGGATTTGCAGAATATTCTTACAGGACGTGGTTTAAAAAAGAAGACTGTAACTGTAAAAGAAGCAAGAAAAATTCTTCAGTCAGAAATTTTGGATTCAATGATTGATAGTGACAAGGTTGCAGACATTGCAAAAGAAAGAGTTGAGCAAAGCGGAATTGTATTTATTGACGAAATCGACAAAATTGCTTCGAGAAACCAGAATTCTTCGGGGCAGGTAAGCCGCGAAGGCGTTCAGCGCGACATTTTGCCGATCGTTGAAGGTTCAAAGGTAAATACAAAATATGGCGTTGTTGATACAACCCATATTCTTTTTATTGCTGCCGGCGCGTTTAGTATGAGCGCTCCAAGCGATTTAATTCCAGAGTTGCAGGGAAGATTCCCTTTGCGTGTTGAACTTGAAAGTCTGACAAAAAATGAATTTAAGAGAATTCTTCTTGAACCCAAAAATGCACTTACAAAACAATATACGGCACTTCTTGCAACGGAAGGCTTAAAAATTGAATTTAGTGAAGACGCTATTGATAGAATGAGTTTTCTTGCAGAAGATGTTAATTCCAGAAGTGAAAACATTGGTGCGCGTCGTTTGCACACAATAATGGAAAAGGTTCTGGAAGATGCAAGTTTTACTGCAGATGAACATTCAGGAGAAACTCTGACAATTGATGCAAAATTTGTTGACGAAAAACTCCGTGGAGTTGTAACAGACGTTGATTTGTCTCGTTACATTCTGTAGTTATAAGTTTTGTTTTAATTAACGGTGCTTGTTTTAAGCACCGTTTTTTTATGGGGCAAGGGGTGGAGGTGCGCGAAAGCGTCGCAAAACGATGTAGCGAACAGCGGAACACCGGAACACCTGTTCGGCGCTTTGCGCCGAGCCCCCCGAATTTTTAAAATTATAGAAAAGAATGATTAAATACTTTATACTTTTTGAGTATGAAAAAGGGATTTGACAACGATAAGTATTTAAAAATTCAATCTGAACACATTAAAGAACGTATTTCGCATTTTGGAAACAAACTTTACCTTGAATTTGGTGGAAAACTTTTTGACGACTATCATGCAAGTCGTGTTTTGCCTGGTTTTGAACCTGACAGTAAACTAAAAATGCTGATGCAGCTTTCTGAAATGGCAGAAATTGTCATTGTAATAAGTGCACAGGATATTGAAAAAAATAAAATCAGAAGCGATCTTGGAATTACTTATGATCAGGATGTTCTTCGCCTGCGCGATGAATTTATTAAGTGCGGACTTTTTGTAGGTTCTGTTGTAATTACACATTTTAACGGTCAGGAAGGCGCAAAAGCTTTTGCACGCAGATTAAAAAAACTTAATATCAAGTCTTATTTTCATTATTTAATTGAAGGCTATCCTAATAATGTTTCTCTTATTGATAGCGAAAAAGGCTATGGAAAAAACGATTATGTAGAAACCAGCCGCCCGCTTGTTGTTGTTACGGCCCCGGGACCTGGTTCCGGCAAAATGGCGGTTTGTCTGAGCCAGCTTTATAACGAAAATATTCGTGGAATTAAAGCAGGTTATGCAAAATTTGAAACTTTCCCGATCTGGAATCTTCCGTTAAAGCATCCTGTAAATCTTGCTTACGAGGCTGCAACTGCCGATCTTAACGATGTAAATATGATTGATCCCTGGCATCTCGAAGCTTATGGAAAAACAACTGTAAATTACAATCGCGATATTGAAATTTATCCTGTTCTGGATGCTATTTTTAAGGGAATTTATGGCGAAAATCCATATAAATCGCCGACGGACATGGGAGTAAACATGGCCGGAAATTGTATTTTTGACGACGAAGCGTGTCGTTATGCAAGTAATCAGGAAATAATCAGAAGATATTATTCTGCTTTGTGTAATCTGGCGGAAGGCAAGTGTGAAGAATCTGAAGTAAATAAATTGAGCCTTCTTTTACAACAGGCAAAAATTACGACAGAAGACAGAAAGGTGACTGTTGAGGCAAAAGAAAGAGCAAAAAAATCGGGATTGCCTTCGGCTGCAATTGAACTTAATGACGGAAAAATAATTACGTCTGAATCTTCTGAATTGTTGGGAACCTGTGCTGCCCTTATTTTGAATGCAGCAAAGTATCTGGCAGGAATTGATCACAGCGTAAAACTGATTCCTTCGCAGATGATAGAACCGATTCAAAATATGAAGGTAAATTATCTTAAAGGAAAAAATCCAAGACTGCATACTGACGAAGTTCTTGTTGCCCTTGCAATGCTTAGCCGCAGTGACGAAAACTGTAAAAAAGCTTTGGAACAGCTTCCGTTGTTTAAGGGATGCCAGGTGCATACAAGTGTAATGCTCAGCGAAGTTGACCGGAAGATATTCAAAAAACTTGGAGTTGATTTAACGAGTGAACCCGTAAAAAAGCGTGGCTGTTAATTATAAAAGGTGAATGTAGAGAATTTTACATTCACCTTTTTTTGTTGAATTTGAAATAAGCCAAAAACAGAATTTAGTTTTTTTCTTCAGATTCAAAAAATGCAGTTTCTTTTTTTATTACACGAACTGCCATAAAAATAAAAAATGCAATCAATGCAATAAAAAGACAAATTCCTGCGATTTTAAAAGCGAGAGAACCTTTTGCTCCAAGAAAAATTACAAGATGATAAAGTGTTGAACAGCTGATAACGGCTGCAATTGAATCGTAAAGAACAAACTTTTTGAATGGAAGACCAACAAAACCTGAACACAGCCAGAGAGTGTTGCGGACTCCAAATGGAATAAAACGACAGACGATGAATGTCCTGAAACCGTAGTCATCAATTGTTTTTGCAACCAGACGAATCTTTTCTGGAGTTAATTTTTTTTGAACTTTTTTAATCTGAAACATTCCTTTTGAAATAAGATGTCCCCACCAGTAAACCATTAAGTCACTTATAAAAATTCCAAGATAAAGCGCAATCCAGTTTGGAACTAAAAGTGAATGATCTGCAAAAGAAACCCCGGCAGTCAGGATAATAACTGCATCTTCTGAAACAGGTACATTAAAGCCCGCAATGATCAGAAGTGTAAAACAAACAAGAGGCCAGTAAGGAATGTGTGCAGAAAAAAAACTCACAAGAGTTTGAAACATAGAAGATATTTTGCTTTAAAATTGTTAGAGTTGCAAGGGATTTTTTTAGGTGATAATATTAAAAACGTCTGGAAGTGAGTTAGTTTTTTGTTTTAAATTTGTTTTAAAATAATAAAATCAGCTTTGTGCTGATTATTTTTTTTAGCGATGCTCTTAATCTGTATTGGAGCTTCCATGTAAGGATTTTTTATGTTAGGTGTTTACGATTATACCGTTATTTTAACTTATCTTTCGATTGTTTCTGCAATTGCAGGAATAATTTTTTCTTTTACTCCTCAGCTTATTCTGGCAGCTATTATTTGTTTAATGATTTGTGGACTTTTAGATGCTTTTGACGGAAAAGTTGCCCGTTCTAAGGCAAACCGCACAGATTTTGAAAAAAAATTTGGAATTCAAATTGATTCTCTTTCGGATTCTGTTGCTTTTGGTGTTTTGCCTGCATGTATTGGCTTTAACCTGGTAATGACTTCTAAATTTATTGAAAAACTTACTACACGCACACAATACTATCAGTATTTAAAAGATTTTCTGGTTTTGATTTGTATTCTTTACGCGCTTGCAGCAGTTATTCGCCTTGCATATTACAATGTTCAGGAAGAAGAAAGACAGAAGGAAGAAAATACTAACCGTGAATTTTTTACAGGAGTTCCTGTTACAACTGCAGCAATTGTTTTTCCGTTGATTTACCTTTTGCAGCTTGCCAATAAACTTGATTTAACAATGGTTTATATGTTTTTTATGGCACTTGTTGGCGGACTTTTTATTTCTGAAAAGAAAATCAGAAAACCTGGTTTTAAGCATTTAATGATTTTAGTTGTTTTAGGACTTGTAGAAGCTGTTTTAATGGTTTTGTGTAAGATTTTTGTAAAGTAATAAAAATAAAAAATGCCGGACGACAGTTTGTATATTGAACTGCAGTTTTGGCATCTTTTTTTATAAGATTTTTGTAAAGCAATAAAAAATAAATTGGGGCTAATGGCATAAAAGTAAAAACTTTGCCACTAGCCCTTTTTTTTGTTTGTTTTATTTTACTTCAAGCTTAATGTCTGAATATTCGATATAAGCTGAACGAGATGTGTACAAACCTGCATAAACCCATTTTGGATCAACTTCTGTAAGTTTTGCCTGGAATGTTGCAGAATCTTTGCCGTAGTTTAGAGTGTAAGTGTCGCCAGATTTTGTAATAGAAAGTTTAACTTTTGTTCCACTTATCGGGAAACTTTCTTTAGAAACAGTTGTCTGTTTTAAATCTCCGTCAGCTCTCTGAAAAAGGTCAACCCAGGCATTTTCGCCACGTGCAAGTCCTAAAGTTCCTGCAGCAACGTAATCGCTTTTTACCTGGTTGTCGTATTTGTCAATGTAAACATCATCACGAACCATAAGTCCAAAAGAAACCTGATTGTTTTTTGTTGCATTTAAAACAGTTGCAGTTGCAGAGAGAGTAAAATCTTTGTTTGCAGGAATCTGCTGGAAGTAGAATGCAAGACCGTCTGAACCAGAAGCAATTTTTCCTGCAGAAGTTTTTCCGTCTTTTGTTCCAGAGTGCATTACAACTTTTCCATTTTCTTCTGTAATTTCGTAAATGTCTGGATTTGCAAGTTTTTCGATTCCGCCCATATCACCAAATACAGTACCGAACCAAGGTTCTGTTGTTACAAAAACTGTAGATTTGTCAGCTGGAGAGAATTCTGTATAAACAGGAATAACATAAGAAGGATTTGGAACTAAAAGGGATTCTGTTGGTTCTTTAATGTCTTTTGCAACAAGTTTTGCAAATTTTTCATTTGCTTTAGCAACTTCTGTAACTACGTGGTAAGCAAGAACTGTTGCACCATAAGTGTTAAGGTGAGTGTTATCAACTGATGCTGGTTTGTGACCAAGCCATGCGTGGAATTTTACAGTTACATCGTCACCTGATTTTTCATAAAGATCTTTTGTGTAAGCAGTGTTGTCTACAACTAAAACTCCAGTTTCTTTTCCAAGATCACGGATTGCCTGTGCGTAGTCTCCGCCCTGAAATTCTGAAGTGTCTTTTGTTACGTGAACATATGAGCCTTCGTAAGCTTTTCCTGGAGCACGGCGAACAATCGGAGTGCACAATACTGGTGTTGCTTTTTTGTTCAAAGCAAGCTTAATGTAGTTTTCGTAAAGACTGTTTTTAAAAGATCCTGCTTCTTCTTTTGAACCATTCGGATTTGTGTAGCGGGCTTCTTCTGTTTTTTCGTCATTGTGACCAAAACCGATGATCAAATAGTCGCCTTTTTTAATGTTTTCGCATAAAGTCTTGTAGTTTGCTTCTGTTAAGAAACTTTTAGAAGAACGACCAGACATTGCAAGGTTGATTACTTCAACTTTTTTAGGATTTAAGAAATCCTGCAATTTTGTACCGATTCCGTAGCGCGGATAGTAGTAAGGGTCAGAAAAAGAACTGAATGTTGAATCTCCGACAACATAGATTTTTGTGCCTTTTTTATTTGCAACAGATGTAACTGAAGCAACTTTTTCAACTTTTTCGTTGTCTGCAATGTTTTTTTCAAGTGCAAATGCAGAAAGCGACATACCAGCAAAGACTGCCAGTGCAGCAGCAAGTAATTTTTTCATTTTTTTCTCCAAAAAAATAATAAATTTAATGATTTATTATAAATCTTTTTATAAAAAATTGCATTGCCTGCTGTTTTTTAGATTTGAATTTTTATTTATGGAATATAACGCGC
>CAVKVK010000026.1:0-27478 GCA_963659855.1 Parabacteroides distasonis | reverse complement strand
GAACCAGACTGGTCTTTTGCAATCAGAGCAAGAACTTCTTTTTCCTTGTTAAGCCGGGAATTTATTTCATCCTTGTATGGAACAATTTTTGAATTAAAAAGTTCGCGGCTTTCAGCAGAAATTTTAGCCATTAATATTCTCCTCTACTCAACTAGAAAATTTTAAAAGCATTGCTTTTGCGTGTTCAAGCGACTCCTGACTCGCAGAATCCCCGGAAAGCATACGTGCAATTTCGCTAACACGTTCTTCACCTTCAATTGGAGTAACCTCTGTGTGTGTCATTCCATCACAAACACTCTTTGCTATTTTAAGTTGATTATCGGCATAAACTGCAATACTCGCTAGATGCGTAATACATAAAATCTGTCTGTTTTTTGCAAGATTTTTTAAATGCTGGCCTACAGAAACTGCAACTTCTCCCCCAATTCCAGTATCAATTTCGTCAAAGACAAGAGTTCCAACACTGTCGCTTTCTGCAAGAACAGTTTTTAATGCAAGCATAACACGGCTTAATTCACCACCAGAAGCAATCTTTGCCAGACTCTGCAACGGATTCCCAGGATTTGCTGCAATCAAAAATTCAATATCGTCCATTCCATAAGGCCCACACTTTTGTTCAAGCTCAGAACCATTTTTTTCTGAAACCTGAACAGAAAAACGTGTGTCTTTCATTCCCAAAGTCTGCAAAATAGCCATAACCTGAGCGGACATTTTTTGAGAGGCAAGACTTCTGTCTTTTGAAATTTCTTTTGCGAGTGCGTAAACCTTTTTTTCAAGTTCAGAAATTTCAAGTTTAAGGGAATCTTTATTTTTTTCGCCGCTGTTCAATTCTTCAAGACGTTTTTGAGCGTTCTCTCCAAATTGAATTACTTCTGAAAGCGGAGAATCCACCGACGAAGCATACTTTTTTTTGAGATTATAAATTAAAGTCTGCCGCTCCTGAACAAAAGCCAGACGCTCTGGATCAAAAACCAAAGAATTTTTATAAGCTGAATACTCGTTTGCAATGTCCGAAAGTTCGTAAAAAGCACTTTCCAGACGACTGTCGAGAGATTCCAACTTTTTGTCGAGAGTAACGGCATGTTCTGCAGTTGAACGGATTTTTTTTATAAGAGAAACAGCACCGTCTGAAGATTCTGCTCCTTCGAGAGTCTGACAAATTGAATCAACATCTTCAAAAAGTTTTTCAAATGAAGAAAGTCTGTTTTCTTCTTCTTCAAGTTCAACATCTTCATTCTTTTTTAGTTTTGCTTCTTCAATTTCATTTACTGCAAAAGTCAAAACTTCAATTTTTTGAGCACGCGTTTTATCGTCAGAAAGCATTTGAGAAAGTTCACGGCGCTTTTCTACAAGGGAAGAATAAATTGAAGTAAAAAATTCAACTTTTTCATTTATGCCGGCAAAAGAATCAAGAAATTTTCTGTGTTCATTTACACGCATCAAAGACTGATGTTCATGCTGACCGTGAATATCTATAAGAAAATTACAGAACGAAGCTAAATCTGCCCTTGTTACCGGAGTATCTCCAATCCAGGCTGCGGATTTTCCGTTATCGCGCACAGAACGCCGGATTAAAATTCTGTCGTCTTCGCTTTCAATTCCGTGAACGTAAAGCCACTGCGCAGGAGTTTTTATGTCGTTTTCGTTGATTTTTGAACTGTCGACATTCTCAGAAAGTCCTTTTATATAAAAAGTTCCGCTAACCTGAGCCATTTGACAGCCAAAACGAATCTGCTCAGCACCACCCTTGCCACCTAAAAGAAAAGTAAGTGCTCCAATTAAAAGAGATTTTCCAGCACCAGTTTCGCCAGAAAGAACCGTAAATCCGTTTTTAAAATCTACGCAGGCGCTGTCGATGAGGGCAAAATTTTTAATCTTTAAATCCTCAAGCATTTGGTCCTCCTGACCAGTTCAATTTCTGACGCAATGATTTATAGAATTTTTCCTGTGTACAACCAACAAGAAGTGCCTTGTGTTCAGCCTGTCCGATTTTTATTATATCGCCAACGTGCAAATCAATTGGAATCTGTCCATCAACAGTTATAATTACGTCGCTTACCCGGCTCGGTAAAATTTCTATAGAAAGTTCATTTTCCGGGCTCAAAACAACAGGCCGGCTCGACAAACTAAATGGATTTATTAAAGTAAGGCACATAACATCGATATAAGGATCAATAATCGGGCCGCCGGCACTTGCAGAATAAGCAGTTGAACCAGTTGAAGTTGCTAAAATAACTCCGTCTGCAACAAAAAGACCAAGCTCAGTTTGACCATACTTTATCTGAAATTTTATTGTATGTGCAGAATTTTTTGCACTGATTACAGTATCGTTCAAACTTGAAGTAGAAAATCTTTTTGTTCCGCCACGAATAATTTCTGTTTTTAACATTCCCCGCTGAACTATTACAGACTGCCCGTTCAAAAATTCTTCAATCTGTTCTTTCCATTCATTTTTTTGAACCGAAGCTATAAATCCAAAAGTTCCAAAATTAATTGGTATAATTGGAATTCCTTCGGGAGCACAACCCCGGGCTGCAAAAAGAACAGTTCCGTCTCCACCGAGTGTAATTACAAAGTCAAAACCGCTAAAAGGATATTGCTCAGAAAATCCATTAAACAAAAAAATCTCGGCAGAAATTCCTTTTTTAAAAAGATATTCCTTTATTTCTGCTCCCATATTTTTGGATTCTTCTTTGTAAGTATTAACGATAATCAAACATCTGACCATACGCACTCTCTTTTACGGCAAAGTTCCTAAAACTTTTGCAATTTTTGTTGCTGATTCCGAGCCAAGACGCGGATACAAAGGAAATAAAACTGTCCTTAAATTAAGGGATTTTGCTGTTTTTAAATTTTGAGTTTGTTCTTCTTCAAGATGACCAATTACACAATCTGTGTATGCTGATTGAATTTCTATTTCTTTTCTTGACGCATATTGTTTTGCATCTTTAAAACTTCCGTTTAAAACTACAGGAAATGACCAGACAGTTGAACCTTCGTCTGCTTCGCGCAAAAAAGTTCTGTTTTTTCCACTCATCAAAGCCCGCTGAAAAACCGCAAAAAGATTTTTCCGTGCCTGTTCGTTTCTGTTGAATTCCTTAAGCTGAACTAAAGCAAGGGCACTGTTAATATCAGGCAGGATTTCTGTTTTAGGAGCAAAATCTGTATATTTTTTTAAAACAATCCAATCACGGCGCAAAGGAGAAAGCAATACTGCTCCGCCACCGCCAGTAATTGTATCAAATTCTTCAATACCAAGAATCGAAAATATTCCAAAAGAACCAGCTTTTCTGTTCTGTTTTTTTTGCTGCTGTTCATTTTCGTTAGCAGCAGGATTTTCTTTTTCTGGAAGAATTGCTCCAAAAGAATGAGAAATATCTTCTATAACTGGAATTCCAAGCGCAACAATTTCTTCAATTTCTGAAAGGATTCCCATTGTTTCATGCAAAATTAAAAGTCTTCCACCAGAAGCAATTCCCTTTTGAACTATTTCTGCACTAACAACTCCAGTCTGTTCGTTAACATCGAGTACAAGTGGTTTAAAACCCAGTTTTTTTATTGCATCATACTGCCAGAATGGAGCTAAGGCACTAACCATAATTTGAGTTTCTGGAGGAAGATCCAAAGCCTTAAGAGCATAAGAAAGGGCAATCAAAGGAGTTCTAAATGCAACAGCGCCATCGCAACCTGTAAATTCTTTTAATGACTGAATGAATTTTGCGTTTAATTCTCCTGGACCAGTTTTTTCTTCAACCATACAGGTTAAAACTGCATCCATTTCTTTTCTGCGTATTGTAGAACTAAAAGTTTGAATCATCTTTTCGTATAAACCTTTTTTACTTTTATTTTTTTACTGCAAAAACTGTATTTATAAAAAATGACTTTCGGCTTTTTACCGAAAGTCACAAAACTATTCAGAATCAAAAATCTTCTGCAGTTCCTTCGGATTAAAGAGTTTTCGTATATTCAACATTATAAGATAGTGTTCATCCTGTCTGATAACCCCCTGAATGTATTCAGTTCCGATTCCGCTTATCATCTGAGGAGGAGCTTTTACATCGGCAATATCAACAGTTACAACGCGGGCAATTTTATCAATAATGATTCCAATTTTGTTGTTATCAATATTAAGAATGATAAATCCGCCATCGTCTTCGTCTTTTGAAGAATCTGCAAGTTTTTGAATTTGGAAACGCTTATGAAGGTTCATTACCGGAATAATCTCGCTTCTGAGGTTAAAGATTCCTTCAACATAATATGGTGCATTTGGAATTTGACGTACTTCACAAACTTTTACAATTTCTTTTACGTCCATAATATCTACGCCATAAAGTTCTTCACCAAGCTGAAAAGTTACAAGCTGTATCTGAGTTCCTTCTGCCATTTATTAACCTCTTTTGTATATAAACCTTCTCTTACTGATTGCTTCCTGATTGAACACCAAGAAGTTTGCAGGCTTCGATATAATCAGCAATTCCCTGTGCAACTTTTTTAGCTTCGCGCATTGCCAAAACTACAGTTGCAGGCTTATGAACAATATCACCACCAGCAAAAACACCTTTTTTAGTTGTCATTCCGTATGGAGCCTTTGTTGTAATTACATAACCGGATTCGTCAACATCGATTCCTGTAGTTGAAGAAATTATTGCACCTGCAGGTTTTGAACCAACAGCAATTAAAATCTTATCTGCAGGAACGATTTTTTCACCTTCCGGAGTCTGAACTTTTAAGCCGGCAGCCTTGCCATTTTCTGCAACAATTTCGATTGGAGTGTGTTCCCATTTGAATTCAACTCCGTCTTTTACAGCTCCGTCGTATTCTGCACGAGCAGCTTTCATAAATTCAATTGTTTTTCTGTAACAGTCTGTAACTGAAGAAGCCTTCATCATAACTGCTGTGCGGCAAGCGTCCATTGCAACGTTTCCGGCACCAATTACAACAACACGATCGCCTTCTTCAACAGGAACTTCTGAGCGGCCAACTTTTCCGTCAAGATAAAGACGAGTCATTCTAAGGAAGTATGAAGACTGAACTACACCTTTTAATTCTTCGCCAGGAATTCCAAGTCCCTTTGCAACTGCAGTTCCAGCACCAATAAATACAGCTTCGAAACCTTCTTCAAGCATTTTATCGATTGAAACATCTACGCCAACACGAGTATTGCAGACAAAAGTTACTCCGAGAGCTTCGATATTTTTAATTTCGCGACGAACAACTTCTTTTGGAAGACGGAAATCTGGAATTCCATAAAGAAGAACTCCACCAGGTTCCTGCTCTGCTTCGTAAACTACAACATTATAGCCTTTTCTAGCCAGATCGCCGGCAACAGTAAGACCAGCAGGCCCTGAACCAATTACGGCAACCTTGCCCTTTGTTTTTGGAACAAGTTTTTCGTTTGTAAGATGATTTTCGGAATAGAAATCCGCAATGAATTTTTCGATGCGGCCAATTTTGATTCCTTTTCCAGACTTAGCAAGTACACAATGACCTTCGCACTGATTTTCGTGTGGACAAACACGACCACAGATTGCAGGGAGATTGCTTTTTTCAGAAATGATTCTATATGCTTCTCCAATATTGCCTTGTGCAAGTGCATGATTAAATTTTGGAATTTCGTTTTCGATTGGACAACCAGTACGACAAAGTGGTTTTGGACAGTTCAAACAGCGACGTGCTTCCTGAACAGCTTCTGCAACAGTATAACCTGGAATTTCTTCCTTCATAATATAAAGTACCTCAAAATATTTTTTTATTTAAACATCAATGATGTATCAATATAGAATTATAGCGTCAAACTAATAGAAAATCAAATCTCAATATTTTCAACGATTATTTGATCTGTTACTCAAAACAATAATTTGAATTTTTAATCGACAACAAAAAGCGTTATTACAATAACTTTCTTTACACCTCCTTTTTTTAGTTCTTCGGCGCAGGCTTCGATTGTGCTGCCGGTTGTCATTACGTCGTCAATTAAAATGACTTTTTGCGGGGGAGATTTTAAAAAGTTTTTAATTTCGTTTTTGTTTTTTAATACAAAAGCTTTTTTTATCTGTTCAAGTCTGTGAGTGCGGCTTAATTTTTTCTGCTGAAACCTTGTAAGTCGTTTTAAGACATTTAAAGTTTTTACACCGTATAAATTGCGAAGATAAAAGCAAAGTTCGTCAATCTGATCCCAGCCTTTTTTGCGGATTTTTCCAGGGCGAGGAGGAACTGGAACAATTGGAATTTTTTCTTTTTCTAAAAGCTCGATATATTGAATTTTATTAAACACAAATGATGCAAACAATGGAGACAAAACTCTTTTTTCTTCTGTCTTCCAGGCAAAAAGCAGATTTTTTTTCCATAAACGATAAGAAAAAAGCGGAAAAGCAAGATCCACGCTTTGTAAAATTTTTTCGTTCCGGCACGAAGAACAAACGTCAATTTCGCTGATGAGTTCTTTTCCGCAGACTTTACAACGCAATAAAAAATCACTTTCTGCTAATTTTTTTATACATTGCGAACACAGAGGCAAAAAAGAAGATTCTTTTCCACAGCAGACACATTCTTCGCCACCAAAAATAAAACATTCTGCACGGCGTAAAAAATTTAAGACTGAAAGAAAAAAAGAAAAGAGTCGTCTTTTTAGTGTAAAAAAAGGAATTTGTTCCACATATAATAAATGGCGATGAATTGCAATTTTTACACATTTTTTATTATAAAAATATTGTTATTTTGCGTAATTTGCGCAAGGGATAGTAGCAGCGCCGAAGGCGTTGTTTTACGCAAAGTGCGTAAAACAATGGAGCGCGTAAGACGCGGAACTGCGGATAGCCCAGTTTTTGCGGCGCAGACGCAAAAATGCGCCCATAAACAAAAATTAACGGCCAGAAAGCGAAGACTTCCAGCGGGAAACAAGCTGCAAAGCCTGCAATGGAGTAAGATTTTCCGGATCGCAAGAAAGAATTTCGTCGAGAACAATTTCTTCGTCAGAAAAAAGCCCCGGAGCCGTCGTGCTAAAATGCGATTTTTCTTTTTCGCCGGCTGTTTCTGTAGAAATTTCTGAAGAAAGCATTTGTTTTTCTTCGGCAGTCTGCTGCAAATGCAAAAGAATTTCTGAGGCACGCGCAATTACGCTCTGAGGAATTCCTGCAAGTTTTGCAACGTGAATGCCATAAGAATTTTCGCTGGCGCCTTCCTTTATTTTTCGCAAAAATACAACTTCGCCAGAATTTTCCGCAACTTCCATGCACAAAAGTTTTAGAGAAGAATGTTCCATTCTTGTAAGTTCGTGATAATGAGTTGCAAAAAGTGTTTTGCATTTTATTGTATTCAATAAATATTCGCTGATTGCCCAGGCAATTGAAAGTCCGTCTTCTGTAGAAGTTCCACGGCCGACTTCGTCCATGATTACAAGTGATTTTTGTGTTGCTGAACGAAGAATATTTGCAGTTTCTGTCATTTCGACAAGAAAGGTTGACTCACCACGGGCAAGGTTGTCGCTTGCTCCGACACGACAGAAAATTCTGTCAACAATGCCAATGTGTGCAGATGAAGCCGGAACAAAAGAGCCTGTTTGGGCAAGAAGGGCAATCAAAGCGTTCTGCCTTAAATATGTTGATTTTCCTGCCATGTTAGGGCCTGTAATAAGGGCAAAAGAAGTTGAACATTCTTTAGAAAAATCTAAAGGAGAGCAGACTGATAAATCATTTGGAACAAATTCGCCGGCAGGAAGATGAAATTCTACAACAGGATGACGCGCATTCTTTACTTCAAAAACGCTTGAATCATCTACAACCGGACGCACCCAATTATGAAGGATTGCCGAATAAGCAAGGCTTGCACTTACATCTGTGTGTGCAATTTCGTGAGAAGTCTGCAAAAGATAAGGCACAAATTTTGCAATTTGAGAACGGACTTCAACAAAAAGATCACGTTCAAGTTGAATGATTTTTGAAGAAGCTTCGTTAAGTTCGTGTTCAAGTTCCTGTAAACGAGAAGTTGTGTAACGTTCTGCATTCAAAAGCGAACGGCGCATAATAAAATGCTCTGGAACCTGCTGCAGTTTTCCTTTTGTAATTTCTATGTAATAACCTGCATTATTGTTGTTTTTTATGCGAAGGTTTGAAATTCCTGTTTTTTGTTTTTCTTCTTCTGCGTATTCTTCAAGAATTTTATTAAAATTGTTCTGAATGTTACGCCAGTGATCAAGTTCACCAGACCAGCCGTCTTTTATAATTCTTCCTTCGGTTAAAGAAGTTGAAGGATCGTCTAAAATTGAAGAATCGATAAGCTGAATTATCTGTTTTGACTCGTCAGTTGAAAGGCTTGAAAAATCATAATTTTCGATTAAAATGCGGACATTTAGCCAGGAAAGAAGGCTTACTTTTAAAGCCTGCAAATCTTTTGCATGAGCTCTCTCCATTGCAATTCTGCCGGCAAGACGTTCAATGTCTAAAACCGAACTAAAACGTTCCCGGACTTCTTCAAGAAGCTGCCTGTTGTTTACAAAAAGAGAAACATGCTCCTGCCTTGAACAGATTTTTTTAGAATCTGTAAGCGGATAATTTAGATAATTTATTAAAAGGCGTTTTCCCATTGCTGTCTGCGTATGAGAAACACATTCCAGAAGTGAATACTGAACAGTTCCGTCGCGCAGGTTTCCTGTAATTTCAAGATTGCGCCTGGAAGAATCGTCCATTACAACATATTCGCTGTCTTTGTAAATTTTTATTCCGCTGACGTGTGGAGCTGTAGTAGCTGCATTCTTTAAAAGATAGTCGAGAAGAAATCCTGCAGGGCCTACTTCTGCGCTGTCTTCTGTCAAATTAAATGAACGAAGATTCTGCACATTAAACTGCTTTGTAAGGCGCTTAAAAGAAAGTGAATTGTCAAAATTCCATTCAGGATAATAAGAAACAGAAATGTTTGGATTTTGTTCAATAAGAGAGCAGACAGTTTTGTCGCTGCGCATATTTTCCGGCAATAAAAGCTCGCGCGGATTTGAACGGCCGAGTTCCTTTGCAAAACTGTCGGCCATGTCTTTTTTATTCCAGCTGGTTGCGTAAAAGTCCGCAGTTGTTACGTCAATGTATGCAAAACCAACGTCATTTTTGCGGATTACACAGCTTGCAAGATAGTTATTAGCGCCACCGTCAAGGTATTCGTTTTCCATTGCAGTTCCCGGAGTAATTACTTCGATTACCTTGCGTTCTGTAATTGATTTTCCTTTGCCGATTTCTCCAACCTGTTCACAAATAGCAATTTTTTTTCCAAGGCGAAGAAGGCGGGCAATATAGATTTTTGCAGCGTGATAAGGAATTCCACACATAGGCTGACCTGCCCTGTGCGTAAGCGTAAGATTTAAAAGACGACTTACTTCAACAGCGTCGTCGTTAAACATTTCGTAAAAATCCCCGAGGCGGAAAAAGAGCACTTCGTTCTGATATTCATCTTTTATGCTCTGATACTGAATCATTAACGGGGTTAATTCTGTGCTTGCAGACTTTGCAGGAACACTTCCGGCTACAACCTTATCTTTCTGGCGTGGCATTTTGAACTAAATCCCAAGCTGAGCAATTACTTTTTCTGTAATATCAACAGAAGGGCTGTACCACAAAATTGCATTTGCCTGCTGCAAACTCATAATCATTGAATAACCTTCGTTTTCGGCAACTTTTTCGAGAACGCTGTACAGTTTTTTATAAAAAGAATCTGAATTCTGCAAATTGCGTTTTAATGATTCAAGTTCAACATTCTTTGTGCTTGTGTATTCTGTAAGAAGATCAGTTTTTTTAGTAATGTCGGCATCAAGGCGATTTACAGTTGCTGTATTGTTGTTTTTTTGAGCTTCAACTTTTTGATTTTTTAGATTTTGAATTTCTTCAGTTCTTCTGTTAATTTCGTTCTGAAATTCTGCTTTTTTAGATTCATAATTGCGGACCGGAGCTGAATTACGAAAATATGCCTGATAAACCCGGGCAGTATCAACGACACCAAAACGAGTAATCTGCTGTGCAAAAGACGAAGCAAGTGCACAAAATAAAATACCAGCAAAAAGAACTATTTTTTTCATGATAACTCCAGATTAAAGTCACTATTTATTTGTAATATTGAATGAAAGAACAAATTTCCATTTATTGTCCCATTCAACATTGTAATCTTTGTCCATTTTAAATGTGTTTGCAAAAAGCAGGCGCAGAGGGAACTGAGGAATTGAAAAACGAAGCCCCGGACCTGTACTAAAGTAAAAATCAGTAATATCAAGATCGTTGAACATAGAATAAGGACTGTCTTTAATTGCTGCGGCGTCTCCAAACCAGTCAATTGCAAGAACTCCAGGAACAATCGGCATACGAAGTTCAAGGATGTTGCTCCACAAAGCGCGGCCACGGTGTTTATTATAAATATTTGTCCAGCCACGGGCATTAAACATACCGTCGATATACAATTTGCTCGTGTTTCCAATTCCTGTTCCTGGTGTCGGAACTTCCAGGCTTAAACCACTGTATGCGGCAAAAACCATTTTCCAGTTCCATGATTCTGTTACAGGAATATTGAGCAGGGTAAAATATTTTTCAAGTTTTGTATCAGAACGCAAAAAGAATTCAGTTTCGATTGGAGTAAGACCGTACCAGGTAAGTCTCTGGCTTGCAAACCAGCCTCTTGTCGGATCGTAGTTTATGTCGCGGTCATCAATAGAAAAGGCCGACCAGACAGAATTCTGGAATCCCCATTCATTTGAATAATCGCTGATAGTTGAATCAACCGGGTCAAACTGTTCTTCGTAAACATTGTTGATAAGGCTTCCGTTTATACCGGCTGACAAAGAAAGAATTGCCCAGTTTGGTGTCCATCTTCTTCCAAGAGAAAATCCGAGGCTCCATACCCAGCGTTCATAATCCATGTAATAATCATCAGAATTGAATCCTTCGTCAGGAGTATATTCAAGCATGAGTGCGTAATTTTGAGAATGAGAAAAACTTGTGCTGATTGAAGACGAAATCGGAAGTCCAAAAAGCCAGTTTTCGCCATAACTCAACGAAATTGACTGTTCATCTGTTGCAATAGTTGAACTGGCACTGATTGATTTTCCAAGACCTCTAAAGTTTGAATCCTGCCATTTTACAAAAAGTGCAAATGGAAGATCGTCCGGATCAGAAACTCCAGAAAATGTTACGCCAAATTCAATTGAAGTTGTTGACTGCTCATCAACAGAAAAAACAAGCTGAACAAGATTATCTTCTGAACCAGGAACAACGTCTGGAACAACTGCGCTAAAATACTGCAGGTTGTAAAGGTTACGAAGTCCTGTAGTCAGTTTTGCCTTAGAAAAAATATCACCGGTTTCAATTGGAATTTCACGGCGAATAATTTCTTCTTTTGTCCTTGAGTTTCCTTTGATAGAAATACTTTCTACGTGGCTTCTGACGCTTTCTGTAATGTTGAATACATAAGAAATTACTTTATTTGCAACGTCCTTTTCTGGCACTGGCTGAAAACGGTTTGATGTATATCCGTTTTCGTAGTAAAGGTCAGCGATTGCCATTACAGATTCCTGATATTTCTGCTGATTATAAATTGCGCCAGTCTTTAGCTTTACGTAAGAATTAAGTTTTTCGCTCGAAAAAATGACATTTCCCTTAAACTTAATTCCTCCGAACGTATACTGTGAACCTTCTACAATTACAAATGTAACTGTAAGTTCGTCGCGGTTCTTCTTTTCGTTTATATTTACTTCTTTTGTAACGTCTAAAACTTCTGCATCAATATAACCAAGATTCTGGTAATAAGCTGTAATTGCCTGTTTGTCTGCTTCGAGTTCAGATTCCTGGAATGCACCTTTATTGATTAAACCGGCTTCTTTTAATGTAAGCTTGCTTTTTAATGTTTTTGAAGAAACAACTTTATTTCCACGGAAATCGATTTTTGTAATTACTGTAGAACGTCCTTCATCAACCTTAAAATTGATTTCTACGCCTTTAGCAGTCTGCCTTGTACTTGCACTAACCTTTGCATTGGTAAAACCTTTGCCAAGATAAACATCGCGGACTGCTCTTTCATCTACGAGCATCTTGCTTTCAACAAAAATGTCTTTTTCTTTTAACGAAGTTGCATCTTTTAATTCAGTAGTGCGGATCTGACGGTTTCCGGAAAAAGTAATTCTTGTAACGACAGGGCGCTCAGTAACTGTAAACACAATCGAAACTGTATTCTTTTTCGGATCGCCTGGAAGAGCTTCCGGATTTATTTCATCAAAAAAATCGAGGGCATAAATACGGTCAAGAAGGTTTCCAAAAACTTCATCAGAGAATTTTTTTCCGATAAAACTACCAGTAACGCCTTCAACATCTTTAGAATCAACAGATTTTAAATTTTTAAAGGAAATTGATTTTATCAGTTTTCCGTAAAACCAGTTTTCATCTGATTCAGTATTTTCGGTTGTTTCCTGAGAAAAAGTCAGAATCGGGGCAAAAGCAGAAACTGCAATACAAAAAAGACAAGCGAAACCAAGACGCTTAAAAGACATATTAACTCCAATCAACACGAAACTTTTTTATTTATCAAGTTTGTTAAAATGTGTGTTTCCATGACAATGTAATGGAAGTAGAAGGAATCCACAAACTGTTTTTAATAGCTTCCAGATCCGGAGCAACACCGAGACGAATATTTACAAATGGGGAAGACATTTCAAAACCAAATTCCGGCTGAAATATAAGACCATTTACAGTTGTATCGTCGTTTTTCTTATTTTCGTCGTAACTCCAATGCATTAAAGCATCGACATACATAGCACTGCCAAAGTATTTACCTACATAAACAGCTGAATTGTCAAAAAAGTTACTGAAAGAAAGGTTTGTTACAGTTGAATTCTTCTCAAAACTTTTCTTTACTGCATTCTGCAGGATATTTGTTCTGATTGAAAATATATCAAAATTCAATAACTCACGCAATGAATTCTCTAAAGAGCGCATTACCGTTGCCTGAACAAGATAGTCGCCGCCAGCCATTGCCAAAGAAGCTACGTTTTCTGAATTTCCTGAAATTACCTGACCCAAAAGTTCCATAATTTCTGTTTCTGACTTTGCAGGAGTTGCCGTAAAGCGAGGATTAAACTGACTCAAAGCCTGTCTTGTTGCCGAAAGAGTGATTGTAACCTGATTATTGTCTTCGTCGCGTTCCCTCGTTTCTGCACGAACTGTAATTCTTGGATCAAAGAGTTCCTTTGTTTCGTTAAAAAAGACTTTTCCTTCCTTCATGTAAAAGCTGCGGTTGAGCCAGACAATTTCTCCACCACGAAGACTAATTTCACCTTTTGCAGAAAAATCTCCAGTTCCAGTGTTAATGTGAAGTTTTAACAGATTATCTGGTTCAATAACTCCACGCAAAACAGGATTAACCAGAATCTGAACCTTGTTTTTTACCTGAAGATCAAGGTCAACAATGTAATCCATATTGGAATAAGACTGTTCCTGGCTTTTTTGAATTGAATCCGCACTTATCTGAATGTCTCCCCTTTCTCCAAAAATTTTTCCAGAAAAAGTAACATCTTCCATAGTTACGTGAATTAAAAAATTCTTAAAAGCTCCGTATCCTTTGTAACGGACAAGTGGCATTGTCATATCAACATAGATAAACTGTCCTTCGTCGCTGTTTATAGGACAGTCAAGATAATTGATTTTCCAGCGGTCAAATTCAATATCAAGCCCGACATTAACAAAACTTTTTTCAACCGTAAAAGGAGTCTGCTTTACGATTAAATGTCCCTGTCCTGCCATTGCAACAACTTTATCTGCCTTAAAAACCTTGTTCGACACAAGAGGAATATAAACTTCAGGCTTTAAAATATTGACAATTCCAGTATATTCAGGGTCTGTCGTAAGCCCGGTAATTCTTACTGCTCCTGCCAAAGTTCCACCGGTAAAATTAACATAAGGAATTGTGTAAGCCTGACAGAATTTTTTCATATCAGCACTCAGATTTTTTATATTCAAATCAAGCTGGTTATGAATAATTGAACCTGTTAAATCAAACTTAAGCGGAAGTTCTCCGCCGGCACTCACACTAATAAACTGTCCTTGAGTTATGCTGCCTGTAAGATTGTGGTCATTGCCAGAAGTAAAATCAATTCTATCAGCAGTTTTTGTAAATATAAGATTGAGTGACTGCGGCGTTGGAAAGAATGTCCCTGTCATATTGTCAGAAGAAATACTTGCAATAAAATTAGATGCAGGATTTTTACCAGGCGTAAGACTATGAATATCTGCTTTTAGCGGAATGTTAAAATCAAGGTCGAGCGCCCCACCTTTTACCAGGGCAGAAAGTTCACCAGAAAATTCTCTAGGATTAAACGAAGCCTTAAAATCCGAAACTGCAAGTTTTGACCATTTAGCTTCCCCTGCAGAAACAGAAAGCCCCGTGTCATCATAAACAACAAGGCCGTCAAACGTGCACGGATAGCCGGCAAGGTTTACTGAAGAACGATTTAATTTGAACGAAAAAAACGGATTTAAAGGCGTTCCGGAAACAGAAAAATCTGCATTAAGTGTATTTTCTGAATTCTGGTCGCTCATAAGGCGAGCAGAAGGAAAGGCAAAGATTGAACCCTGGGCATCCAGATAAAAATCGTTTTTTATGTTTTCGAGCGTTAAAGCTTTGCGTTCAAGGTTTCTAAGTTCAGTATTAAGGCGGATTTTTTCATTTCCAAGAATACTGTCTGCCGACAATTCCATTCTAAGGGAATCCAAAAGCCCGTCGTTAAAACTCCAGACAAGATTCATCTTACCGTCGAGGGCAGAAGCCGTATCTGAATAAGCAAGTTTTGACATTACAAAACCATATTTATTTGCTGAACCAGTAAACGCAAAATGCGGATGCAGGCGAAGTGAACCATAAGGCTCGTCAATGTCAAAATTGTGAATTTCAAAATTGATTCCGTCAGCATTGTTCCAGGAAAAATTCGTATTAACAGAAGTTGAAAGAACAGTTTTTCCAATCGAAACAGGAAGCGAAGCAAATTCAACAGAACCCGAAACTTCTTTTCCGAGAGAAACCGTCGTATTAAAATTGTAATCGCCTGCAATATTTATAAAGTCCTTATTGAATGAACCACGCAAACTGTAAGGCAAAGAATTTACTGTAAAATCCGTATAAAAATTAAAATCTGTAAAACCGTCAGAAAAATCAATTCCAGCGGAAGCGTGAGCTGTATTTGAACCATACTGCAAATCAAGAGAAGACAAACTTACAGTCTGCGAAGAACCATCGAGGGCAAAAGTTAAAAGTTCGCGGTCTTTTTTTGTATTAGCCAAAAGAAAATAAGGAGAATTAAAAGAAAAACTCTTAAAATCAGTTGTCAAGTAAAGTTCATCAGAAAAAATGTAGGAATTTACAGAATCTGCTGTCTTTTTTAACTGTGCACTTTTTAGTTCAGGAAGGAAAAACGCTGCTGCATTTAAAACGCTGTCCAAAAACATATCGCTTACAGAAACAGAAGCCTGCAAAACCCTGGAAGAATCATTCATAAAACTTCCGGCAATCATTACATGCGCGCTTTGTTCGTATTCCGCATGAGAATAATCGTCTGCTTCAAAAGTAAAATCCACCGAGCGCGAAGAAGGCAAAACTGTAAGTTCAAGAGCTGTAAAACTTTTGTCGCCCAAAAAGAACTGCGGAGCAAATCCCATAAAACCATTTTTATAAGGTTCAACAAAAAATTCAGTCTGAAGAATTCCGCCATTTGCCAAAACAAAATGATCTAAAGTAAACACAAATGACGGCTGCATTGTTTTTAAATTGAATTCTCCGTTTAAATCAAAGCCCAGTTTTTCGCCTTCTGCACGAAAATCTTTTACAGTAATATTTTTTTCTTTACAAAAAGCATTGCAGGAAAGAACAACGGGACTTCCGATAATATTTTTTGTAAGAAAGCACTGACCATTAACCGAAAGATTAAGAGAATCAAAAAGTGAATTAAAAGACGCAAATGAAGTGTCTGCTTTTAAAATTCCGGAAAGCTTAGTTCCTTCAAATTTTTTATAAAGTGATTTTCCATTTTTTATTTTTACGAGTTTTAGAGGTTCAAAATTCTGACTGCTCGCATTAACGGATAAAGTTTGTCTGTCAAAATCTGCTTCTGCCAGAAGTGAATAAGGCAAAATATTTCGTATTGTTCGTAAAGCAAGTTTTGAATTTGAATAATTCAGTAAAAGTTCAATTTTTGAAACAGAATAATCGGCACGGCTTCCTTCTGAAAGTTTTAACAAAAATGAACTTCCTTCAAAATCCGGAAAAAAATTGCCCGAAAGTTCAAAAAAACAGGCAATCAGGCTTCTGGAATTTTCAGATTTTAATAATTCAGTTTTAAATTCAATTCTTCCCGAAGTTTTTATCTGCAGACCGTTTTGCACGGTTGGAGCTTTTTCAAAAAGAATATTTTTAATAAACGCAAGAATGTCGTTTTTTGAATCGCTGTAATGCAGACTTATGTTTTTTAACTGAACATTAAACGGAATATTCAAAGTTTTTCCAGAAAGCGTAAACTTTTGAGAACCTTTTTTTTGTTCACCGTTTTGACTGGCAAAAATCTGCTTTAAATTTTCAACAAAATCGTTATCTTTTACAGCATCGTATTCAACTCTAACGCCGTCCAAAAGTAAAAGATGAATTGCATTGAGCGGATTTTTAGAAAAAAAGTCCGAAAATTTATAAGAAAAAGTTGCCCGGCTGATTTTTACCAGCTGTTTTTGAGTTAAAGAATCGCGCAAATTGACATTTTTTAGTTTTATTCCAGAAAGAACAGAAGGCGAAAGTTCTTCGTAAGAAATTTCAATTCCAAGTTTTTCGTCGACAAGCTTTGTAAGATTAGAAATTTCATGCGTCATAACTGCATTGATTTTTTTATAAAGCGGAAAAACCGATGCAATTACTCCAATCACGAGCAAGAGAAAAATAATACTGCCAATGCTTGTTTTTAGAATTTTTGACTTCATCTTGAACAGCCAGCGCTAAAACGGCACAATAACTTTAGCCTACTACTCTACTTTATTTTTACATTTTTTAGTAGTAGAGCGTCTGTAAAACAAAATTCAAAAATTGCCAGAAACGAGAGCCAAAATGATTTTAAAAAACTTTGTAGTATTTGAAGGAATCGACGGTGCCGGAACTTCAACCCAGATAAATCTCTTAAAAGAACATCCGCAGTCAGAGCGTTTCTTTTTTACGGCAGAACCAACGTCTTCTCCAACCGGAAAATTTTTGCGTTCAATGCTCAAAGGTTCAGTTGTTTTAGATCCAAGAACGAGCGCCTATCTTTTTGCAGCTGACAGAGCAGAACATTTATGGGGAAAAAGTTCTCCAGACTGCGGAATTGAATCAATCTGTAACAATGGAAAAATTGCAATAAGCGACCGTTATCTTTTTTCAAGCCTTACTTACCAGAGCGTAACCTGTGGAAAAGAACTGCCGGAACTTTTAAATTCCGCTTTTCCGCTTCCTCAATTACTTTTCTTTTTTAAAATCGCCCCAAAGGTAAGCCTTGCAAGAGTTGATTCTCGTGGCGAGAGGGAAATTTACGAAAAAATTGATTTTCTGACTTCAACAGAAGAACGCTACGAAAGATTAATGGACGAATTTGATTCAAAAAACACTGGAATGAAGATTATCCGCCTTAATGCAGAAAAATCAAAAGAAGAAGTAAAAAACGACATCTGGAAAGAACTTCAAAAACTTCTGTAAAACCGCCGTTTTTTTGCCGATAACTAAAACGTGAACAGATTTTTTCTGACCTTTGCGATTTTAGCATTATTCAATATTTTTTCACCTCAAAAAGCAAATTCCTACGTTGTAAAATACAAGGAAGATTACTATAAATTATTCCATGTGCACTATCAGCAATCTCCCGACGACGTAATGGAAAACATTTACTGGCTGGAGCAGGCTGTAAAAGCAGATTTCTGCAACCCGCTCTACGCAGGCGTAAAAATAAACACAAAAGAAGACTGGGAAAAATACCGCTATCTTTTTATGATGCATTTAAATCTAAAACTCATAGAACAACATTTAAGGCTTGGCAGAGTTTATGACCACAAAGAAGCAAAATTCTTTGAAGCTCCATTTAAAGATATTTACATCGAAAATCTGCAGAAAACTTTAAGCTGTTACCAGTCAGGGCTTTACTACTGGCAGGAAGCAAAACTCTGGGCAGAAAAAGCAAATGTGGGCCGTTTTAAGTTTTTAACGCTCCAGGACGCACAAAACTGGGAAGACGAAAAAGAACGGATTTCTACAGGCTCCCTCAATTACGAAAAAATTTTAAATCGCGAAATTACCCGCGTGCAAAAAGTAATAAACGATTACCAGAACATGAACGATCAGACTTATTAGTCGGATTAAATCAGATTGAATATTTTTTCGGGGCTTCCGGCACGCAGGCGTGCCGTCGTGTCTTTCGGGATTCCGGCTTTCGCCTTCAATGCTTCGCATCACGCAAAGCGTGTCCCTGCAGCCACTAAGCCTTTTTAACCTGAAATTTCTTCTTTAAATCAAAAGTGCATTTCGCTAAAATGTTGTATCATGCAGTTTGAAGAAAAAGACATTGTTTACCCGCCAGTGCATCCAGGCACCGACAGAACTTTTATCCGCTTTTACAGCGGAAAACCTGATTTAAATTCAATTTATTATTCTGAATGCGAAAATCAGCCGCAAAGAATTTTTGTTACAGACGCGAGCGTTGCAAGTCTCGAAGATTTAAAACCTTTCATAAGTTTATTCCGCGACAAAAATTATGCACTTCCACAGATAAAACCAGGTTTTACAGGCTATCGTGGCAAAGATGTTCTTTTAATTTTAGGCAGTGGCGAGCCTTACAAAACAATCGAAAGCGTACTTTCCATCTGCAGGGTTGCAATAGACTCAAATGCTCAGCGCTCTGCTGTTTTTGTTGGAATCGGTGGTGGAGTAATTACAGATATGACTGCATTTGCAGCTTCAATTTTTAAACGGGGAGCTGCCTGCGAATTAATTCCGACGACATTGCTTTCTATGGTAGATGCCGCAATTGGTGGCAAAACCGGCTGCGACTTTGACTCCTACAAAAATATGATCGGTTCATTCTTTCCAGCTCAGAAAATTCATATTATTCCTTCGTTTATACGTTCACTGCCACAAAATGAATTCCGCAGCGGACTGGCAGAAGCCGTAAAAACTGCAATGCTTTATTCAAAAGAACTTTTTAACAGACTTGCAGAAAAACCAGAAATCCTGACAAACCGCGAAGATCCACTTTTAGAAGAAATGATAAAAATCTGCGTAAATGCAAAAGCAAAGGTTGTTGAACAGGATTTAACAGAAAAAAATATCCGTATGCAACTAAATCTTGGTCACACGTTCGGACACGCACTCGAAAGCAGAGCAGGTCTTGGAGTTGTAACACACGGAGACGCCGTTGCCTGGGGAATGGTACGCGCCGCAGAACTTTCTAAAAAATTAGGATTGTGTTCAAGCGAATATGTTTCTGTCGTAAAAAAAGTTCTTGGCTCTTTTGGCTGGGAAACAAATGCACAGCATCCGGCATTAAACGGAAAATACAAAAGCGCAGAAGAAGCAGCCCATTCACTTTTTGACGCAATGAAAAAAGACAAAAAAAACGCATCTGCAAGAGTAAGATTTGTACTCCAGGAAGACATTGGCGAAACTGTCATTACAGAAGTTGACGAAAAAAATGTTCTTTCTGTTTTAGTTTAAAAATTTTTACAAACTTCAGGTTGCTGCCTGCAAAAATACACAGCACAAGAGGAAAAAATGGATATTTCAAAATATTTTGACTGGGCAGCAACTTCTCCTGCCGATGAGCAGATTCTTTCAGAAGCATTAAAAGAATCTCTCGAAAACTTTGCAAATCCGTCGGCAGTTCATTCTCAGGGGCAGAAAGCAAGAACTGCATTCGAAAATGCACGCAAACAGGCTGCCACAGTTCTTGGTGTAAAACCAGAAGAAGTTTTTTTTACAAGCGGTGGAACAGAAAGCGATCATATTCCACTTCTTTCGTTTTTAAATCGTGAATCAGACAATAACGGCAAACGAGGGACAATTATCTTAAGTGCAATTGAACATCCTGCCCTCCGTGAACAGTCTGCCAACTTAAAAAAACTCGGCTTTAATGTAATATACGTAAATCCAGACAAAAACGGATTTATCCAGCCGGATTCAATTATCGAAAAACTGACAGGCGACACTCTTTACGTTTCTGTAATGGCAGTAAATAACGAAACTGGCTGCATTCAACCAGTTTACGAAATTGCAGATAAACTTACACTTGCAACACAAGGAAAAAGACGGCCGCACTTTCATGTTGACTGCGTACAGGCAGCAGGAAAAATTCCTTTAAATTTAAGTTACAAAGGAATCGACAGCGCAGCCTTAAGTGCACATAAAATCTGCGGTCCACGCGGAATTGGAATTCTGGTATTAAAAAAAGAAATAAAACCTTTTTTAACAGGCGGCGGGCAGGAAAAAAATATTCGCTCAGGAACAGAAAACCTTTTTGGGGCACTTGCATTTGCAAAATGTCTGGAAAAATATTTTGTTCCAGAAACATTTGAATCTCAGCAAAACTCAACAATCAGTTTTATAGAAAATTTAAAAACCCTTTCTAACTGTTCAATAGTGCCAGAACTTAGAAGCGACACTCAAAAAGATATTCAAAATAAATTCAGTCCTTATGTTCTGCAGGCAGCTTTTAAAGGAATTCCAGGCAACGTAATGGTAAGAGCTTTGGATGCAAAAGGATTTTGTATTTCAACAGGAAGCGCATGCTCTGCAAAAAAACAAAGCCGCCCTATTCTGGCAGCAATGAATGCAAGCCGCGACATTCAGGACACGGCAGTACGCTTTAGTTTTGGTCCGCTGACAACGCCACAGCAGATGGATTCTCTTTTTAATGCAATAAAAGAAGTCTGTGCTGATTTTTGCTAAAAAAAATTAAAAATTAAAAAACTGCATAAAAAAAGGCTGTCTTTTGTAAAGTTTTTAATACTTACAGGACAGCCATTTTTTTTATTCTGCGTCAGAAGATTCTTCAGCAACAGTTTTCTTTGATTTTATATGAATGATTTTTCCAGTGCGTTTAATTCCGTCTGGAAGACGTTTATCATCTTCATCCTTTTTTCTGTAAACTCTTTTTTCAGATTTTGGTCCGTACTTTTCTGCTTTCATTGCTTTTTTTTCTGCACGAGCCTTTTTGCGGTTTTTCTGTTCCTTATCAATAAATCTTAAAGCTGAATCAAGACCACCGAGTACTTTCTGCATATCTTCCTGAAAAATAGAAATCTGCAGACGATCAAAATCAGAACCGTCACCTTTTTTGCTTTCAACAATCTGCAAAAAGATGTCTCCGCTCCGGTTCTCCTTTACATTAAAAAAATATGAACGATTTTCTAAAACAACTTCTGTAGTATAAAGTTCCCCGCGGATACTCATAACGGTCCTTCCTTAAAAATGTAATGTCTTGTAAATATAGTTTTTTTTATTCAATAAATCAACTGACTTTTTAATTGATTACGTTTTTTTAATAAGCCAAAATGCAGTTTTTTATAAAAAACAAATAATTCTCCATAAAAACTTTGGCCTAGTATTTAAATGTCATTCGCTGAATCGGGCTTGGTCCAATCTTCCTGCAAATTTCTCTGTGCGCCTTTGTCGGATATCCTTTGTGCTTTGCGTAGCCGTATTCAGGATATTGTCTGTCGTATTCTAGCATTAATCTGTCGCGTGCAACCTTTGCAAGTATAGAAGCTGCCATAACCTGCGGATATTTTCCGTCAGCCTTAACTTCGCATCTTACCTCGCAGGGAATTTCCGGGCATTTTGTTCCGTCTGCAATTCCCTGCAAAATCAAATTCAGGTTGTCAGGAATTTCGCCTTCTATTTTTTGCTCTTTAAGCCACTGCGGAAGTTTTTCTAACATTGCTAAATAAGCGTTTTTCATTGCAAGCATGCTTGCTTCAAGAATATTTATTCTGTCAATTGTTTCGTGGTCAACAAAAGAAACCGCCCAGCAGGCTTTTTCTTTTATTACAGCTTCTGCAAGTTCACGTTTTTTTTCTGAAAGTTTTTTTGAATCATTCAAAAGTTCAAAAGGAAAATCTTCCGGCAAAACAACTGCCCCTGCACTAACCGGACCTGCAAGGGGCCCGCGACCAGCTTCATCCAAACCGCAAATTAAAATCATATTACGCCACTAAAAATTAGTTGAATTATTGTCTGTGTCTTCGAGAATCATCGTGTCTTTGTCCGACCAGACTGGAAGAACTCCGCGCACTTTTTTATCAAATTCGCCAGAATAAGAATTTCCGGTTAAACGTGCATTTGTTCCACAAAGTTCTGCAATTCTTCCTAAATGAGCACTAACCTTGCAGACAGAATTTCTTAATTCAAACTGACCGCCATTTACAGAAAAATCAACACAGGTTGGGGCAACGCTCGCAAACCGGCAGTTTTTTGCAAAAACTTTTGAATCTTCAGAGCTCACAGCGCAAACGTAAGAATCAGATTGAACAGTTACTCCAGAATTTTTAAATTCAATTACTGAATTTCTGCAATCAAAGCCGATTCCATTTTCGCCAAAAATTCCAACTATTTCGCAGCCGTCAAAACTTAAAGTTGAATTTTCAACAGTAAAGAATTTTGAATTTTCTAAGATTTCGCTTCCGCGGTTTTTCTTGAATACAAGACCATTTGCTTCAAAACTTGAATTTTTTACAACAAGACAGGAATTGTCCGGCAAAATAAATTCAGCATTTGCCTGAGTCGTAAAAGTACAGTTTGAAGAAATTACAGTTTCGCCTTCGCTAAATGTAAAACTTCCGTTTACAAAAAATCTCGTAAATTTTCTTGAATTGATTACTTCAATCGCCTGTGCAACAGAAGTAAAAGGTGCATTTGCAGTTCCGTCGGCATTTGCAGTTAACGGAGCAGAAGAATCAAGATAATAATTGTCTTCGTCAATAATTACGCGATATTCAGAAACAATGCTTGCATTTCCGTTCTTATCGCTTGCCCAGGCCTTAACCTTATAAAAAACAGGTGAACCGCTTTGGCTTAAAAGAACAAAAGGCGCAGTATAAGGCTTAAAGTTTCCAGCTTCGACAGAATTAAAACTGTCAGATTGAGCAGAAAGTGCAAAACCCGCCGCCGTATTCTGAATTTTTACAGGTTTACTTACAGCATAAAAAATATCAGCGCCGTCTTCTGCCTTTATTGCAAGTTCAGCCTTGCCACGCAAATACTGGCCTGAATTTTCAGTTACAAAAAGTGGAGCAAGAGGCGGCTGTTTGTCCACACAAAAGTCTGCACTTTTTGTTCCCTGAAAAACTCCGTCAGCATAAAAGGCAAAAACCGCAGTTCCGCTGATTTCGTCTCCTTCAAAAGTATCAAAGGTTGCAGAAGTAAAAAGTCCGCCCGCTGCCTGCGAAATTCCCGTTACGCCAGTAGAAACGATTTTCATTCTATAGCGCAAATCTCCTTCAATATTGAACGTAACAGCTTTTTTTTCTGAAGTTGAAACATTCAATACAGGTTCAGCAGGAATTACAAAACTTTGAACAGGATTGCCAGGTTCATAGGCAACACTCTGCCACCTTACAGTATGTTTAACACTTCTGTCCAAAGTTAAAGGAATTTTAGAAGCAGACCAGTCATTGTCGTCTAACTGCCAGATAAGTTTTTCGCCGGTAAAGCAAAATTCGTTCCAGTTGTTTATTTCAAAAGGAACTGAATAACGCGAAAGCGTTCCAACCTGCTCTCCGTTTACAAAGACAACAAAACGCCATTCACTTTTGCCCCAGAAAACACGGCAGGAAACATAACGCGAAAGACAGTTTGCAGGATCAAGCAAAAGTTCGCGTCCGTTCTGCAAAGCTTTTTCGCCGTCGCCAAAACAATAAGTAAAAGATTCTGGAATTTTTATTGAATCGTCAAAATCGTAAAAACAAAGAGCCTTAAAAGGATAATCATTTATAAAATTGAATTCTGCAGAATCAGCTACAAAAGGATTTTCTTCTTTTACATTGTAAGAAATTTCAATTTCTTCTTTTGATTCACCCTTAATAACTGCAACTTTTACATCAACCCTGCCCGTAACATCAATTAAAACAGGACCATCGTAGGCAAAACCAGACGAAAGCGGATCAGAGCCAGAAAGTGAATAAAAACACTCTGCCCCGTCACTTACATCAATTACAAGCGGCTGTTTATTGCAAAAATTACCCGCAACCGGCGAAATAACTCTCTGCGCAAAACAAAAAAGAGAAAAACCAAAAAATGCAAAAGAAAAAATCAATTTTTTTAACATTTAAAATCCTTAGTTTTTAAAGAACGGACCAAGAACGTCTCTCAATTCAGGATCCTGCTTAAAATAATGTTCTTCAAGTTCTTCAGGCCTTAAACCTACAAGTTCATGGCTCATATAATGAATCCAGCGGTCTTCACTTTCGTTATTAATGTCAAATTTTCTGCACCAATAATCAGGTTTAATCGGTAAAGTTTCTTTGTATGTAAAGTTTTTATAATCGTGAACAACAACTTTAATATCATTGCGAGGAACGCCTTTTTCAAGCAAATATTCAACTAAAAAGTTAAGAGTTCTGCCAGTATCATAAATATCATCAACAAGCAGAATTTTATCGCCAGGACGCAGATAATCAGGAGAATAAGTCCAGCCGTCAATTCTTACAGAATCATGTTCTTTAATATCAGTATAAGAACGGGCAACAACTGCAGCATACAAAACAGGCTTTTTACCTTTAAGGGCAAGCTTAAAATATTCACTTATAACGTTAGACATGTAAGCTCCGCCACGAAGCGAAGAATAAATAATATCCGGCACAAAACCGTCGTCCAAAATCTTTTTTCCAAGCTTAATTGCGTCATTTCTTACAACATCGTATGGTAAAAATTCTTTCATAAAAAACCTCAAAAACAAATAAATAATTAAAGGAGATTTTACATTTAAAAAAACATTTTTACAACGGAGCGCAATAATTGTCCCGCGTCGCGCTTTCCACGGTTCCGCTTCCGCTACATTAAAAAACGGCGTTGCTGACGCGCCTTCGGGAGCCAAGAGTCAACACCGTTTTTTAACGCCTGCGGCGCCGTTACAATCACGGCTAGGATTAACAGAAAATTCTATTATTGAGTTCTTCGCGCCCAAAAATATTTAGAATAAATAAAAATTAAACCCAATCTTTACTAAAAAATTATAAAATTCAATTCCGCTTTTTTGTTTTGTTTTTGTCAGTTTTTCTGTGTAGTAGTTTGAATACATATTTCCGTAATCTAAAAACTGCTTTTCAAAAATTCCGCCGACGTCAAGGGCAAAGTATTTTGTAAATTTATAGCTTCCGCCAAAATCAATTTTTATACGCTTAAAATTGCTGTAAAAAATATATTCATTGTCAAAACCGCTTCCTGTTGCGCCATAGTGATGGTCTGTAACATCATAAAAACAGAAAGGAGAAAAACTGAATCCGGCCCTTAAATACAAATTATTGAGCCTTACAAGTGAATAAAGCGACAAAAAACAGCTCGCGTCATGCTTTTTGTAGTCAATTCCAGCAACTTTTTTTGCGCGCCGGGCATTTCCGCTGTTCCAGGCTTCGTCTTTTCCGGTTTTAGAATATTGCCAGCCGCCGTACCAGCCGTATCCGTTTCTTCCTTCAAAAAAAAGATAACTGTAATTCACAGAAAATCCGGGAGAAAGCTTAAAACGCCCGTCAAAAAGTTCAAAATTGTATAAAAATTCTAATCCGCAGAAAATATCATTTTTTATACTTTGCTCGTGGATAGAATAAGTTGTCTTCAGGCCACTTAAATTCCAGTCGGAATCGTACATCTTTCCGCATTCATAAGGAACAGCGCCCGCAAGATTCATATTCAGATTTATCTGCTTAAAAACTATCGAAGAAGAAAGCCCCGCTTTTACAGCAGGACTTTCTTCCCAGTCAAGCTCGCTTAATTTTTCAGATACTGATTCTGTGTAAATAATTTCTTTTATTTCTGATTTTGAAAGAAAAACATTCGGGGTAATAGAAATTGAAAAAGATTTAGAAAATGCTGAATACGAAACAAAAAAAGCAGCAAATACAAGAAAAATTTTTCTCATTTAGAATAAATCAAAAAGTGCGGTTACAAAAGGAAAAATTATTTTCCGTTTTCTTCGTAGTCAACAAATTTTAATACAAGAATCTTGTCCAATGGAACATTGTTTGCTTCAGAAACTTCTTTCCTTATTTTAGCGGCAAGCTCGTCTGTAATATTGCCGTCTTTTGTGTCAATCAAAATGCGGAGCTGGCCTTCTTTTGTGTACACAGCATCAAAATAAGTCAAATTCTCATTTTTTGAAAGGATTTCCTTTGATTTTGTTCCTACATCTCTTCGAGTTTCTATGCCAGGAAGATTTTTTGTAGAAGCGCAGGAAGAAAACGCGCATACAGCACAGGCCAATGCAACTATAAAACCGATATTTTTTTTCATAATTGATAAATCTCCTGAAAATAAAAAAAAAGAAACGCCTTCTAAAAAACAGAAAACGTTTCTTTTTTTAATATCAATTAGTACTGAACTTCATCCCATTCAATAACTTCAGCTTCGTTCTGGATATATGGAAGGTTGATGTTTCCAACAAAAGTTGAGTTAGCTCTTACAGCAGCGTAGTATGCAATAAGGCTCTGTGGAAGAGAAGATTCTTCTGTGCCAGCTTTTGCAGTCCAGCTTGCATCAACAGTTGCAGAAGCAAGTTTAGTTGCAGAAGAACTTATCCATGAATCAGGATTGCTCTTTGAACCGCTAGATGAAACATTGCTTGCGTCATAGAAAGCAACAGAATAGCTGCCGTTATCATCGTCTGTTGATGGAGCAACAGGAGTAACAACTACAGCAACTTTGATAATACCGTTTGAATCAGCCTTAACGGTAGAAAGCGTTGTCCAAGTTGCAAGACATTCTGTTTCTTTTGCAGAAGTTACACCGTCTCCACTAGCAGAAGCCACTTTTCCGTCAGCTCCTTTAAAGTTGTTTCCGCCGTCAAGAAGGCTGTTTCCGCTTGCGTCTTTTGTTGCAACGCCCTTATACAAAGAAACATATGTTCTTAAATCTGGCTTATCATAGTTTACAGTTACGTTTCCAAAGTCATAAGTATCAACTGAAACGCCGTCGTTTGCTTTTGTATGATCAGAAGCTGATGTTTTTACAACATCAAAAAGGAATCCTAAATTTCCAGCATTTGAAGTGCTTGCATTTGTGTCAATTGAGAACACAGCAACAGCCGCTCTGTGCTTAGTTTTTGTTGAAACAAAACCTCTCTGAATATCAGTTGTGTCATTAGTATAATCAACAGAAGCTGTAGAACCAGACAATTCAAGAAGGTCGTGTCCATCTTCATCTTCTTTGCACGACATAAAACCAAATGCAAGCACAGCAAGCATTGCGCTACCAAAAAGGA
>CAVKVK010000025.1:0-27558 GCA_963659855.1 Parabacteroides distasonis | reverse complement strand
ACTCCTCCTAGAGTATCATATTTTCAGCCATTTACACACTTTATTTTACAGGGTCTCTCAAGCAAAATAGAATAACTTTAAACTTTAGTAATTGTAATTGCCATAGTCAATTTTCATTCATTGCTGGTGGTTTCGAGGGGCTCAACCACCGTGTCAAACTCCCCGGCTTTCTGCAATGAGAAAGCCGGGGAGCATATCTATTTCTCGCTCTTTAAGAATACTACATCCATGCGGCCGGTGTTAAAGCCGACTACAGAATCGCAGTCGCCCATTGAAACACTGTCTTCACTTGCATTCCAAGAGCCGGATTTGCCTTCTACATAGACAAGCTCGCCGCCTGAAACGTAGTGGTTTCCTTCTGAAACAACGGCAGGAACAATCTGAACGTCCCAAAGGCTTTCTGTGTTTCCGTCGCCAATGTCAACATTGCGCAGGAGCGCGTATTTTACACCATTTGCCGTGCCTTCGCTGTTGAGCCAAGAAACGCAAGGAACGAATCCAGAATCAGTTTTCATAACAGAAAGCGTGCCGTAAGTTCCGCTTGAATCGATTGTCATCGGACTGCCGAATGTGTAAGCCGCGCCGTCAGGATTATTTGTTGACTTCAAGTAACAGAGCCTTCCGTCTGAGTCGCGGTACATTATGTGCAGATAATTGTTGCCGTCAATTTTCGCCTGAACGTAAGTTCCGCCTGAAACGCCGGAGATTGTCTGGCGGGTAAACTTTCCACAGCCATCAGAAGAAGAATACATGTTTATATCCGAAACAGAAGCATAAGCAATACGCAATGTATCATTGGCAGAATCGTAATAGACAATAACAGGCTTTCCTGAAGAAGTTACATCTATTGAAGAATATTTTCCTTCTGCTGAACTTGTAATTTGTTCGGCGCCATTTGTTACAACATTTGAAGCTCCATGATATACGCAGAGACCTGTCGGCGTATAATAACTACCGCTGCTGTTTTTTGGGAATTCATGATCTGTCCAAAACAGAGTCTTTCCATCATTTGAAATACTTGAGACAGTATGGAGATCAACTTTATAAACGCCAGATTCATCTGTATAAGCCAACGCAAGTGCTTTTGCTCCACTACAGTTGTAATTAATATAAACGCTTTTTCCAGTAGAGCCTAAGCTTCCACTGTAAGATGAAAACTTGTTTACACCGCCGTCATTATCTGACCAGATATTTTCAAGGTCATTACCTGTCCAGTGATGAATTCTATCCTGTTCGTCTGACTTTCCATCAATCAAAATCCAGCCAACAATATCTTTACGATCTGCTGTTTCAGTACTAGTTGTAGACAATGAATATGTTGCTGTTTCAGTAAGAGGAGTCTTTGAAGAAATCTTATAGCCTCCCTTTTGGAATGTATATCGAAGAGATTTGTTATATGAATCATAATATACATAATGCATATTATCTCCATAGCGAACAGTATGACCATTCTGGAATTGGCTCACTTCTCGTCTCATAGAACCGCTTGCAAGCTGATAGCCAGATGTATTGATTTTTGAGTCAAGCATGTAATAAGGGTTTCCCACAATTGAAAGATATTTTTTGTTACCGCTTACAGTATACGCATAGTTAGATGAACTAGAAAAATCATTCTTCAAATTCAATCCCCATACACCTCCAACAGTTCTTGCATCTGCATAGCAGGTGCTATCAGGAGTTCCAGAACTTCCTACATTTGCAGGATAGAACAAAACGCTTATATCGCCATTTTCTTTACTCTTATCTACAGCAAGTGCTGTCTCTTTGTCTGGCTGGTCATATCCTATATAAATTGGATGATTTACAGTAGAAAGCCCACGTTGCATTTGCACAGAGCCTGTTCCCATCAAAGTCCATGTTGAGAAAAGATTGCCACTATAGTCCGTCGCCATAGTAGGCTCGTTTCCTCCATCGGAATTAGAGAAATAATGTCCCACATCCCAGACGCGGATATATCTGTTGTCAAACTTGCCATCTGCATCGAGGTTTGTTTCTGTGGCGTTGTTGTTCTTGTGGTTCAAAGAGACAATGCTGTTTACTGTTACGGTAAGCTCGCCGGAATTTTCTGGCGCTCTAATCGTGAATGAAGTTCCGTCTGCATTTGAGGCAGTCGCAGATTTCGTTCCAACATTTACCACAGGCGAAGTTCCAAAGTTCCAGCCGTTCACTTTTAGCGTGTCGCCCACTGCAACCGGATATTCGCCGTAAGTTGAGCGGTTCATTGTCTTGTTGCTCTTTGATGTTGCGCTTCTCACGATTTCTGTGATATACGGCACAATGTCTGCCTGGTATTGTGCTGGTTCAACCGTTGCATTTGCCACATTTGTGTTTGTTCCGTCGCTCGCTGCAACTGTAAACACTACGTCTGCTGCGGCAACGCCTTCTACTGCACTTGTGCCAACGGTCAGGCTCCAGCCTACTGTGTGGCCGCTTTCTGTGCTGAACTCGTTGCTTGTAATTGCAAATGTCAAGCCAGTTGCAAGCTCTGACAAACTGAATGAGCCAGTTGAGCTGTTGTAAGAAGCAACCTTTACAGAAGAAACCGCCGTGCTGCTGAACTTGCTGCTTGTTGTAAGATAAATGCTGTCAACGCGCTTTTCGTCAGTTACAGTTCCTGTAAAGACTACAGTTCCTGAAATTTTTGTGTCTGTATCGTACTCGCCGCTACTTGTAGAAGTAAAGTTTGCGCCTGGCAAAGTGCTGCTCAAGTCAACGTGTCCTTTAGAAGAGACAGCAGTCGGGTCATCGATTGAAGGAACCGGGAACTGATCGTCAACAAGGTCAATGTACAAAGGAATGTTCACAACAGTCCACTGAGAGCCGAACGCTGTAATGTTTCCGTCTGAATCAACTGTGTCGCCTGTTCCGGCAGTGGTGCCTTTTGTTGAGTCCCACAAAGTTACGCCGATGTAGTTTATCGCGTTGTTGTCTTTTCCATCTGTGACATTTGACGAAGCCCATTCGCTGTAGTCAAATCCGCTTGTGTTTGAGCCGTAGTTGAATTTTGTAGTTGGAATCTTAAATCCAGTCAAACCGCTGCTTACAATGCTGGCTGTCGTTGTGCTTTCTGTAGCGTCGTAGGTTGAAGAAGTTGCAGTTTCGAGAGTTCCGTCTGTTCCGCTTGTCGCTTCTGTCAGGGCAGAGTTTCCAACTGCAAGCTTATAAGACAGAGTTCCGTTTCCGCTTCCGTAGCCTTCGTATCCGCTTACAAATTCAAAGGAAAGGCCAAGGTCGTTTCGCATTGTGATTCCTGTAACGCCTGAGCCGCTTTCATTTTCAATCGTCAAAATTTCCTGGACGCGTCCGCTTGTTCCGTTTGTAAGCGCGCTGTAGAACTTTTGAGTCTCATTTGTGTCTGCCATTGTGCTTGTGCCAAGCTCGTTGTCTGTGAATTTTCCGTCGCCGTTCAAGTCTGTTGCAAGGTAGACTTTGGCAAGGCGAGGAGTGTTGTTTGCAATCATCACAGGAGTTTCGAGAGTGCGAACGTTTCCAGCTTTGTCAAATGCCATTGTAACGAGGGTTACAGGACCGTCGTCAAGCTCGTCAAGGTAGACAGAAACGTCCCATGTCCATGTTACGCCGCTCTTTTTAACGGACTCAATAATTCCGTCGCCGTCGTCTCCGCTGATTTTAAATCCGCTCGACCATGTGCCAGGCACTTCAGAAGATGTGTTGTCTACAATCAATGCGGCAGGAGCAAATGCTGTTGCCGGGAGCGTTGAAACAGAGCCGTCAACAGTGATTGCGTTTCCGCTCACGCCTGAAATCGTGTAGTAAATGCCCGAAAGCTTTATGATTCCTCCGGCGCGGATAAACTTATAATCCGAAATACTAGAACTTGCCGTAAAGGTTGTTGTGTTTGCAGAAGAATCTACACTTGAAGTTCCTGAAAGCGTTACTCCGTAGAGAGCGTTGTCGCTGTAGCTTGTATCAACTGAATCTGTCAAATCCTTGTCGGTCTGCAAGCTGCCTGATGAAGTGATTTCTCCGACATAAGCCGCAGAAGAAGAGTTCTGCCAAGAAGAACCGTCTTTTAAAGGAATTGGAAGCTCGACTGTCGTTTTTCCGTCAGCAGTGCGCGCAAAATAGAACGCGATTCTCTCAAATCCAGAGCCTGTGTCTGTCGCTGTTGAGCCGAATGTTACAACATGGTCAGAATTCTTCAGCTTTGTCATTGAGATTTCAGAATCATTGCCGTCCGTGATTACCGGCTTTCCGCTGGAGTTAAGAGAGAATGTAGGAGCTACGTTGTCCGCGTTCACCTCGAATGTCGCAGTTGAAGTGTTGCTTCCGTTTGCGTCAGAATCTTCCGCTGTTATCGTGTAGCTTTGCGTTGAAGTTTTTTCTTTGTCAATTTTTATGTAGACATAAGCGATATATCTGCTGTCTGATGTTAGTGTTGAACCAGAAGCATTTCCGCTGCTGTTGTCTGCGCCAGACGGATAGACAAAGTAATCTGTTCCAGATGAAAGAAGTGTTGAGCCTAGATAAACGCTGTTGATTTTTACAGATGTTTCGTCTGTTACGCTTGTGCAAAGATACCACTGTCCTTTTAAGTAAACGCCGGAAGAATAAGACTGGGCAGAAGAAGGAGTTGCACTATAGAAGTTTTCTCCGCTAGAAAGATCGCTTGAGTACTGGTACAAAAGCGGAGAATCAGAATAGCGCGGAACCTGGCTGTCAATGTGGATTGAGTAAGCGTCAGACCAGAGTCCTACTTTGCCGTTTGCACCAACAGCGCAGACGCGGATTTTTACGTTGTTTGTTCCTGATGTAGCATTCATTTTGTCATCGTTGTTGATTACGATGTACCAGGATGTTTTTGAACTGTAGAGCGTTGCAGGAATTCCCCACCATTCTTCTTTCTTTGTTGTGTTAGTAGAAGATTCATTTGAGAAATTAAGATCTGAGCTGCTTCCACAATCTTTCTGCCATGCAGTTTGAAGGGCTTCCGCATTAAGTACGGTAAAGCCGTAAGTGTTAGACGCGGTTGTCTTATCGTCGGTGTCAAAGTCGCCGTCATTATCAGAAACCTGCAAATAAACCTGATAAGCTGTGCTGTCGCCGGAAGGAATTTCTACAGTTCCTGTAACACGGATTTTTCCGCCAAGGATTGCGTAACCGTCAGAAGTCAAAATTGAAGAATCCGGGTAGGTAATCTGAGTTACCGGGCGGTCTGCGTCTGGATTGTATCTGATTGAATAATCGCGGCAGATTGTGTAGTTTCCGAGCGCGTCTGTCGCCTTAAAGTAAATTGGCAGAGTGTAGACGCCGTCGTCGTCCGGGCTTGCGTATGTTGTGTCTTTTGTAAAGTTGCTTAAAAGGGCGTTGCTTGTTCCGTTGAACACAAATGTCCAGGCGCTTGCAGTTGAAGTTGAACTGAGTTCTCCCTGCCAGGTAAGCTCGTTAAGAGCAGAATCGTTAAGGCCTTTCTGTGTAGTTGTTGGAATAAGCCATTGAATTGAGTCTACAGTGCTTGAGCCGATTTCTGTTGCTGTTCCAGTAACATTTATAGAAGAGCCAGAAACAATTGTTGAAGAGCCTGGGCTTGTCATGTTTACGGAAGGTCCTGAGTTGTCAACCATGAACGTGTATGAGCCGTTTCCTGTAAGTCCTGAATTGTCGTAAGCAGTTACAGTGATTGTAAGAGAATCAGTGTCAACGCCTGAAAGGTCAATTGCAGATGCAAGCTCCCAAGTGTAAATTGTTCCGTCTGTTGAATTTTCCTTAGTGTCAGAAGAATTTACATAATACTTTGTAGCAGACGTTATTGTAGAATTTTCCTTAGTAAAGTTTCCATCGCTTTCCGTTGTTGAAGATTCAATTGAATTTTCTGCAATTTCACTAGCTGTTGCACGCTTAAAGAGTGTGTTTTTAGAAGAATCAGTAATATCAAGCAAAAGTCCTGCAATTCCGTTTGCATCGCTTGCTGTAACTCTAAGATTCAGAACGTTCTCGTCGCCTCCGGCAACAAAACTTACAGAAATTCCGCTGTATGAAGATCTTTCCGTTGCTGAAGCAGAAATTTTTCCTTCAACATTGTTTACCTTTGGAGAAGTAGAATCTGAGTTATAAGTAAATTCTTTTACACAAACAGAATCGCTAAGCTGCTCTGTCTTAAGATAAAGTTTCGGATTTGCAAGATATGTGGTTCCGTCAGAGTCCGTTCCTGTCGTGGCGGGCGTGTAGAACTCGCTTCCTCCGTTGTCCTTTATGTAGATGTAGAATGTCTTTGTTCCGTCTTCCTTGTCGCTTGGTGTAAATGTAAAGTCTCCTGAAGAAGCAGTAAATTCTGCAAGATTTGTTACAGTTACGTTGCTTGCATTCACAAAGTTTTCGCCAGACATTCCAACGATTGCTTCTTCTGCAATTGCAAAATATGCAACGGCCGAGCCTGTAGTTGAATCATCATCAGAAACAGTTCCTGTTACCTGAGCGTCTTTTCCATATTTAAGGATAAATGTTCCGTCAGAAAGTTTTGTAAGATTGTCAATTTTTACAACCGGACGGTCAGAATCCTGGTTTACATAAAGTGTTAAAGCTTCCGAATAGCCTGTATTTTGAGCTTCGTCAGTTGCTGCCGCACGAATATAAATTGTTGATTTATCAGTAAAGTTAGTTGTGTCAATTCCAGTTGCGCTAATTCCAGAATCCCATTCAACTTTGTAGTCGCTTCCTGCATTGTCTGTTGTGAGCGTTGTCCAGGTTGTATTATCTGTGCTGTATTCAAGGCTAACTGCAAAACTGTCTGTAGTCTGGTTGTCGGTTGCGTTTCCTGTTAAAGAAATTGTCTTGTTTACGTCGCGAACGTCTGCAGTTGAACTGTCAGCATCCGTCGGTGCCGACAATGTAACTGTCGGCGCTTTGTTGTCCAGAACCAGATTGAACATTCCAAGGTTTGTTGAGTTTCCGGCCTTGTCTTTAACAGTCACGGTCGCAGAGCCGCTAGCTAATTTGTCAGCAGGAATAGTAATTGAATAAACAGCTGTTCCGTCGTCCGTAGAAACAAAAGTTCCAGCGATTGATCTTTCTGAGTTTCCGATTTTTGTGAGCTCTACAGAGGCGATTCCGCTGTAAGTGCTGTCTCCTTTGGAAGTGTCGTCAGCAACGGCTACTGTGAATGAAAGGTCGGACTTTCCGTTCACAAGCTTCTGCTTGTTCTGTGAGGCAAAGTCGCTCATGGAAGAATCGTCTGTGTCGTCTCCCACAGATTTTAATGTTGGCTCGGCTGGAGCAAGGGAGTCCACGAAGAACGAGAGCGCCACATAAGAAGTCTCGTTTCCGGCCTCGTCAACAGCCTTTATCTTTATTGTGTTCAGGCCCTGGACCAGGCTCTCGACTGCAATGCTGCTGTTCTCCGCTTCCGTCCATTCAAGATCAGATGTGCCGCTTTTCTGGCTGTCGTTCAGATTATACAGGAGGGCTTCGACACTGGTTGTCGCGTCCTTCGCCTTCGCGGCAATTGTCACTGAGGTTGAGCTGTACAGGCTGTATTCAACACTGTCCATTGTAATTTTGCTTGAGCTTGCCTTTGTGCTTATGTAAGGCTCAGTACCTTGTTTGTTGCCCGTGTACCAGTAAGGCGCTGCCGTGTCCGTCGTCACCTTGCATGACGCGCTCGATGAGTTTCCGACCTTGTCCGTCGCCTTGACGGTGTAGGTGTGCGAGCCGTCAATTGTCTCATTGTCTCCGCTTGCTGTAGAGGAAGGAGTAAGCGTAACCGACCAGGTGCCGTCAGCAACAGTCGCTGTATATGATTTTGAGGCGTCAAGCGAGTCTGTCACGACAACGCTTTCAACTGCAAGATTGTCACTAACTGTTCCAGACAAAGTGAATTGTAAGTTTGTTGAGTTTTCAGGATAGTTAGTAATAGCAAGTGCTGGCGGAGTAACGTCTACCATTAAGTTGCTGATTGTCGTTGTGTTTGAGTTTCCAAATTTATCGCTTGCAACAATGCTGATAGAAGTTTTTCCTTCGTCATTCAAACTTGCAATAACTTTTCCTGTATAATAGCCGTCTTCATTCTTTACAAGTGTCGTAGTAGAATTTGCAACAACGCTCGCAACTCCAGAAACCGCGTCAGTAGATTCAACTTTTACATTAAATGTAGTTGAATTGTAAACTTTGTAGTCACCTATTTCTTGTGCAGCGTCTAAAATTGTAGCAGCTACAGTTGGAGCGGTATTGTCGTAATAGAATGTAATTTCATTAGAAGATTTTTCATTACCAAGAACATCTCTGGCAGTTACTGTAAGTGTGTAAGTTCCTTCGTTTTTAATTGCAACGTTTTCTATTGTCCAGTTGCCAGATGTAGAAATTGCTTTTGAGCCTGTAATATCTGCATTTTCAGAATTTGCAGCATCTTTAATTACATAAGAAATCTGTTTTATTCCACTTCCTGTGTCGCTGACGTTTCCTTCGAGAGTAAGACTTCCTGTTTTTGTATTGCTTGCTGCAACAGGACTTGTTACAGCAAGAGAAGGAGCTGTTGTGTCGCGAACTACAATCAAACTGTATTCAGTCTGGTTTAAAGCCTTGTCTGTAAGCACAATTTTGTATGTGTAAGTTCCATCGGCTGTTATAGAAGGTGAATATGTCCAAGCATTGGCTGTCGGAGTAACAGCAGTTCCATTTATTTTTATAGAATCAAGCTTTTCTTCTGTTATTGTTCCACCAAGGCTAAAACTTTCTTTTGCGTAATAAGTTTCGCTTGTGCTGAGTGTTGAAACAGAGCTTCCGTCTGAGTCAAAAAGAGAAGTTCCAGTCAAAGTTGTAGCTGGCGCTGTTGAATCAATTAAAAGATTCACATAAGTGTTATCTGCGCTTGCGTTACCGGCATTGTCAGTTGCCTTTATATGTACTGCATAAGTAGAATTTTCTGTAAGAGCACTAAGTTCAGAAAGGCTCAAAGTCCAGGAAGTTTCTGCACTGTCAGAAGCTCCAAGATTTGCAGAATACCAGCCGTTTTCTGTAGAAGGGAATTCTTTTCCACTTGGAATTTCTCCAACATAGTAGAACACGCCTGCAACTTTGCTGGCTGCGTCGCTGGCACTTCCTTTTACAGTGTTTACAGTTGAAGCATTTGTATAGAAAGTTGTAGTTTCCAAAAGTCCACTAGAGAACTGCTTTGCCCCGTACTGTGTAACAGTAAGTGCTGGAGCTTCTTTATCTACTGTAAAACTTGCTGTACTTGAGGAAGACTGTCCATACGCGTCTTTTGCAGTAAAGAGAATCTTATAACTGTCGTCAGAAAGTTCTGTACTTAGAGTTGAACTCCATGTAGTTCCCGTTTTAGTAATTTGTACAGTTGCCGGTTGAGTTTCCAGTTCTTTTTCTGTAGAAACATCTATAAATGTCGCAGTCACAGAAGTTGCAGAGCTTCCAACTGTTCCTGTAATTGCTGGTTTTGAAGTCTGATATTTGTTTACCGTATCAACACTAATTGCCGGTGCTCCGGCAGAAACAGCAATATAGAATTTGCCTGTAGTTGAAGACACTGGAGTTCTTCCAGAAAGTTCTGTGGACAAGACATCGTCTGTTGCAATAATTTCAACAACATAAACGCCTTCGTCAGAAGGAAGCAGGAATGAATTGCTGTAAGTTGATTTTCCAATATCGTCTTTTGTTGTTGAGTCAACTTGACTTGTTCCATCTGCCTCATAAACTATCATTTTTACGCTTTTTACAAGGTCGTCGTCCGAAACAGAAACAGAAATCTTGTTGTTCGAAATTGTCCCGAACAGGTTTCCGTTTTCTGCGTTTATTTTAGATGAGTCAGTTGTAAAGTCGCTTGAGTTGCTTGCGTTGTTCAGCGTAATTACAGGCTTGTCTGTTTCCTGCAAAATTACAAGTTTATTATAAGAAGAACTGTCGCTCAAAGAAGAATATGTCTTTGAGTTTCCTACTTTGTCAGTTGCCGTAACTCTTACATCAAGAGATTTTGCGTCTGTAAGCTTTGTTGTGTCGATTGACCTGGTAAATGAATAAACTTTTCCAAGATTGAGCGTGTCGGTTGCGTTTCCGTCGTCGTCTGTCCAGTAAGAAACTGCGCTTCCGCCGACAAAAATCTGCATAGAAACGCTTTCAAGGTTTGTCTCTTCTACCGTTCCTTTTACCGTGATTGTGCCGTTGACATATGTATTTGAAGAAGAATTGTACTCGCTTCCGTCAACCGTCGGCGTGATAGAAGAAATTTCTAGTTCTGGAAGAATTGAGTCAACCTGAACCATCGAACTTTTTGTGTCTTCGTGGCCAGAAGAAGATTTTCCTGTAAGTTCAAGCGTATAAAGATAATTTTTTCCGCTGGATTCTTCTGCCTTAATTTTTTCGTATTCAGAAAGTTTTGTAATGTCAAATGTCCAGTTACCGGTTGTGTCGCAGGTAAATGCGTCTGTTGTTGACCATTCTTCAGCCTTTGCGCTGCGCGTTATTTTTCGTGTGGCAGTTCCAACAGTTTTGTCAGAACTTTGATCTGTAACTGTAAGAGTTACTTCAAGAGAATTTACAAAAAGTGAACCGCTTGTAAGGGTTGCACTTCCTTCAAAAGCAAATTCACTGGAATTCTTTAATTCTGAATTAGAAGGCGAAGTAATTTTTAATGTCGGTGCAACTCCAGCCTCGTTTCCTAAAAATCCGTAAATTGAACTCTGGCTAAAAACAACATCGTCAACGTCAGCACCAGTTACAACAAGGATATAAAATTTATTTAAAGAAATTGAATTTTCCGGCAGCGTAATTCCAAAAGTTTTAGAAGAAACTGAACTTTCGTCAGTATCTGTGTCATGCTGTCCGTAATCGTAAATAAGTTTAAAGTCTTCAAAAGTTGTTACAGGATTTTCCTCAGTTGCATTTGCATATTCAATAAAGTTGTCTGTAGTTCCTTTATCAAATTGTTCATCTTCTTCATAACCTACAGCTTCTACAAGTTTACCAATTGCTTCAGAAAGCTCAGTTTCAGAAGGACTTTCTTCGTATTCACGCATCCAGACCTTTACGGTGTCCGTGTAATCTTTTGCAGAAGTTCCGTCAAGGTCAATTAAAGTTCCGTCAAGGCCAGAAGAAACAGAAACCGAAACAGTCTGTCCGCTCGAAGCCTGAGTAAGGTTTGAAGAATCCGTAAAATCGTAAGTATAACCAATAACATTATAAGTCGGGTTTGCTTCTGGATTTAACGAAAAATAAAGTTTTGAATTGTCGTCTGCGCTCGTATCTTTTACATTAGAGCTCAAAATTGAAGAAGCGTTTTCTATTGTTGAAGAATCAAGAGTTGAAGAACCGTTAAGAATGTTCATTAAGTCAGAAACTTTTAGTTTTGCACTGTTTTCGAGTTTCTGGCTCAAAAGAGAAGAATAAATATCATCATTCAAATAAACATTTGCAGTTGAATTTCCTGTAGAATCTGTCTTTTGTTCAGCAGCAGATCTTGCATCCGTAGTTGAATCCGGAGTTTTGTAAACCTGTGCATCGTCAGTTAAAACAATCTTACAGGTGTAGTAAACAGTTCCTTCATTATTGCTATAAATCTCTGAATATCTGGTTTTAAGTGTATCATCAGTTGAAGCAGACTGTGCAATCGTAATATTCGTTGAACCTTTTGTTTCTACATCTGTTTCGCGGAAAGCTTCTATTTCTTCGCCATCGTAGTTTTCTTTAGAAACAACAGTTCCGTTAGAATCGTAGATTGTTACATCCATTGAACTTACAGAATGAAGTTCTGCAATTGAACCTTCAATCGTAAATATTGAACCATAAGCCGAAGCCTTGCTTGAACCGTTTTTTACAACACCAGGATTAGAAATTACAAAAACCGGCGCTGTGTTATCAATATCAAAACTTAAAGAACTTGAATCCGAAGTTTTTCCGGATTTATCAGTTGCAACAACAGTAACAGAATATTTACCGTCAGGAAGTTCCCAGCCGGCGTAATAAGTTTTGTTTTTTTCTGCTTCTGTCTTTTCGTCGTCGGCAGGTTCAGCATTGTTAAGGGTAATCTGCCATGATTTATTATCAGAAGAAATTGTTGCTTCTTTGTTTTCTATGTAAGTTGTTCCAGTGTCAGTATTCTTTACAGTAACGGTTACGCTTTTTACAGAAGTTTCGTCGCTACATGTTCCTGCAAGAATAAAAGAGTCTCGTATAATTACGTTCTGTTCAGGATAAGTAATTGAAAGTTTCGGTGGCTGTGTGTCAACAGATTCTCCAAGACCAACATTATTACAGGTAGAAGTAAGCATTACACCTGCAATTACAGACATTGTACAAAAAACTTTTTTAAAAACTCTTTTCATAAAAGACTCCAGAACTCCTCTTTACACCCCACCATACATTTATACAGGGGGGGTAATGGGCTTTTATTTTTTTTATTTTTAAGGGCGTTTCCCTCGCATTCGCTCGGGGCGGGCTATCCGTGGTTCCGCCTTTCGGCGCCACTACTATCCCTAACGCTCTGAAAGTGTTTGATTAGAATACATTCATACGTAAGCCGACAGAAATCTGCGGAACTAAGTTTTCGATTGAGGCAGAACTTACATCAGTTGGAATAAACCACATCTGTCCTTCTGTATAAATAGAGAATGTCCTGAACATTTTCTGTTTTGCAAAAGTAACACGCGGGAATTCAACCTGAGCAAGAACTGCCGAAAGAACCTGAGCTTTACCAGACTGTCCCTGATTAAAGCGGCTAAAGTTTGCACCAACCGTTACATTTGCAGAAAGCCACTCAAAATCGCGGCCAAAGAAATACATAAACGGAATATGTGCAACGTTCGCAAGAATCTTTGCTCCAAATACGCTGTCGCCACCGTAGCGCATATCAGAATCAGTGAACATATTACGCTGAGTCTGTGTAAACTGTCCCCACTGTGCCTGCAAACGAACTGTATCATCAAAGAACGAAAGTCCAACGCCAAGGTCAAACAGGGTTGCACCCCAGAAGTGCCAGTCAAAATACAATCCCTGAATAAACGAAGGAACTTCGTAACTTGATTTATCGCCCTTACGCAGTGCAAGAGAAACACTCTTAAGTGCAACATCGTCATGTGCAAGACCACTAAATTCTATGCTCTGGTTAAAATGTCCACCTTCTCCAGGGCTAATAAGTCTTACACTAGGTTTTGTCTTATCAACCTGAACAATCGTTCTTGTAACTGCAATTTCGCCGTTTTTCATAGAAGCGCGTACAAGAATAAAGTGATAACCTTCTTCAATATCTTCATTTTCGATACGGTAGTGCCACTTTCCAGATTTAGAAACTGTCTGGAACGATTTACCGTTATTAAATGAAAGTTCAACCTTTTCTACAGATTTTGCAGCAACTGCATCTTTTATTTCTTTAGAAGCACCTTTTGCTTTTGCAGCAATAAGTTCATCTGCCGCAATTGCGTAGCCTGCATCACCTTCGATATATGGACGGTCAATTGCAAAGTCGCCGTAAGTAAAGTTGTCGATTGTTACCCATGGACCAACTGCCGTGTAATTAAGCGTCTGTTCGTTTGACATAATTACGCTTACATTTGCAAGGTTAGCCCTTACCTGCACTTTATGAGTTCCGTCGGTAATAAGTTCCGGTTCAAGCTTAAACTTAAAGTATCCGCTTTCGCTCATAGTTGTGCGTGCAACATTGTTTCCGTCAATAAGAAGGTCTAAGCTTTCTATGCGGATTTCGCTGACTGCTGTTCCATAAATATTAAATACACCGCGTACATTTTCTCCATTCAACGGATACAAAAGATCAACTTTTGCCATTGCAGCGGCTTTATTCAACTGAACATTGCGCGAAACTCTCGTAATATTGTCTGCAGCATCTGTTCCAGTAAGTTCAACATTGTAGAATCCGTTATCAAGCGAAGACAAATCAATTGATTCTGTAATAATTTCGCCCGGAGTAAGATTTATTCTTGCAAGTTTTGGATTTACGCTTTTTCCTTCCAGAGAACGGATTGTAATATAAAGGTTTTTAAGCCCGATATTGTCTGTTGTCTGTCCAGAGAAGAAAAGCATCTTTGTTGTGCGGGAATCATCAAGCGGAAGCTCAAGATTGATTTTTGGCGCAGTATTATCAATGTTTATCAAAGATGAATAAAGACCTTCAATTCCAAACCAGTCTACAACTTTAAAGAATACAACATGAGTTCCGTCTTCAATAATGCGTGTGTCAAACTCGTAAGACCAGTCACATTCTTCTTTTTCGTGGCTATAGTTTCCAACAGCTTCGTTATAAGAGTTACCGTTATCAACAGAAACTAAAACCTTGCTAATGCCGTTTTTGTCTGTTGCTTTTCCAGTAATCTTTGCCCAGCCACGAACTGTAGTATCAATCTCTGGAGTTAAAACTGCGCCCTTTGGTTCTTCAAGAGAAATCTTAAAATTGCGAACAAACTCAGGACCTTTTACGCCGTTTAAATCTTCTGCGTAAACTGTTACAGAGTGTTCGTTGTCTGTCATTTTTGAAAGTTCAATTCTTTCTTTAAAACTTGTGCTGTATTCCTGATCGCCTGTAAAAAGTCTGTATTCGCCGTTGTCAATTTTGTAATAAACCTTAGACGGACCGTCATCATCAACAACGATTCCAGAAATATTAAAATCTGTCGTAATTACAGCATCTTCTTCCGGCACGTGAACTTCTGCAATCGGGAGATCTGACTTCTGGTCAATAATAAAATCCCATCTGCGGACAGTTTCTACATTTCCGTTTTCATCATAAAAATTGAATACCATTAAATCGTTAATTGGTTTGTCTGCTGTACCAACGTGAGTTACAACCATTGGTCCAACTGGAACTTCAACTGGAGCAGGAGTAACGTTTCCTGTTTTTGGAGGAATATATTCAGCGCGTTCAAAATATCCGTCATCTTTTACAATAAATGCAATAAGATTTTCGCCGTTTACAATGTCTCCTTCGCCAGGAACAACAACCTGAACTTCCGGAGGAACTGTATCAATCTGAACTGCCGTCTGTGCAAAATTTTCTCTTCCTGCAATGTCTGTTACACGAACATCAACCGGCAAAAGTCCGTCGCTAAAGGTTTCTACATTTGCTGTTGTTGTATAAATTCCGTTTCCGCTGGATTTTAAAGTATTCCAGCTTTCCCCTTTATCAAGAGAATATTCAACAGAACTGATTCCATTTGTGTCACCTGCTTTTACAGAAAGTGTAAGTGTCTTTTTTACCCATTTTTGTACAGCTGGTTCTGTAATTTCTACTAAAGGAAGACTGTCATCAACAAGAATATCAACTGCCGAAGACGTATAGCTTATTCCCTGACTGTCTGTAACTTTTACAGAAACGTTTTTATAAATTCCTTCTTTGTCTGCAACAACGTAAACGAAATTTCCGTCAGCAGTAACGCTTAAACCGTTCTGTGATGTTCCAAGCGAAGCTTTTACCGGTCCCATTACATTTGCAAAAGAACCAAGTTTTTCGCCTGTTTTAAGAACGTAGCGTTCATTTACAATATCGTAAGTTACATTTGCGTCCGCAGCCCAATAAATGCGTTTTGAATTATCGATAAGTTCGCTGTCGCGTTCGCGGATAACTGCAATTGTTCCTTTGTAAGAAGCACTTGCGTTTGAAGTTTCTGCCGTAACAGTTACAGTTGTAAGACGGCTCGGAAGATTATTCAAAGGAATTTCTGCCTGATAATGAGTTGAATCAATCTGTTTTATAGATTTTGGATCAACCTTGCCAGACTGTTTTTCGTCTCCACCTGGAGTTTTTTCGCCAGAAATTGTCCAGTTTACGCCGGTTACAGCAAAATCCGAAACGATTTCTGCAGTCAATGTTTTGCCGGAATTTCCGCGGGCAAGAACAACATTCATTCCGCTTGCATAAGGAACTCCGTCAACACTGCTAATGAATACTTTTGTGTTTCCTTCTTTTTTTGTTGTGTATTTAGAAAGAATTTTTCCTGATTCATCTTTTATAGAAAGCTCTGGAGAACCAGCAGCCATTTCTTCTCTTAAGAATACGCGGCTAAAGCTTTCTTTTAAGTTCTGTTGAGTAATTACACAGTAAACATCAATGCCGTCAATCCAGGAATAAACAGCCTTTGGAGCAGGAACTTTTTTGCCGTCTGTTGTTGATGCTGGAATTTCTGGAAGTTTTCTTACAATTACACAACCGCCTTTTTGTTTTCCGTTGTCAGCAACAACTTCAATTACAGAAATTCCGTCTTTTAAAGTTGAAGGACCAATTTCAAATTCAAATTTTCCAGGTTTTGCATCAAGCTGAATATATTCACCAAATTCTGCGGAAGCAGCGCCAGTTACAAGTGCTGGAGTTTTTAAGTCAAACACAGCTGGTACAGTAATAATTCTGTACATTAAAGAATTGAGCGGAGTTTGAGAAACAGCTTCGCCACTGATTTTTATTTTTTCAGCTTCATCTTCTGCCAGGTTCTGTTCTGTCTGTTCAAGAGAAACAACAGGAGCAGGAGAATCCGAATGGAAAATTAAAGGTGAACTTTCGTAAACAATATTATCCTGTGAAGTTACACGAACTTTTACTTCTGCAGAAGTTCCAAGGGCTTCAGTTGCGTTGAGCGTTATTGTGTGCTCGTTAAATTCTAAGGTTGCAAAAGGAGTTGAAGGAACTAAAGAAGCATTTTTAATTTTTCCGCCTGCAAAATATCCGGAAACAGGATGTTCCAGGTCGTTTATAATGTCTCCGTTTTCGCTTACGCGGCTGTCGTCAAAAACAACGAGAGGAGAGTCAACATTTATTTGAGTAAGGTCTAAAACTTTTAAAAGTTCTTTTTTTATTGTTGTGCGGTTGTAAATATCGGTTGCAGAAATTGTTAAATAAACAGAACCGTAAGCAATGTCGCTGCCACTAAGCGGAATACTTACAGGAACCGAAGTTAAAGAATTTTTTCCTTTTGAATTTAAAGCAACTTCGCCAGTTTTACTTCCGTTTGTGCCCCAGTTTAACTGCCAGCTGATTAAAGAAAGTCCGCAGTCGCTTGTAACTGTTGTTTCGTACTTTGGCTCTGATTCAGGGTGAACGCTAACGCCAGTAAATGCGTCAAATGTTCCTATAGAAGAATTTATTTTTCCGTCTGAATATGCAGGAGCCTCTCCCATAGCTGTAAATGTTGAAGTTACAGAGTTTCCGCGAACTCCATATTTATCAATTGCTGTTACAGTTACTTTGTGAACTCCGCCAGAAAGTCCTTCTTCCTGAGTTAAAGGAGCATAAAAAACACCGTGAGTTTCTATAGTTTGAGTTTCTTTGTCATCAAGTTTGTATTCAATAGAAGCAACTCCGTCGTCGTCGGCTGCAATTCCACGTAAGAATACAGCACCTGCAAGACTTTCTACTGTACCACCGTTTACAGGAGATTCAATTGTAACAACAGGTTTGTCGCTTTCCTGATCCAATGGAATTGAACGTTTTACAGTTACAGAGTTCCCGGCAGTGTCCAAAGCTGTAACAGAAAAATCGATTTTTTTAACGTTCATTCCGATTGTGTCAATTTCTTTGTACCAGAACGGGTTACCTGGAGTAAGTTCAAATTCGCCAGATTCTTCGCCACAAGTCCAGGTAAGTTTCTGGATTCCAATTTTATCTTTTGCAAAACCTGCAACTCCAAAACGACCGTTTACAACTTCGTTAACGGCAGGAGAAACAATTTTTACGTCAGGTTTTGTATTGTCAATAAAGTACAGAAAAGAATCATAACCAACAGAGCCCATTTTATCTGTTGATTTAAACCAGCAGACTGCAGCACCGTCTGCACTTTCTTTTGTGTTTACAGGAAGTTCAAAATTGCAGATTCCGCTTTTTTTATCGTTTTTAATTTTTATTTCGTGGAAAGTTTTGCGTCCGTCAAGGGAATATTCAAGTCGTTTAATGCCATTACCGTCGCTTACAGTTCCTTTTAAAGTGATTTTGCCAGAAACAAGGGTTCCAAGTTCCATGTTTGTAACCTGAGTTACAGGGAGACGGCGGTCAAGGTTCCAGGTTACTTTGTCTTTTTTTGTTGGTTTGTTTGCAGAAGAAAGTCCATTTATGTCGATTCCGTAAACTTCAATTGTATGAGGACCTTCTGCAAGATTTGTTGTATCAAGATAATATGACCAGAATTCACGGCCATTGGCTTTTATTGGCTCGCCACCGTCAAGAATGAGCCAGACTTCGTCAACACCGTCATCGTCGATACATGTACCTACAATGTTAAGGTTACCTGGTACACGCATATTTTTTATTGGGTTTGTAATACTGGAAATCGTATAATCTGAATCAGGATCGATAAAAATATTATAAGGTCCGCCTACAGTTTCGTTACCACCCTTGTCCTGGACGGTAACCATGGCATTATACTTACCTTCTTTCTTTTTACTAATGTCGAATTCTTCCTGCCAGCTGTCCATCTGAGAAACATCACGTTCTTCAACATCATGTTTTCCATGAGCAAATGCTGCAAAAACTCCAAAAAGTAAAACTAAGGCGCTCAATCCAACTTTTTTCATGCTCTTCCCCTGTAATTTTTATTGACTAATTTTATAACAGATTGTTAATAAATGTAAATATAAAAAAACTTACAGCTTTCTACTTACAAGCATCGGCATATTGCACGAAAAACAATACTTTATTTGGAGAATTTTGAGTTTTTTTTAACAAAGTAGAAAAAAATCGAGACTGCTAATTGTGCTGCTAAAAAATCGAAAAAAAAGAATTAAAGCTATATAATTGAAAAAAAGAGGTAGAAAATGGACGCGCAGATTGAACAATTACAAAAAATGATAGACGAAAGTTCAAAAATTGTGTTTTTTGGAGGCGCTGGAGTAAGCACAGAAAGCGGAATTCCGGATTTTAGAAGCCAGGACGGACTTTACAGACAGCAATGGAAGTATCCGCCGGAAACTATAATTTCGCGCAGTTTTTTTGATGCAAACCCAAAGGAATTTTACAGATTTTATCGCGAAAAACTGATTATAAAAGACGCAAAACCAAATATTACTCACTTAAAACTTGCAGAACTCGAAGCCCACGGCAAACTGACGGCTGTTGTAACTCAAAATATTGACGGTCTGCATCAAAAAGCAGGAAGTAAAAAAGTTTTTGAACTGCACGGAAGTACATTAAGGAATTATTGCACAAAATGCGGAAAATTCTATGACGAAAACTTTATTCTCGAAAGCAAAAACTCAAGCGATGGTCTGCCACATTGCACCGAGTGTTCCGGGCTTGTAAAACCAGACGTTGTTCTTTATGAAGAAGGCTTAAACGACAGTATTGTAGACGGCGCAATAAACGCAATCAGTCAGGCTGACATGCTTATTATTGGCGGAACTTCTCTCGTAGTTTACCCGGCAGCAGGATTTATCCGTTATTTTAAAGGCAGTCACCTTGTAATGATAAATAAATCAGAAACACAGGCAGATTCAATGGCAGAACTTGTTCTGCACAAAAGTCTGGGCAACGTTTTTGAACAGTTAAAATGTTAAATAATTTTAGCGGTTAATTATGTCAAAAAGGCGGTTAAAGTCGTCTTTGCTGAAATATGAGATTTCGATTGAACCTTTTTCGTATGAACCTTTAATCTGAACCTTTGTTCCAAGCTTTTGAATAAGCTGGGTTTCTACGTCTATAAGGTCTGGATCGCGGGCAGGAGCTGGAGTTTCTGACTTTGGCATTTTTGGCTGTGGATTGTTCAGTTCGCCAGCCATTACTTCTGACTGATGAACAGAAAGTCCCTGCCCTAAGATTTTACCAAACAGAATCTGCATGTTCATCTTATCTTTTACCATAAGAAGGGCACGCGCATGACCTGCTGTAATTTCGCCATTAACGAGAGATTTTTGAATATCTTCCGGGAGTTTTAACAGGCGGATTGCATTGGCAACGGTTGCACGGTTTTTTCCAACTTTCTGAGCAACTTCTTCCTGTTTGAGCCCGCCGAGTTCCATAAGTTTATAGTAGGCTTTTGCTTCTTCAACAGGATTTAAATCTGCACGCTGAATATTTTCGATTAATGCAACTTCAAGCTTTTTCTGGTCGCTGAATGCCGACAGTTGAACCGGAACTTTAGAAAGGCCTGCAAGCCTGGAAGCGCGCGTTCTGCGTTCACCGGCAATAATATAGAAAGTTCCGTCGCGGGCGTCTTCGATTGTAATTGGTTGAATTACGCCGTTTTCTTTGATTGAATCTGCAAGTTCTTTTAACTGTGTTTCGTCAAATTCAATACGAGGCTGATACGGATTAGGACGCAAAAGTTCTGGATTTATCCAAAGTTTGCCAAAATCGTCCTGTTCAATTCCTGCAGGAAGATTTGCTTTTTTTACTTCGGAAGAATTATTTTGACCATTACCAGAAGATTGAAAACTGGATTTTTCTTCTTTTGAAGAACCAAGAAGAGAATCCAGACCGTTTCCAAGACCAAACTTTTTAGCCACGGCGAATCACCTCCCCGGCGAGTTTTTCGTAACTTTTTGCACCAACGCAGGAAGGATCATAAAGGCAGATTGGCACACCATGAGAAGGAGCTTCGGAAAGGCGAATGTTGCGTGGAATAATCGTATTGAATACAACATCTTTAAAATAAGCCTGAACCTGACGGACAACGTCCTGAGCAAGGCGTGTGCGGCTGTCGTACATTGTAAAGAAAATTCCACCAATAACGAGATCCGGGTTTATTGATTTTTGAACTTTTTTAACAGTCTGCAAAAGAAGGGTAATTCCTTCGAGTGCAAAATATTCACACTGCATAGGAACAATTACAGAATCTGCAGCAGCAAGACCGTTCAATGTTAAAATTCCAAGAGAAGGAGGACAGTCAATAAGAATAAAATCGTATTTTTCTTTTAATGGAGAAAGTGCATTTTTTAAGAAAAATTCGCGGTTGTCCTGGTCTACAAGTTCAATTGCAGCACCAGAAAGATCAGTGTCCGCAGTAATTGCGTCGAGGTTTTCTACAGGAGTATGTTTAACAGCCTGTTCGTAAGAACACTGTTCTGCAAGAAGTTCGTAAATGGTTGGTTTTTCTTTAGAAGCCCCTACACCACTAGACATATTACCCTGAGAGTCAAAATCTACAAGAAGAACTTTTTTACCAGCCTTTGCAATGTAAGCACCAATATTTATAGCTGAAGTTGTTTTACCAACGCCACCCTTCTGATTAACAAAAACAATAATTTTTCCCATATAAATAATATACCGTATTTTTAATTCAAAAATATAGTAGTTTTGAGAAACATTTTTTTGTTTCACGATAAAGCATATTCAATTCTTTTTCATATACTCGAAACAGTCAGTTTCAATTCTTACTCTTTTTTCAAACTGTCTACAAATAGTTTAAGTCGGTCTCTGTCTTCTTCGGATTTGTCACCTTTAAAATAAATCTCTATAAACGTTACAGTTTTGGTTTCTTTCTGCCATACGAATATTATTCGAATTCCAGAGTGATTTCCTCTTCCTCGCAGGCTTTTGCAGGCGAATTTTCGAACTTTATCCGCAATATATTTTTCTCCGCAGAATCTCTCGACTGGAATAAAAGCCGTAGATTGAACATTCATTTCATAAAAAGTTTCTAAAGTAAATTTCTTGAACGTCTCAAAATCTTCGATTAGAGTTCTGTAGCGTTTTTGAAGAGACTTGAAATCCTTTTCAAATTCTGGAAGACAAATATATTTAATCATCGTCCTCTTCGTATACCCTCACGGAAGTTTCCGGTGTTCTATAGAAAACTGACTCGTAATCAAGAACTTCCCTGTCTTTTGCGCCAATCCACGGAATATCTTTATGCGAAAGAACGGAAAGTTCCGTTGCAGTTTTGCCGGAATATTTTTCCAGCGCTGAATCAATAAATTCAAGTTCCTGAGCAGAAAGAAGCTCCAGGTTTGGATTTACGAGCGGGAAATATTTTGTCATTTCGTGGTTGTAGAATTTGCTTTTGACTTCCTCAATCTGCCCGTCTTTTATCATTTGCCTGCTCAGCTTTGCAAAATCAACAGGGGTCGGACCAAAAGTATTTTTTATATAAGAAAGCCCCATCAACTGTTTTTCATAAAGCTCATAGTAATCGAAATCTATAAAATAGAAGAGTTTGTAAAGAACAGTTTGCCCCACATTAGGTTTTGCACCGACTTTTGCAAGGATATAAAGAAAAACCTGCTTGAATTTTTCTATATTGTTTTCAGGAATACTGATTCTTATGTCAGATTTTTCAGTTTCGGCTTTAGAAGAGGATTTTTTTATGTCGTAGACAGTCTCTGCAGGCAGTTTATTGTCAATAATGCACGAATAGTCAACATCAAAAATTTTAGAAAGCGACTTTACAATTTCCAGTGGCATTTCGGCAGTTCCATTTTCGTATTTTATGTAGCTCTGACGAGACACTTCAAGTTTTTTCGCCAACTCTTCCTGAGAAAATGAATTTTGTTCCCGCAAAATTTTTACAACAGTTTCCATATACTCAATTTACATATCATTTGTATTGCTGTCAAGTAAATTTTACAATTAAATGTAAATAAAAATATACTTATATATCAGAAAGTTGTAAAATGTCTATAGCAACAAAAATCGTATAAACATTACCGACTATTCACTTAATTCATTCACCAAATGAATAACAGCTTGAATTTCCTTTTTTGAAAGTGTTTTTACTTTTTTTATAAAACCACGGTATTCTTGAAAATCTGCAAAATCTTTTTTTTCGTCATCTTTATTATTTTCTTGAATCCCTGTGACTAAATATTCAACAGAGGTATTTAAAACTTTTGCAATTCTTACGGCGGTATCTGCAGACGGAATATTATTTTCACGAATTCCTTTGCTTATATTTGAAACATTAAAGAGAGGATAATTTCTGGTTTGTTCTTGCTCATGAAATTGCTCATGTCATTTGTCATTATGAATATCTTGAAAATCCATTTCTTGATTCATTTGAAGATTCCAACAAAGCTGAATTAACAGAACGAGAAAAAGAAGCCGACAGAATGGCAGGAGAATTTTTAAATCAAAGCAAAGTTTTAAAGCTTGCAAATCAAATACATAAATATGTTACAGAAGAGCGGCTATTCAGAATAAGCAGACTTTCAGGGGTTTCTGTTCCGGTCGCACTAGGAACAATGCAACATGAAGGTCTTGTTCCCTGGGGAAATTTCAATAGATATAAGCCAAAGGTTATGGAGAAAATACCAGATGAATATATAAAAGGATAATAAAAAAAATCCGCCTGTGCGGAACACAAGCGGACTTTTAAAGTTGCCAAAAGATATTCAGCAACCCTCGACAAGTTTAAGAATATCCGACGCTCCTTTAAAAATCTACTATACAAAGTTATTTGAAAGGAGGACTCGAAAATGGGTTCACGCGGCCAAGCGTTAAAAAGCGGCGGTTTTTCCGTCTACAACTACAAAACTCTTATGCGCTACAATAATGTAAGATTTGTAATGCAAAAAGACACAACGAAGTCGATAAAAGTTCCAGAAATGTCAAATTCAAAATGGGCAGTTTATGCGACTATTTCTAAAAAAGGTGAATTACAATCTATTTCGTTTTTCAATGGAAGCAGAAAAAAATATAAGGAAATAGATTTGATTCAAGCACATCACAAACTTCTTCCTCATGTTCATAATATTGATCCGAATGCAATTCATATGCGTGATGAAAGCAATTATAGGGCATTGACAAAGAAAGAATCAAACAGAGTAAAAAGCATAAAAGACTTTTTCTATAAGCATCATCTAAAAGAATTGTATCAAAAGGAGATATTGAAATGACAGGCACAGGAATTTTTCGAAAAATTCTTAAATTGGACGGTTCTTCAGATTCTTTTTATAGTATGGAAGAATTATCGCAAGAGGATAAAAAATTTATAGACAAGTTAAATGCTTCAGCAATGCAGCAAAAATGGGAAGTTGAAGAAAGCTGTATTCAGGAACTTTATACAAATATTCTTTTTAATATGCATTACGAGTTTACACATAAAGGCTATGAGTATTTTATAACTTTTGATTTTGTAAACAAAAAACAAATCTGGAGAATATATGAACGGGATTTAAGCAATCCTGAATATTGTTACAACACAATATGGGAAACAGAACCGCATACTGATTATTCAGATTTGCCGTCTCTTGTTTTTGAATTTGTCTTAAAAAACGACGGGCGCACAATCGCCGGGTATTGCTGCGACTACTGGAAACAGCCACGAATTCTTGTGCCTGAACCTATAAATGAAAGTTTAGCGAGGAAAATATGGCGACATTAAACGATGTTATTGACTATTCAAAATTTTATGACGGAAAAGATGAATCGCCATTTTTTTGTCATGAAAACTTTGAGTTAAAATACAAGATTTTTGTTCCAGCTGATGACTTTAAGATTGCGCAAAAACTTACAGGTTCAACAAAAGAAAATGTCATTCTTCATTATTTTGTGCACGACTCAAAGCAGAACCGGCTTCTTTTGAATAATCTTGCGGATAAGAATCTTCATCAGAAAGTTTTCGCAGTTACAAGTCCTGATTTCTCGGCGGATAGCAAAAACTGCTGGTCTTGCCTGAATGAGGCTAACATCTTGAAATCCAGAATATGCGCTTCAAGGTGGCAGCAGGAATGTGAAGAGCCCGTGATTCTGACGCTTCTTTGGGGCGACAGTTCAACATATAAATATGCCTTTGGCAATATTGAAAAAGGCACTGTATGCGCAGTTTCTCATCAAGGGGTAAAAGATGAGCACATTTTTAAGGAGGGGCTTGAAACAGCAGTTGAAAAAATCAGAATGGAAAATCTGTGCTGGCTTGGAAATATTCCTTGGTATGTAAAAGAATTCTATGATTTAAAAAGAATCATAAAAATGCAGACTAGAACAGAATTATTGCAAATGCTTAAAAGGCAAAAAGCCGATGAAAATCAACTTTTTCTCGCTGTCTAACAAGGAAACAGTTGATATTGGAAAGTTTTCATTTAGATGCTCTTTTGTGATGATTCATCTAGGCATATAAAAATTAAATAAAAAAGTCTGAAAACAGTTGCATGTTATGCGACAGGCAGCGGCTCCAGACTTAGTGGCATCAATATCGATACCAAATGTGACTATTTGATTTTATCATTATTGATTTGCCGTATTCAAGAGCCGCTGCCGCAACTTCTATTCTTAGAGGAGGCAACGCCCTATGGCAGCCAAATCAAATCTCATGGATTCTATCGAGAATCCAAACGGCCGTGTGTCTGTAAAACTGCAGCGCAACTATTTTTCAAAGGATTCTTCTGACAAATATGTTGGAAGAATTATCCGCAACACCCATTCCGTTGGAAACGTCATTCAGCTTGTGGCGAACAAAGTTCCTCAACTGGATATAGGCACGGTTTATTCTGTCTGCGACGCTTTGGAAAAAGTCGTTACAGAATCTTTAGGAAGCGGAAATTCTGTAAGTTGCCTGAACCTTGGAGTGTTCTACATTGCATGCAAGGGAGCAACAGACGGAAAATCTTTTTCTCCGAACATCACTGTTAAATTTATTCCATCGGAGCGCATAAAATCTGCAATCACCAATGTTTCGGTTGAACAGGAAAACTATTCTGAGCCTGCTGCAACCATAAGCAGGATTGTTGACATAGACACCGGTGCAGAAGACGGAAATCTTTCATTAAACGGCTCTGTGCAAATTTCAGGCAAGAAACTTTTGATTGGAGGCGAGGACAGCGGAATATGGCTTGCGCCTGCAAGTGGAGATAATGCTTCGATTGACGAAAGTGGAGAGGACTGGGTTCAGGTTACTGCAAAACTTTCCGTAAACAAGCCCGGAACTCTTCTTTTTCCACTGCCAAAGACACTTTTATCTGGCACGTACCGCATTGTTCTAAAAACAAGGTGCACTTCAAACCTAAAGTATGAGCGGAAGAACCTTGTTGTAACAGTGTCAGAAGCTCTTGTAATAAACTAGAGAGTTCTTATCAGGGCATTTGATTAAACAGGCGAATCTTGTAAATTCAATACCCGTCAGGCGGTTTTTTAAAGTACAAAACTTCTAAAAATCGCCTGATATCCATCTTAATAAATCACCTTCTACAGGCCTTTCTCCTGACATTCAAAAAACACCGCTGATTGAAAAATGCTAAAAAAATCAATATTATGAACGAATGGACTTACTCAAAAAACTTAGTGAACTGGATGCTCGTTACGAAGAAGTAACTAAAATGGTACAGGATCCAGAACTTGTAAAAGATCAGAAAAAATACAAAGACGTTATGCGTGAACATGGTCATTTAACGGACGTTCTTGAAGTTGGTAATGAATACAGAAAATGTCTTTCGGGTATTGAAGACGCAAAAATGATGATTACTGCCGAAGACGATGCTGACATGAAAGAAATGGCCAGAGAAGAAATGAAGGAACTTGAAGAAAAAGTTCCTCAGTTAGAAGAACAGATTAAATTAAAACTGATTCCGCCTGATCCTCTCGACGAAAAAAATATTATTCTGGAAATCCGCTCTGCTGCCGGTGGTGACGAAGCTTCTCTTTTTGTCCGCGATATGTGGGAAATGTACTGCCACCTTTGTGAACGCAAGGGCTGGAAATACGAAAATCTCGAAGCTCAGGAAACTGAAGTTGGCGGATTCAACAAGATTGTTACTCAGATTCAGGGAAAATTTGTTTACGGTACTCTCCGCTGGGAATCTGGGGTTCACCGTGTACAGCGTGTTCCTCAGACAGAATCTCAGGGACGATTGCAGACTTCTACTGTTACTGTTGCTGTTTTGCCAGAAGCTGAAGAAGCCGACGTAAAAATTAATCCGGGCGATGTTCGCGTTGATGTAATGCGTGCCGGCGGTCCTGGTGGTCAGTGTGTAAATACTACAGACTCTGCTGTTCGCCTTACTCATATTCCAACCGGTATTGTTGTAATTCAGCAGGATCAGAAATCTCAGATTAAAAATAAAGAAAAAGCGTGGGAAGTTCTGCGTGCCCGTCTTTTTGATTTTGAACAGTCAAAACTCGATGCCGAACGTTCTGCTGCCCGAAAAAGCATGGTTGGTAACGGAGATCGTTCCGAAAAAATCCGTACTTACAACTATCCGCAGGATCGCGTAACTGACCACAGAATCAATCTTTCGCTCCACAATCTGCCGGGATTTATGATGGGCAATATGGACGAAATGCTCGATGCCTTAAACGTTTACGCAAAAGAAGAACAGTTTAAGGAACTTGAAGCTTAAAGCTTTGACAATTCAACAGGCAAAAAAAACAGGCAAAACTCAACTTACTCACTCCCCGACTGCAGAACTCGACACATCTGTTATTCTGCAGTCAATTACGGGTTTTTCTAAAACTCAACTGCTTTTAAATCGTGATTTTAAATTAAGTGCTGACCAGGAAAAACAGTTTTACTCATGTCTAAAAAAAAGGCAGACGGGGCTTCCGGTTGCTTACATTACGCAAAAAAAAGAATTTTATGGTTTTGACTTTTTTGTAAGCCCTGATGTTTTAATTCCAAAGCCAGACACAGAACTTTTAGTTGACCAGGCACTTAATGCGCTTGCCGTTCTTTACCAGAAAATTGAAAACACATACGGAACTATAAAAAAAATTCCTGAAGTATGCGACATGTGTTCTGG
>CAVKVK010000024.1:27057-27966 GCA_963659855.1 Parabacteroides distasonis | reverse complement strand
GCGGTCAACAGTGCAAAGTTCAAGATGAGCTCCGTCGTAGTACCAGCCGAGAGTAATTTTGTGTTTTTTTAAGCTTGTAACAAAACCAATGTCAGTAAGAAAGGCTTCAAAAGGTTCTTCTTCTGTTAAAAAAGTTTCTTTTTCATCGTTAACTTCGATAGAAGTTCCATCTTTTTTCAAAATTTCTTTTCGCTTGTATGTAAAAATTACAGATTTTTGCTGATGAATTTGCGGTGCATTTTGAATCTCTTCAGTTGTAAAAGGAGTTTCTTTTCTGATTCTGACCTTTATGTTTTTTCCGTTTACATCTTTAGAATAATAAGTGTCGTCTTTTTCGACAGCGCCAGAAAAAACAGCAAAATGTTCAAGATTTTTGATAAGTTGCTGCCTGTCTTTTACGTGGGCTTTTAGTTCAATTTCGTACATATATAAAATATAACATAATTAAGAGCCAAAATCATTAGTTTTGTTTTTTTTGGGTGGGCGTTCCCCTCGCTCCGCTCGGGTCGGGCTTTACGCACTTCGCCGTCTTGCGCGGCTCATTCCTCCACTTCGTTCCGGAACTGCTTTGCAGGTGCTGCAATCCCTAACGTGAAAAAATATCTAGTTAAGTATATTTTTATCAGGAAACATGCTATATTTTTTTTCATGGATACTTTGATTTCTTCACCGATGAATTATATCGGAGGAAAATATAAATTGCTTCCACAAATTTTGCCTTTGTTTCCCAAGAAAACAGACACTTTTGTTGATTTGTTTTGAGGCGGTTGCAATGTTGGAATAAATGCTAACGCTGACAAAATTATTTTTAATGACAACCTTTCTTTTTTAATTGATTTGTATAACGAGTTCAATTCAAAATCCCATAAAGAAATTTTAAATCATATTGAAAAAAGGATAGAGCAGTTT
>CAVKVK010000024.1:25807-27047 GCA_963659855.1 Parabacteroides distasonis | reverse complement strand
GTTTAATCTTTCGCTTACAAATAAAGACGGATATTTGAAACTGCGTAAACTTTACAACGAAGAAAAAAATCCGCTTGATTTGTTTGTTCTTGTTGCGTTTTCTTTTAATCATCAGATTCGTTTTAACAATTCACACGAATTCAATAATCCTTTTGGAAAAGAGAGAAGCTGCTTTAATGAGCACATGAAAAAAAATCTTCTTAATTTTCTTGATGGGTTGAAATCAAAAGATGTTAGCTTCACTTCAAAAAACTTTGATGACTTTGATTTTTCTAAATTAACACAAAAAGATTTTGTTTATGCAGACCCGCCGTATCTAATCACAACCGGAACTTACAACGACGGAAAACGCGGTTTTACAGGCTGGAATGAAAATTCAGAGAAAAAACTTTTGCAGATTCTTGATATTTTATCTGAAAGGAAAATTCCTTTTGCGTTGTCTAATGTTTTAGAGCATAAAGGAAAAGAAAATATAATTTTAAAAAACTGGGTTTGTGAAAATAATTATTCTATTTCCTATCTTTCAAAAAACTATTCAAACTCAAATTATCACACAATTGGCAGAATAGAAGAATTAAAGGTAGCTTAGGAGAAATAATGGATACTTCAAATAAAGAAAAAGAACTTACATGGTCTCAGGCAATCGAAAAAGCTATAATTGATTTAGGCTACATAGCAACGCTGAAACAAATTTATCAATTAGCACCAACTTTTAAATCTTTTACAGGATTAACACCTGATAGAACTATAAATGAAAGAGTTCAAAGAGATTCTAATTTTATAAAAATAAAACCTGGTCTATATGCTTTAAAAAATCATCTTGATAAATTACCAGATGAATATAATCCTTTAGTTTCAAAATCTCCAGAGGAAGAAGATAAAATAACGCATTCTTATATTCAAGGATTGTTGCTTGAAATAGGAAATCTACAAAAATTCAAAACTTTTTCTCCTGACAAAGGTGCTAAATTCTTAAACAAAAAATTGAATGACATTATGACGCAGCGAGATGTTCCTAATTTCACATATGAAAGAATTTTAAATTCGACACGTTTTATAGATGTAATATGGTTCAATGAAAGAATGTTTCCCGACGCCATTTTTGAAGTTGAAAATTCAACAAATTTTCGTAATTCGCTTGTAAAATTTGTTGAATTACAAGATTTTAAAACAAAAATGATTCTTATAGCACCTAATGAAAAAAGTAAAATAACAAAATATCAACAAGAAATTGAAAAAT
>CAVKVK010000024.1:0-25797 GCA_963659855.1 Parabacteroides distasonis | reverse complement strand
ATTAAAGATAGAGTTTCATTTTATAATTATGATTATATAATCAAAATGTACAATGCTCAAAAAAGTGTTTCTGCATATACATTTTAATAAAGGTCTATAAATGAAATTAGTATTAACTGAAAAAGAATTTAAGAGATTCGATAAAATATTAGGACGGCATTTCAAGTTAACAAAAAAGGAATATGAAGAACAAAAGGTAAATAATTCTTTTTACAAACTAGATTTAACAAGAACATATAAACAAGATATGAAAGATTCAAATATTCTAAAAAATATTTTATCAATTCATGAAAATAAAAAATGCTCATGTTTTTCTGGTGGGGAATGCTATTATACAAGATATAAAAAAAATCTCATAACAGAAAAAGAAATACTTTCAGAAATTTATCAATTATTTAGTTCCTGATTTTCATAAAGGTAGTCTTTCATTTTCAATAAAATAAATTATTTTCATACTTTTTGCGCAAGACCATCAATGCGGATTTTTCGGCGATTCAATCAGAATCATTCCGCTTTTGAATTCAGACAAAACATTTTCTTTTACCTATGAAGTTATTGGCTTTAAATGTTCCAGGGGTGAAAAAGTTTTCCTGAAAACTGTTTCGGGCAATTCCAGTTTTGTGGATTTCCTTGTGTTTTATCAAGATGAACAGCCGACGCAAAGCGACAAGCCTATTTACGTGATTGAAGAAACTAAAACTGATGACAAAGAAAGCCGTAATACTGGCGTTTATCAGCGTTGCTCTAAGTTTGTGTTTGCAAAAAATTATTATCCAACCGCAAAAATGATAATGCTTTATGCTTTGCAGATAGACCAAAAAGAAAAGCCATCTGAAACTTATGTGTTTGGAACAAGACTTCTTTTGACTTACGGAGTTGAAATTTTAGGCAAAAAATTAGAACTAGATGTATTTAAGCCGTTCAGTTCAATTGAAGAGCTTCGGATTGAGAAGGCAAAAATGCGTCCTGCTCCAAAAGGAAATGTTCCTATTGCAATCAACATTGCAGATGAAAACTTAATTCAAATTTCAGGAAGACTTATAAAAAATGGAAGTCTTTCGCATGACCCGAACATTGGAGCGTTAAGCATAATTTCTGCCGTAATAAGAAAGCTTGGCTGGCAGGGAAAAATCGAAATTATAATGCACGGTCTGAAACAGAAGCATATCGGAAGATCAAACAAATTTGTTCAGATTGCAAAACAGCTTGGAATTTCCCTTGAATATTTGACATTACCGGAAACAACTCTTCCTGAAGAATATTGGCATTACGAAACAAAAGGCGAAAAACTCGGCACAATTTTTATTCATCTTGTTGTTGAAAATTTTACAAATGGATATTCGATTTTTGAAAATCATGCAGGTTGCGAAAAAGGCTATTTTGTAACAAAAAACAGGGAACATTTGCCACTTGTAAAATATGCAGACCGGGAAAAATATAAGGCAGGAGACAAAAGCCAGATTGTTTTTATTCCCGATTTGGTTTTGCTTGATGTTGCAGATACTGAAGTCATAACAATTGAGGGCAAAAAATATAAATTCCGTCAGAATGGAATAAATGAGTTGGATAATTACGACAGTTTTGACGAGTTTTATTTAAAACCCTATTATCCGGAGTTTAAGATTGTCCGTACTGTAGTTCTCTATGGAAGTCAAAATGAAAAAATTGCAGAAATACAAGTCGGATTTTTGCTGAATGAAAAAGGAAAAATGATTCTCGGAATCAACGCTCCAAAACTGTTCAAAAAAGCTATAGAAAATCTTCTTGACTACTGGAACTAAAGTGTTTGTAGAAAATTAATACCTTTTATCTTGCAATATAATTCCGCATCGAAGACATTTTCTGTGCTTTTTTTTTCAGTTCCGCAATTGCCGCATAGTGAAGCATGTCAAATTCAGGCGGCGTGATTTCTTCAAGCAGTTTTTTTTGTGTTCAGTTTCCCATTCGGCGCTTCCTTTTTTTTGAAAGAGGCGCTTCAATTCTCCAGCACGTTTTGTCCGTTTGTGCAAAGTCCACGCTCAACGATTTTGCCGTAAAATTCTTTTGGATAAATGTCACGATATTTCGCGTAGTCGGCGGAAGTTCGTCCCCAGTCGAAGGCTTTTCCTTTGTCAATTTTCTCGTCTTTTAGCAGCATTTTTTTCCCAGCACAGTTTTTTAAGATTTTAATTAAAAACGCAGTGCTGTTTCAATGTTTTTGAATAGCCGATTGACATTCGGACTTTTATGATTCTTCTTTTCGTAAAAATCTTGACAAGTGACTTTATTATTATTATATTCTGTATTAGTTACGAAGTGTAACTAAGGAGATAACGGCGCAGCCGTTCAAAAATGCAAAGAGAGAAACAGAGTTTCTCGTATAATCGAAAATTACAGGGATGTAATTTTTGTTTTATGCGTTAGGGATTGCAGCACCTGCGAAGCAGTTCCGGAACGAAGTGAAGGAATGAGCCGCGGTTAGACGGCGAAGTGCGAAAAGCCCGACCCGAACGGTTGTTGAGCCTGTCGAAACGACTGTTCGGGTAACGCCCAAAAGAGAATTTTTATTTAGGAGAAATTATGTATTTGGAAAAAATCAATTCACCGGCGGATTTGAAAAAACTTTCGTTGGAAGAGATGACATCGCTTTCGCTTGAGATTCGCGAGGCTTTGTTTAACCGGCTTACGAAAATCGGCGGGCATTTTGGGCCGAATTTTGGAATGGTTGAGGCGACGATTGCGCTTCACTATGTCTTTAACTCGCCTGTGGACAAATTTGTTTTTGACGTTTCGCACCAGAGTTATACGCATAAAATTTTGACGGGGCGAAAGGCCGGCTATTTGGACGAGGCTCATTTTGCACAAGATTCGGGCTACACAAATCCTGATGAAAGCGAGCACGATTTTTTCAATGTTGGACACACTTCAACCTCGATTGCGCTGGCGGCCGGACTTGCAAAGGGGCGCGATGTTCTTGGCGGAAAGGAAAATATTATCGCTGTGATTGGCGACGGTTCTCTTTCTGGAGGCGAGGCTTTGGAGGCGTTGAGCGTTGCCGGTTCTGAGCTGAATTCAAATTTCATCATTATTGTGAACGACAATGAAATTGCGATTGCGGAAAATCACGGCGGAATCTACAAAAATTTGAAGGAACTTCGTGAGACTGGCGGGAAATCTCCGAGCAATATGTTCCGCGCGTTCGGACTTGATTACATCTATGAGGAAAACGGAAACGACATAGGCGCGATGATTGCGCTTTTTGAAAAGGTAAAGGACATTGACCATCCGGTTGTGCTTCATATTCACACATTGAAAGGAAAAGGCTACGAGATTGCCGAAAAAAACAAGGAAGCATGGCACTGGACGCTTCCATTTGACCGCGCGATTGGAAAACCGACAGTGAATTTTGGAAACGGCGAAAGCTACGGCGCGATTACTCCGGACTGGATTATGGAGCGTGCGGCAAAAGACAGAAAATTTGTTGTTGTGACTCCTGCGATGCCGGCTTCAGTCGGGCTTGTTCCTGATCTTCGAGAAAAACTGGGCGCGCAATATCTTGATGTTGGAATTGCGGAGGAGGCAGCAACTGCGGTCTGTGCCGGAATCGCAAAAAATGGCGGAAATCCGCTTCTAGTTACAAATATGACATTCTTGCAGCGCGCGTACGACCAGATTTCGCAGGACGTTTGCATTAACAATCTGCCGGTTACAATGCTTATGAACTACACTTCGTTTGACGGGCTTACAGACGTTACCCACTTGGGAATTTTCGGGCTTGCGGCGTTCACAAATATTCCAAATCTTGTGGTTCTTGCTCCGACTTTCGCAGAAGAATATCTGAATATGCTGAACTGGGCGATTGAACAAAAGTCCCACCCGGTTTTGATTTTGATTCCGGGAAATGAAGTCTTTCACCGTGAATCCTGCGCCGCTGAAAAATCTTTTGACGCTCTTGACACTTACAAAGTTGAAAAAAAAGGCGAGAGAGTTGCGGTTGTCGCGCTTGGCGATTTTTACCAGAAAGGCGAGACTGTGGCGGCTGCGATAAAAAACGGGCTTGGTTTTGAGCCGACTCTGATAAACCCTCGTTTTGCGAGTGGCATTGACAAGAATCTTCTTGAAGAGCTTAAAAAAGACCACGAGCTTGTGATTACGCTTGAGGACGGAATCTTGAGCGGCGGCTTCGGCGAAAAAATCGCCTCGTTCTACGGCACTTCAAAAATAAAAGTGAAAAATTACGGTCTGGAAAAGAAATTCTATGACCGCTACGATCCTGCTGAACTTTTAAAGGAGCTTGGAATGACGACAGAACAGATTGTGGCGGATGTGAAAGAGATTCTGGGAAAGTAGTTTGTTTTTAACGCGTTAGGGATTGTAGTGGCGCGAAGCGTTGTTTTGTGCGTAGATTGAGCTTGTCGAAATCGTAGCATAAAACAATGAAGCCGAAAGGCGGAACCACGAAAAGCCCGACCCGAACGAAGTGAGGGGAACGCCCAAAAATGCAACTTTGCTTTTTGGAATCTTGGTAAGCAATACAGGTTTCGACAAACACCGCGAAAGTTGCTAAGTCAATCAGGGAAAGCGAGCAACTGTTTAAGGGCACTGTGATTGATTATTAAAAAGATTGTTGACAATTTACGTTAATTATATTAAATGTGTTTTTAGTTACGATTTGTAACTAAATTTCGGGTTGCTTTATTTACTTTTTATAAAGTTTTTTTAATCACTTTTGGGGGAATTATGAAAAACATGAAAAAACGGATTATTTCTTTGCTTGCGGTTTTTGCTTCTGCATTTGCGCTTTTTGCTCAGGCTGAAAACTACAAGACTTACGAAACTTCGGACAAAAACGCACCGGTTGTTTATTTTACGCGCGAGATTACGCCGGAAAGTCTTGTTAAAGTCTACAAGGCGATGGGCTGGCAGCCGCACGGAAAAGTCGGTGTAAAAATCAGCACGGGCGAGCCTCCTGCTTCAAATTATCTTCGTCCTTCTTTGATTGGAAAACTTGTAAAGGACGAACTTTCTGCAACAATCGTTGAGTGCAACACAGCCTATAGCGGAAGCCGCGCCTCCACCGCGATGCACAAGCAGGTTGTTAAAGACCACGGATTTTTGGAAATCGCGCCTTTCGATTTGCTTGATGAGGATGGCGAAATGGAAATTCCTGTGAACGGCGGAAAAAACTTGAAGGTCGATTACGTCGGCTCGCATTTTAAGAATTATGATTCATATTTGGTTTTGTCGCACTTTAAGGGACACGTGATGGCAGGTTTCGGCGGCGCAATAAAGAATCTTTCAATCGGATTCGGAAGCGGAACTTCATCAAAAAAATCGGGCAAGGCTTTGATTCATTCTGGTGGAAGAAGTCTAGACAGCGGATTTTGGGGATTTACTCAAGGTTCTGCGAATCAGGATTTGTTCACTGAAAGCATGGCGGAAGCTGCGAAAGGCGTTTGCGACTACATGGGAAACGAAAAAGGAATCGCTTTTGTTAGCGTTATGAACCGCATTTCAATTGACTGCGACTGCGACGGACATCCGCACGAGCCAGAAATGAAAGACATTGGAATTCTTGCTTCAACAGACCCGCTCGCAATTGACCAGGCTGCAATCGACATGATTTACACTTACAAGAATAAAGAAGGAGATTCCGCAAAATCTCTCATAAACAGAATCGAACAGCGCAATGGCCGGCACGCTTTGGAGCACGCCGCGGAAATCGGGCTTGGAAAAGGCATAAGAAACTACAGGCTTGTTGAGATTAAATAATATATATAGAAGAAAATGTTAGAAATCATTCAGCGTGAAGCGGTTTATCTTTGGTATTATTTTGACTTGCAGCTGCGTCAGATTTTCTGGTACTGGGGGATCGGAATGTTGATTGGCTCTGCGGTGTCGGTTTTCGCAAAAAACTACATTCACCGGGCGGCGGAAATTCTTGGCGCAAAAGTTCCGGGAATCGCGGGTATTGTTTTTGCTTCTCTTTTGGGAGTTGCAAGTCCGCTTTGCATGTATGGAACAATTCCAATCTGCGCGGCTTTTTCACGCAAGGGAATAAAGGACGATTTTCTTGCCGCGTTTATGATGAGCTCGATTCTTTTGAATCCTCAGCTGATTATCTATTCGGCGGCGCTTGGGCGGACAATGCTTTTTGTGCGGATTGCAAGCTGTTTTTTGATGGGAATTGTCGCCGGGCTTCTTGTGCGTGTTTTTTACTGCAAAAATGAACGAGATTCCTACTTTGATTTTTCGTCTTTTGATGAGCCGCACAACCACGATACTGACCCGAATATTTTCTTTCGGCTTGTAAAAAATCTTGGGCGGAACGTAAAGGCGACCGCTCCAATGTTTTTGCTTGGAATTGCGCTTTCGGCGGTTTTTCAGCGTTATGTTCCGGCGGATGCGATGGCGAATGTTTTTGGAAAAGGAAACGAGGCGTTCGGCGTTCTTATGGCGGCAACTGTTGGAGTTCCGCTTTACGTTTGCGGTGGTGGCACGATTCCGCTTTTGCAGCAATGGCTTAGCGAAGGAATGAATGCGGGAAGTGCTACGGCTTTTATGCTCACAGGTCCTTCAACAAAAATCACGAATCTTGGCGCGCTTAAAATTGCGCTCGGAGCAAAGCATTTTTTCTTCTATATAGTATACGTGATTCTGTTTGCATTTTTGACAGGATTTGTTGTGAATCTGATTTTGTAAACGACGATAAAGGGTAAAGGAAAAATATGGCTGAAGAAATTCACGAAAAACTTGAAAATCTAAAAAATTATCTTCGTTCGCTTGGAAGCGTGATGGTCGCGTTTTCCAGCGGAGTTGACTCAACATTTTTGCTGAAAGTTGCGCATGATGTTTTGGGCGAAAATGCGGTTGCGGTTACGGCGAAATCCTGCAGCTTTCCAAAACGCGAGGCAGACGAGGCGGAAGAATTCTGTAAAAAAGAAGGAATCCGTCATTTTACCGTGGATTCAGAAGAACTTGATATTCTGGAATTCCGTCAGAATCCAAAGAACCGCTGCTATCTTTGCAAAAAAGAGCTTTTTACAAAAATCATCGCGCTTGCTAAAGAAAATCAAATCGCTTTTGTTTGCGAAGGAAGCAATATGGACGACAACGGAGATTATCGTCCGGGCTTGCAGGCAGTTGCGGAACTTGGTGTAAAAAGTCCGCTGCGACACTGCAACTTGTACAAGGCTGAAATCCGTGCGCTTTCAAAAGAAATGAATCTTCCAACTTGGAAAAAACAGTCGTTCGCGTGCCTTTCTTCGCGCTTTCCTTATGGAGAAGAAATCAGCGAGAAAAAACTTTCGATGGTTGATAAGGCGGAACAGTTTCTGCTCGACAAAGGATTTGGTCAGCTTAGGGTAAGAATCCACGGCGAAAATCTTGCAAGAATTGAAGTTACACCTGCAGAAATGGAAAAGGCTTTTTTGCTCCGGGAAGAAATTGTGGGCGCATTAAAAAGTTTCGGATTTTTGTATGTTTCGCTTGACTTGCAGGGCTACAGAACCGGCTCGATGAACGAGGTTTTAAAATGAAAGATTCTTTTTGCGACTTGGGATTTGCAAAACTCGACACAGGACGCAAAGAACGCACTGGATTCTGCGAGGTTGTTTTTTGCCAGGGAAAGGACGACGGATTTTTAAAAGATATTTTTTCAAGGCTTTTTGAAGCGAACGGCGAAGTTCTTGGAACCCGTGCCACGCAAAAGCAGTTTGAGATTGTAAAAGAAATTCTTCCGCAGGCAACTTACGACAGCGTTTCAAAAATCATAAAAGTTCAGGACGAAAAGAAAAATCTTGCTGGAAACATTGCGGTCTGCACGGCAGGAACTGCGGACATTCCTGTTGCGGAGGAGGCTGCCCAGACTGCGGAATTTTTCGGCTCGCGGGTGGAACGCATTTTTGACGTTGGCGTTGCCGGAATCCACAGGCTTCTTTCCCAGACAAAAAAACTTGAAAAGGCGAATGTTGTTGTCGCGGTCGCAGGAATGGAAGGCGCGCTTGCAAGCGTTGTCGGCGGCTTGGTCAGCGTTCCTGTTATTGCGGTTCCCACTTCGGTTGGTTATGGCGCAAACTTGGGCGGAATTTCGGCTCTTTTGTCGATGATAAATTCCTGCGCGAACGGAATCAGCGTTGTGAATATCGACAATGGCTACGGTGCGGGTTACATTGCAACGCAGATAAACCGTCTTGCGGTCGACGGAAGCGTAAAAAATCAGGCAGGTGGAAAATGAGCGATTTGTATCTTGAATGTAACTATGGAATTTCGGGCGACATGGCGGTTGCGGCTTTGCTTGATGCGGGTGCAGACAGAACTGCACTTGAAAAGGCGTTGGCGAGCATTCCGGCAAAAGGATTTAAAACTGAAATAAAACGTGTGGAAAAAAACGGCGTTTCCTGCCTTGACTTCAATGTGATTCTGGATTCGGAACACGAAAACCACGACCACGACATGAACTATCTTTTTGGGCATGAGCACGCTGAACATAATCACGGTGATTTTAATAACGACGAGAATCACGAGCATTCGCACGGACATTCCCATCATCATTCTGAAACAGAAGAATATTCTTACGCAGCTCAGCATGAACATCATCACGGTGAACAAGTTCATCACCACGAGCACAGAAATCTGCATGACGTTCTTGAAATAATCGACAGAACTGAGATGACAGAAAACGCGCAGAAACTTGCACATAAAATTTTTGAGATAATTGCGCAGGCGGAAAGCAAGGCTCATTCAAAGCCGGTTGAGGAAGTTCATTTTCACGAAGTCGGCGCGATTGATTCAATTGTTGACGTGATTGCGCTTTCGGTCTGTTTTGACAGTCTTCATGTTGAAAAAGTTTTTGTTCCGTTTTTATGCGAGGGAACGGGAACTGTCCGTTGTCAGCACGGAATTCTTCCTGTTCCAGTTCCGGCGGTCGCGAATATTGTTCAGGATTTTTCTATTCCGTTAAAAATAATCGGGGAGCGCGGCGAATTTGTTACTCCGACTGGAGCGGTTTTTGTGGCTGCGGTTGCAACAGATTTTACCTTGCCGAAAAATTTTGTGCTTAAAAAAATCGGAATGGGAGCCGGAAAAAGAGATTACGGCGTTCCGAATATTGTTCGAGCAATGCTGGTTGAAACTGAAAAAATCAATCCTGAAAATCAGACTTCATCCGCCTTGCACGACAAGATTATAAAACTTGAAACGAACATTGACGATTCAACTGGCGAGGCGTTGGGGTTTGTGATGGAAGAGCTTTTTGCGTCAGGCGCACTCGACGTTCAATATCTTCCGTGCTTTATGAAAAAGAACCGCCCGGCGTGGCTTTTAGTTGTGCTTTGCAAAGTTGAAGATGCGGCAAAAATGGAAAAAATCATTTTTACGTACACAACGACAATCGGAATCAGAAGAGCAGAAATGGAACGCACCTGTCCTGCTCGCTCGGCGTATTCTATGGAAGTTTTCGGAGAAAGCGCGGATGTGAAAGTTGTGGACGTGTACGGCGAAAAACGTTTTTACCCGGAATACGAAAGCGTTTCGCGGATTGCACGAAAGACAAAAAAGCCGTTTGGCGAAGTCTACAATAAAATCGTGAACAAGTGCGCTTGCACTGAATAATATTTTGTCAATTTAGAAACGGTGTTTTCTCATTGACTTTTTTTGGAGGAATAATAAAAACTTTGCCTAAGATGGCGTCAAAGTTTTTATTCAAAAGTTTGCGTTGCAAACTTTCTATATCAACTGTTGTTTCTCATTTCATTGCGAAACAACTAAAAAAGTCAAATCGAAAATTGAAATTTTCTATTCGACTTTTTTTGGAGGAAATTATGGCGTGTTTTACTGTTCCATTGGCGGAGGCTGTTGTTCTTACAGTCGCAAAGAAAATTGTTTTCAGACATAATGCTGATTCTGTCATCAAAGAGGCGGACGAGGCTGTGGTGGCGAAAAATCACAAAATCGCTGTGCTTAAAGAAAAACTCGGAATTCTTGAAAAAATGCTTTACGGCGGAAGTTTCCTGCTTGCGGTCGAGCATTTGTATCATGGCGAAATCAGCCTTGTTCCGCCTTTCCTTACGGCGATGAAAAATCCGGCTGAAATTCCTGCGATGCTTCGCGAAATGGCGACGGTCGGAGTCGGAATGGCTCTGCTTACAACTGCGGTCTGGGTGGTTGGAATCGGGATTTCGGCATTGGTGAAAAATCAAAAGAAAAAATCTTTCGTGCTTGGACTTTCTGGGGCAACCGCCTGATGTGCCTTCTGATTACAGTTGCCGTGGCGATTGTGTTTTCCGTGCTGTTCATTGTTTCAAAAAGAAATGTCGGTGCGGAAAATCCAAACTGTTCTGTCCTAAGAAAATTCAGCCAGCCTATTTTTACAACAATGCTTGCTTTTTGGGCGGCGGCGATAATGTGGAGCGTTGACGGAATTGCGAACGTCGCAGGCGGAGAGCCGTTCCTTGACCTGAGCAAAGAGGACGTTCTTCTCGGTGTGATTGTCGCCTTGTGCGGACTCGCGTTTTTTGCCGTGCTTGGGATTCGGAATACAAAAAGTCGTAAGGAATAGAAATGAATGTGGAGGCGGTTTGGCGTTCCCCTCGCTCCGCTCGGGGCGGGCTTTTCGCATTTCGCCGTCTTGCGAGGCTCATTCTTCCACTTCGTTTATGCTTTTTTTATGCGGGTTTTCGTAAGAAAACTCGTAAGCAACCGCAGGTTATGAAGAATGACCAAAATCTTTTGGAGTAAAACATGAAAAAGCTGATTTTTATTTTAGGAGTTTTGATGATGGCAGGTTTTGCAAACGCAAAGTCGATTGTTGTTTATTATTCAAAGACCGGAGAGCAGTACGGCGTGGGCACGATTACTGAAGGAAACACTGCGAAAGTCGCTAAGGAGATTGCTTCTCAGACCGGGGCTGACATTCTGGAACTTAAGACGATGAAAAAATATCCTGAAGGCTACAAGGCAACGACCGAAGAGGCGAGAAAGGAAGTTCGCGCGAACGAGAGGCCGGCTCTTGCGGTGGAAATTCCTGACATGGCTCAGTACGACACGGTTTTTATCGGTTATCCAATCTGGTGGGGCGACGCTCCGATGTGCGTCTACACTTTTTTGGACGCTGTCGATTTGAGCGGAAAGACAATCCGGCCGTTCTGCACTCACGAAGGAAGCGGGGCTGCAGGAACTCAGGGCAAGCTCAAAAAAGTAGAACCGGACGCAAAAGTTGAAAGCGTTCTTGCAATCCGCGGAACAACTGCCCAGAACAACGCAGTAACTGTAAAAAAACAAGTCAGCGAGTGGCTGAGAAAGTAGTTTTTTGCGGGGCTTCCGGTGTCGGTCTGCATTTCACTTCGTTTCATTCCGTCCGCCGCCGTCGGGCTATCCGCACTTCGCCGTCTTGCGCGGCTCATTCTTCCGCAACCTTTGGTTGCTGCAGAACTGCTTCGCAGGTGCTACTATCCCTAAGCCGTCAGGCTTAGGACGTGCGCGGAAGCGCACACGTAAAATAACAGGTTTTGCGCCAGCAAAATCTCGCAGCAAACCGCAGAAAAATTCAATGTGTGGGATTTTGTTGACGCAATTTCCGCTGATGCAAAAACTTTCCCATCATCGCTTACACAAAAACAAAAAATCTGCTATTATTGCTAGCATTAATTCAAAATAAAGCAACAATCAAACGAGCAGCCAAAAGCGTAAGTCCAGTTCGGACGCGTTTTTAGGCTGCTTTTTTTTGTTTAAAAGATTGCTTTTTTGTCTTGAGGTGGTTATGAAAAATTATGACTTGGGGAGTGCGAAAATCGGGCGGCTTGTTCGCCATTTTGCCCTTCCTTGCGTAATCAGCATGCTGGTTGCGGCTTTGTACAACATTGTTGACCAGATTTATATCGGGTGGAGCAGCGCAGGTGCGGCAGGAAATGCGGCTACCAACATCGTCTATCCGTTTACGGTTCTGGCTTTGGGACTTGCGCTTCTTGTAGGCGACGGTTCTGCGGCGATGTTCAGTCTTGCATTGGGCGAACAGAACAAGGAAAAAGCGGACAAGTGCGTCGGAACTGGATTTTCGTTTCTGATTATTCTTTCGGTTTTGCTTTGCGTGCTTGGATTTTTGTTCAAGAATCAGATTCTTGCGGTTTTTGGGGCGAATCCAAACGAAAAGGTTTGCTATGATTTTGCAGACGATTATTTTACGGTGATTTGCGCGGGGCTTCCTTTCTATATGATTGGCCAGGGCTTGAACGGCGCAATCCGTGCGGACGGCTCTCCAAAATTCGCGATGGCTTGCACTCTTGCAGGCGCGGTTTCAAACATTATTCTTGATCCGGTCTTTATTTTTGTTTTTGGAATGGGTGTAAAAGGTGCGGCTGTTGCGACTGTAATCGGGCAGGTTCTGACTTTTGCGATGAGCATTTTTTATCTTTTCTGTTCAAAGAATTTCCGTCTGAATCTGAAAGGCCTCAAGCCTGATTTTATTTTGCTCGCCCGGATTGTGATGCTTGGAATAGCTTCGCTTATCGTTCAGCTTGCAATTGTGATTGTAATCGCCGTGAACAACAATCTTCTTTTAAAATACGGATACGGAACTTTCGCAAGCACAGGCGAGGCTTTTGGCTCGGTGATTCCGGTTGCTGTTCTCGGAATCGTGATGAAGGTTTTTGGAATTGTGATTTCAGTTGTGATTGGAATCAGCGTGGGCGGCCAGCCGATAATCGGATTCAACATGGGAGCCGGAAACTTTGTGCGCGTAAAGGAGACTGTCCGCGTGATTCTTCGTCTTGTGCTTGCAATCGGCGTTGTGGTTTTTCTGATTTTTGAATTCCTTCCGGATTTGGTGATTTCGATTTTCGGAAAAGGCAACTCGGTTGAATACATCGAATATGCGCGGCTTTGCGTAAGAATCTTTTTAAGCGGAATCATAATGACATGCTTCATAAAATCCGTTGCGATAATTTTGCAGTCAATCGGAAAAAGCGGAAAATCCACGGTTCTAGCTCTTCTCCGCGACGTGATTATTTTTGTTCCGGCTTCGATAATTCTTGCGACCGTGAGCCGTAACATCGTGACAATGCTCTGGGGCGCACTCATAAGCGATGCAGTTTCGTTCGTGTTTGCCGTGATTTTTTTGCGCACGGAAATGAAGAAGATGAAGTGAAAAATGCGTGATTTTTACACCACATTTTAACGCTCTAGCGTTAGGGATTGTAGCACCTGCGAAGCAGTTCCGGAACGAAGTGGAGGAATGAGCCGCGGTTAGACGGCGAAGTGCGGAAAGCCCGACCCGAACGGTTGTTGAGCCTGCCGAAACAACTGTTCGGGGAACGCCCGTAACAATAGAAAAAAGTTTTTACTTATTTTTAATAAAATCGAAAAACTAGAATAAAAAATTAAAAGGGAGTAAAATCTTTTATTATGACAGTTACATTAAAAAATTCTAATTATGAAGTAGTTTTAAATACTCACGGAGCTGAAATCAATTCTTTCCGTGGTGCTGATGGCACAAAGTATGTTTTTGAAGGTCCGGAAAGCGTCTGGAAATTCCATGCTCCGGTTTTGTTTCCTCATGTTGGTCGCATAAAGGACGGTTTTTACACTTTTGGAGGAAAAGAATATCACCTTGTTAACAATGGAATGAGCCGTGATATGGAACACAAAATTGTAGAACAGTCTCAGACTTCTGCAACTTTTGAACTTACAGAAAATGCAGAAACTGCTGACAAGTTTCCGTGGAAATTCAGCTTAAAAACTCATTATGAATTAAAAGATGATGGTTTGATTTTTACAACAACGGTAACAAATACTGATTCTACGACAATGTTGTTTTCTGTAGGAAGCCACACTGCATTCTGCTGCCCGCGCAACACAGATCCAGAAGGAACTGTAAACAGCGACTATCAGTACGAATTTGAAAAGAAAGAACCTTTGACAACTGTTTTATTGAACGATGCTGCCCAGCTTGCTGTTGACGAAGAAGGAACTGCTCCATGCACAAAACTTTATGGAGAAAAAGAAGCTGGAATTATTCCAATCAATGAAAAAGGTTTTGGAAACGGTCATTTCTTTACAAAAATTACTTCCGATTGGGTTGGTCTTAGAAACAAAAAAGACGGTAGCCTTGTAAAAGTAAACTGCAAGGGTTATCCGTATGTTATGGTCTGGCAGGGCGGAAAAGGTGAAGAAGGTTCTTCTGGCAACGGCTTTAACTGCATTGAACCCTGGTATGGAACTGCTGACGCAGAAAACACAAACCACGAATGGGAAGAAAAGGCAGCTCTTATAAGCCTTGAACCAGGAAAAAGTTTTACAGCAGATCAGTCAATTACAATTGAAAAATAAAATCTGCTGAACAAAACTGAATAACTTTATGCAACCGGAGAATCTGTTAAACTCCGGTTGTTTTTTTTTACTTACACTGGCAGAATTTTCTGGCGTTGTAAGTTCTTACAGATAAATTGTTTCAAAATCGTGGAGCGCAAGCGGGTGCGAAAAGTAAAATCCCTGAAAATAGCTGCAGTTCATTTTTGAAAGTTCTATAAGATGATTTTTTGATTCAACACCTTTTGCAATAAACTGCATTCCAAGTGACTGCGACATAGAAATCATTGTCTGCAGAATAACCTTGTCTTTTTGCGAAAGTTCTTCATCTGTAAGAAACGCAGTGTCCATTTTTATTCCATCTGCTAAAAAATCTTTTAACATATTGAGCGAAGAATAACCTGTTCCGAACTTGTCGATAAAAATCTTAAAGCCAAGTGCTTTTAATTTTTCAAAAATAGAAATCGAAACTCTTGGATTTTCAGAAATCGCTGTTTCCTGAATTTCTATATGAAGATTTTGTGGTTCAATGTCGTAATTTTTTACTATATCTGTAAGTGTTTTTACGACATCAATATAATTTTTATCTTTGCCAGACACATTTACAGAAATAAATTTGTCTGTAATTCCTTTCTTTTTCCAGTCTGAAAGTTTTTTTGCTGCAAGATTCCAGACAAAAAGATCAAGTTTGTAAATTAAACCTGTTTTTTCGAGAATATTTATAAGATCAACCGGTTCAATTGTCTGATACGTCGGATGATTCCATCTTACAAAGGCTTCTGCTCCAATTGCTTTGCCGTTGAGTGTGTTTATTGGCTGCAATTGAATAGAAAACTGTCGTTCACTTAAGGCTGTTTCAAATTCGTTTAAAATATTTTTTTCTGCAATAATTTTGTCCATCATTGCTGAGTCGTAAAAAGAAAAAATCTGCTGACTGTCTGCTTTTAACGAATCCAAGGCGATTTTTGCTTTATCAAAAATAAGCTGAATGTTTTCTTTTTTATTGTAGATTTCGTAAATTCCTGCAAAAACCTGTACAGTGTAATTGTTTGTGTTATTTAAAATACTGAAAATCTTAAATTCTTCTTCGAAAGTGTCTTTGTAAAAATATTTTTTGTCGATAACCATTGCAAATTTGTCATCTGAAAGGCGGCCTATAATTGCTTTTTTGCGTCCAAGTCTTTCGAGTAATTCTGCCTGATTTTTTAAAACTTCGTCGCCCTGCTCGGTGCCGTAAAGAGTGTTTATTAATTTAAAATCCTTTATGTTTGTAAAAATCATTACTGGAATTTTGAATTTATTCTGTTCAAAATCTTTTTTTACGCGGTCAAAAAATCCCTGTCGATTGTAAAGCTTTGTTAAACTGTCGTGAGTTGCCTTATGTTGAAGTGCTGAAGTTTTCTTAATTTCTGTTGTTCTGTCCTGTAATTTTATATATGAGCCGGCAATTGAATCTTTTATGTAAATATCTTTGTATTCAACGTTAAAAAAGTGTTCTTCGTTGTTTTCTCCTAAAAAGAGGCTCACTTCATGAGGTTTTTCTCTTAAATAAAGTTTTACGAGAATCGGGGCAAATTCTGCAAGTTGTTCGCTTGTTTTGTCGAAGAGATCTTTTGCAGCGGAATTAAAGTAAACGAGTTTTTCTTCTGCATCAAAACACAAAATTGCATCTGGGATTGTTTCTATTATTGTTGTAAGCGGACCGATTAATAGCGGTGAATTAAAATCTATGGCTACAATTTTTGACAAATAGATTGTAACAAAGGCAAGAACAACTGGAGAAAAACTTATTGGAAGTTTTAATGCAAGACAAATGTAACTTACGAGTAAAACTATAAAAATTCCTGAAAAAATGCGGACGTATTTTATTTTATAATAAGAAGGCGCGCGAATTGTACTTATTGCAAGAAGTATAATTGTGCACAAAAGAACAATAGTGCAGGTAATTCTGTGCCAGTTGTAGCTTGTGTTAAATACAGGATTCCAGTAAAAGTACTTTGCTTTAGTGAAGAGAGGTTCGAGTTCGAAAATATGGCCTACGCGTACATTTGCAAGAATCGAAATTGAATCTATAAAAATTAAGATAAAGAATAATTGTTTTACAAAACCAACTTTTTTAGTTGTGTTTGTAAAAGTCATTGTAAATGTAAAAGTTGTGTAAACTGCCCAGTTTGTGCAGAACAAAAATAAAGTATACATTGTTGTTGCATTCTTATAACTTGAAGAAAGCATGTAAAACGCGTATGCAAAAATCGTAATGGAATTAGCGCAGATTACAAAAATTGTATTGTATTTTGCTTCTGACTTTGTTTGTGAAATTCTATGTGCACATAAAACAAGGTAAGCGTCTGTTAAAAAAAGCAGGCAGGCGTAAATGATAAACCAGTTTTGAAGATTTTCTAACATTTTTCGCCTCCATCAACGAGGGGAAGAACAAACTGTTTTTCAAAATCATCTATGTACAATGGTTTTGAATACAAAAATCCCTGGAAGCAGTCGCAACCAAATTCCCGTAAAAAATCAGCCTGAGAAAGATCTTCAACTCCTTCTACTACAATTTTAATTCCAAGTTGTTTTGCCATTTTTACAATCGCTAAAAGAATTTTTTTGCTGCGTTCTGTGTTTTCAGTTTGTCCAAGAAAAGCCATGTCAATTTTTAAAACATCTGGTTCCATATATTTTAAAACGTGGAGCGAAGAATAGCCTGAACCAAAATCGTCCATTTCTATATTAAAACCAAAGTTCTGAAGTTTTTTGAGAATCCGTTTATTTGTGTAAGAGTCGGAGCGTGTATAAGTGTCGTCCATTATAAAAACTGTTTCTGTAATTTCTATTTTTAGTTTTTGTGGTTGAATTTTGTATTTTTTTACTAAATCTACAAATTCGCAGTAAATGTCGAGATAATAAAAATCATTTGCGCTTACGTTTACTGCAATGTAAAGGTCAATATTTTGTTCCTGCCATTTTTGCAAAGTCTGGCAGGCTTTTTCCCAGATAAACTGGTCGAGCTGGTAGATTGTGCCGTTTTGTTCGAGGATATTGATAAAACTTGTGGGATTCAGCAGCCCTTTTTTAGGATGTTCCCAGCGGACAAGAGCTTCTGCGCCTAAAACTTTTTCTGTGTGGCAGGAAACCTGTGGCTGTAAAAATAATTTGAATTGTTCTTCATCAAGTGCGTTTTTAAATGAATCGAGAACTTCCTTTCTTTTTATTAAGGATGACATAAATTTTGTGTCATAGTATGCAACTGTGCTTGAATAGTTTTCTTTAAGGGTTTGCGAAGCTAAAAATGCCTTGTCGTACATTGAACTTACTTTTTCGAATGGATCAGAAATTTCGTAAACTCCAATAAAAACAGTTAATTTGTAATTTATGTCTGGATTAAAACTTTGCAGTTCTTCAATTTTTGCAGAATAATCGGTTACATTAAATTCACTCTTTTTTACGAGAATTGCAAAGCGGTCGCCAGTAATTCTACCTAAAAGTGAAGAAGGTCCGTTAATTTCTTTTATTGCGTCTGTAAAAGCTTTTAGTAAATTGTCTCCGTTTTGAGAGCCGTAAAGATCATTTATGAGTTTAAAATTCTTTATATTTGTACAAAGAATACAGCGTTTTGTGTCCGGATCAGTTTTAAGAATTCTTTCTGCCTGAATATAAAAATGTTCGCGGTTTAAAAGGCCTGTAAGTTTGTCGTGCGAAGATAAATACTGTGCCTGAGTTTTTGCTTTTTCTTCGTCTGTAATGTCGGTAAATTTTAAAATGTAGCCAAAATGCCTTCCCTGGGCGTCTTTTAAATAATCAAAATCTTCTGCAAGAGTGTGAGTTCTGCCGTTTTTTGTAATTTGAGTTTGACGATGTATTTTATTTTTGCGTAAGGCAAGCAGAGATTGAATTTCTTTAGAACGCATTGTTCTTGAAGTAAAAAAATCGTTTGCCATTTTATTTGAATAAATGCACTGACGTTCAATATTAAAACAAAAAATTCCAATTCCTAAATTTTCTGAAATTTGCTGGAGCATTGTAGTCTGAATCTTTTTTGGAGTTGAATAAAGAGTAAAATACGAGGCAATAATCGAAAAAACAGAATAAAGCAAAATAGAAAAATCGAGTTTAGTTTTTGTCTTAAGAAAAATTACATTTATTACAATAATTGCAATAAACAAAAACAGAATTGAAAGATATTTTGATCTGTAGAATTTGTTTGTCACAAGAGATCTTTTAATTAAAAGTACAAAGCTCAAGGCACAAATCACATAACACAAAAATAAATGAATGAAAAACGGCCATTTATATTCTGCCGGCCAGCAAATGGAATCAAATTCTTTTAAAATAAATTCATGCTTAAAAATCGGGTTCAATAAAAGAGAAGTTACGTCGGCGGTAAAAAAAACAGTCCAGATTTTTTCAAAAAGTGCCCAACATTTTTTACTTTTTTGTGTGCAGTTTGATTCTGTAAGAGCAAAAACAAATTCCAGCATAAAAACTACAAGAACGTGAATGCCTGCGTAGTAAACGCTGTTTATTATGTATGCAATGTTCAGGCTGACAGCATCATTCTTGCTGAATTTTAGCGTAGACAAATCATAGAGAATTATTGTAAAAATTGCCCAGCATTGCAGTTGAATGAGGTTTTTTGAAAGAAAATTTTTATTTTTTGTAAAAGAAATGCAGCAGAATGTCATTAGTCCAATAAAAACTGCTGACAGTGCCAGATACATAGTTTTCAAGCAGGAACTCCGTTAGCGGAACTTTTTAAAATTATAGTATAAATTGAACTGAATTTCTTATAACTTACGAAAATTTATTGTGATAACCATGTTTTATTAGGAAAGTATTTTAAATCTGTCTTCCGGGCATTTTTCAAAATATTCGTAAAGTCTTTTGCGTGCGTCTTCGTTGTCTTTTGAATTTAACATTTGAGTTTTAAAATATGTTGCAAAACTGAAATTCATGCAAAAATACGAAAAAAATCTCTGCAATCTTGTCGGCCAGAATTCTTCCGGCTGATATTTTTCTACATCGCTTATAAAATCAAGGGCAAGTGTCAGCATATCAACTTTTTCTTCCGGAAGAATTCCTTTTAGTTTTGCAAAAATCCATGGTTTTACAGCAGCTTCGCGGGCAATCATTACGCCAGAGGCTGACGGGGCAATTTTTATGGCGTAGCTGAGGCTTTGAGAGTCCTTTATTTCTCCATTCAAAATGATTGGAATATCAGGATAGCGTTCTGCAAGAGCCTGAACATACTGGTAGCGCGGAAGATTGCGTGCAAGTTTTTCTTTTTGTGTGCGCGGATGCAACGTAAGCATTTGAACGCCTTCGTTTATGAGCATGTCCGTAAACTTAAAAAATCCGTCGTCGCTAAAGTTGTCTGCTCCAAGCCGGAGCTTTACAGAAAGTCGGCGCGGAGTTTTTCCGTCTTTGGCAGAATTTTCAATCGCAGATTTTACTTCTTTAACCATTTGTGCCGTCTGTTCTATTGGTTTCAGCATCCACGAAATTCCTGCTCCTGTGTTTGAAATTTGCGGGGCAGAGCAGCCCATGTTTATGTCGAGCCCAAGACCAGGCAATTCACAAAGAACGGAAGCTGCCTGCGCCATTGAAGAAGCCTGTGTGCCTGTAATCTGCCAGACCATTTTTTCTGCAGTCTGAGGAGAAGTTAGCATGTAGAATTTTTCAAATTTGCCATTGTGCAGAAGAGAAGGCGCGTTAATCATTTCATTAAAATATTCGTCGCAGCCGCCAAATCTTTGTATTGTCTGCCTGAATGCTTCGTGGCTTAACGTTGCCATTGGCGCAAGAATGAATTTTAATGCCATTTTTTCCCCGGTTGATTACGCATTTTTGAGCTATTGATTTTCAATAACTGCAAGAGCTGCGTTTAAAAATTCTGCATCGAGAGATTCAATTTTGCCAGAATCTACTGCTTCGCTGATTTTTGCGTCGATTGGAATTTTTGCAAGGAGAGGAATGTGGAATTCCTGAGAGATTTTTTCTACATTGCTTTTGCCGTAAATCATGATTTTTTTATTGCAGTCCGGGCACTGAACGTAACTCATGTTTTCGATAAGTCCAAGAACTGGAATTTTCATTGTTTCTGCCATTTTTACAGCTTTTTCGACAATTACGCGTACGAGCTGCTGAGGACTTGAAACAATCACAATTCCATCAAGCGGAATACTCTGAAAAACCGTGAGCGGAACGTCGCCTGTTCCTGGCGGCATGTCAATGAACATATAATCTACGTCGTTCCAGAAAACTTCTTCCCAAAACTTTTTTACAAAACCGTTTATCATTGAACCACGCCACAAAACCGGATCGTTTTCGTTTTGTAAAAGAAAATTCATGCTCATAAGCTGAATGCCTGAATCTGTAATTTCTGGAGTTATAAGGCCTGTTTCGTCGCAGAATACGCGTTCTCCGCTTGCACCAAAACTCGTCGGAATTGAAGGACCAGTAATGTCTGCATCAAGAACAGCGGCGCGGAGACCTTTTTTAGCGATTTTTGCTGCTAAGAGCGAAGTTACAAGTGATTTTCCGACTCCGCCCTTGCCAGAAACAACTCCAATTACGTGTTTTACTGTGCTTTTTGGGTTTAAGTGGAATTTTAAATCTTTAGTCTTGCATCCTGAAGAGCAAGTTGAACAGTTATGTGTGCAGCCGTCTGTCATTTGAATGTACCTCGTTTAAGTTCAACATTTTAATAAAAATGCCCTGTGCTGTCCAATGACAAAAAAAAAGAACTTTTTACCTTTGCTGAATAGCCGCTCTTTTGTCTGCTTAAATTTTTTACGATAAATAAATTATGAAAAACTCTGTAACTGATTTGTCTGAAAACTACACTGCCTGCCTTATTGGAACTGGTAGAATTGGATTTTTGCTCGGATTTGACAAAAAGCGTGAACAGCCGGCGAGCCACACAATGGCACTTTTAAAAAACAAAAAAATCCGTCTTGCTGCTGCCTGCGACACAAATACTGAACGCCTTAAATTGTGGCAAAAATATGTAAAAAAACATTCAAAAAAGCCAGATATTTTTACGGAAAGCAGTGAACTTTATAAAAATTTTCCAGAAATCGACATTATCGTTGTTGCAGTAAACGAAGAAGCTCATTTGCCTGAATGTATTAAGGCAATCGAACAAAAGCCCCGCCTTGTAATTTTAGAAAAACCAGTTGCGCTCAATATGGAACAGGCGCTCAAAATAGAAGAATGTGCACAAAAAAACAATGTCTGCGTAATGGTAAACCACGAGCGGCGATTTGACTTAAATTATAAACTTGCCCTTTCGTGGATTAAAAAAATTGGAGACATTCAAAGTGTGCACGCTGAACTTGATTCAGGGTTACGCATTTACGGAGAAGAATTTGAAAAAGACGGAACTTACAGTCTTATTCACGACGGAACTCATCTTGTAGATATTGTTCGTTTTTTAACCGGCGCCGAACTTTCTAATCCTGTTGTAACTGGACTTTATAAAGATGAAAAAGGTCTTGTGCGAAACTTTAGTGCAAATTATTCGACGAATAAAATTCCAGAAATTGTAATAAAAATGAGCGGCCGTTCTAAGTTTTTTGAATTTCGTATAGAAATTTTGGGAACTCTCGGAAAAATCTGCGTTGGAAACGGTTTTACAGAACTTTATTTAAGAAAAGAAAGTTCACTTTATACAGGATTTTATTCACTCAAAAAGCAAAAAGTAAAATTACCCAAAAAATCGCAGTATTTTAGTGGAATGATAAAAAATGCAGTTGATTTTCTTGATGATAACGAAAGACTTTTTAGTCCTTTGAGCGAAGCAATAAAAGATTTAAAAGTTCTGGAAGAAATTAGGGAAGAATTGAAAAAAATGGAGATAGCCGGATTTGAACCGGTGACCCTCTGATTGCGAACCAGATGCTCTACCAACTGAGCTATATCCCCAAAAACGTTTAAAAACTAACACAATTTTTTTGTTTGCACAACTTTTTAATTTTATGGTAATTTTTTACCGTTATGAAAAAATCAATCTGTTTTATTTGTGTTTTCTTTTCTGTGGCAGCCTGTGTGTTTTGTCAGCAGGCAACTCTGGAAGATGTTTTTTCTACACTTATGACCGATAAAGTTACCAGTGGAGATTTTATTCAGGAAAAAAATGCAGCAAAACTAAAGAGAACGTTGCGTTCTTCCGGTAAATTTATTTTTTGTGACGAAGGAATTTTGTGGCAGACTTTAAAGCCATTTCCTTCGACAATGGCAGTTACAAAAACTTCGATTATTCAGACAAAGGCAGACGGTTCAAAAACAGTAACGGACGGTTCTTCTAATCAGGTTTTTACTTCTGTTGCAGAAACTCTTTCTTCAATTTTTTCTGGCGATAAAACAAAACTTGAATCTTTCTTCAATATAAAAGATTTTAAAGCAGATTCTTCAAACTGGAGTGTTTTGCTTACTCCAAAAGACAGTACAATTGCTTCTGCCTTAAAACTAATTGAACTTTCTGGCAGTGCAGGAAAAAAATCAACTCTCGATACATTAAAAATTTTTCAAAGCGAAACGGATTCAACTTTTTATACGCTTTTAAATCAACAATACAGACAGGAACTCAGCGATGAAGAAAAATCTTTTTTTAAGTAATAAATTCTGCTTTTTAACCTGGGCCGTTTACCACGGAGGAATTTTAATTCTTTTTTTAATTTCTTTGATTTTTACAAAAGGAATTATTTTTGACGCTGACTACACAAACATGATGCCTTCGGCAACAGAAAACAGGGCTGCAAAAATTGCAGAAAAGTCAGTTTCGGAAAATGCCAGCCGCAATGTTTTTATTCTTGCAAGCCACGAAGATTTTAGCCAGGCAAAAAAAGCTGCAGAAAAAGTTTATTCACTGTTAAAAGATGAAAAAACAAAATTCAATTCAATTTCGCTTTATTCTGATATGCAGTCAGTCAGCGATGTTCAGAATTTTATTGAACAGAACAGATTTGTGCTTTTAGATAAACCTGCACGCCAGATTTTAAGTTCTAAAGACGGAGCCCGCAATTTTGCTCAAAATGCACTTACATCTGTTTACGGCGGATTTTCTATGGCAAGTCTGGAAAATATTCAAAATGATCCGTTTTTACTTGATGAATCGAATTTAAAAAATTATCTTTCTGCAATTACAGATTCAGGCACAAAACTTTCGCCAAAAGACGGTGTGCTTGCACGCGAATTTGAAGGTCGGTGGTATGTTATGCTCCGTGCGGAACTGACAGAAGAAGGCGCCCGGCTTGCCAGCAGTAAAAATGCAGTTCCTTTGATTTATGAAAAATGCCTCCCGCTTGAAAAAGACGGAGTTAAGTTTGCTTTTTACGGTTCAACTTTTCATAGTTACAAAAGTTCAAGCTCTGCGTCGGCAGAAATTTCGATAATTTCGACAATTTCTATGCTTGCAGTTGTTTTTATTCTTCTCTTTGTATTCCGTTCGCCACTGCCAGTTATTGCAAGTGTTTTTTCTATCGCCTGTTCAATGGCAACTGCCTTTTTTGCAACTCATTTAATTTTCGGGCAGATTCACATGATTGCCCTTGTCTTTGGAACTTCTTTAATCGGCTCCTGCATTGATTACAGTCTTCATTATTTTATTAACTGGAAGAATTCCAAAGAACTCGATTCTCCGCAAAAAATCCGTTCACATCTTTTTAACGGACTTTCGCTTTCGCTTATTTCTACAGAATTGTGTTTTCTTTTGCTTGCCTTTGCTCCGTTTGGACTTTTAAAACAGATGGCTGTTTTTAGTTTTGCAGGAATGCTGAGTTCTTTTCTTACTGTGAGCGGTTTTTACACAATTTTTAAGCTTCCTCCTGTCGAAAAGCGGGAAATTCCTTTAATAAAAAAATATGAATCTTCAGGTAAATATTTTGCCGGTAAAAAATGTTTTAAGCATCTGGGACTTTTTGTTTCTGTTTTTATTTTTATTGCAAGCATGGCTGTTATTGTTTTGCGCCACGATGATTTAAAAATCAAAAACAATCTTTCAAATCTTTATAAAATGGAAGGCCGCTTAAAAGAAGACACAATTACAGCGTATAAAGTTTTAGCTTACAATCCTACAAGCTGGCTTGTAGTTAGTGCAGATTCTGTTGAAGAACTGCTTTTAACAGAAGAACAGATTACGCCTCTTTTGCCGGATAAATATATTTGTACTTCGCGCTTTATTCCTTCAAAACATTCGCAGAAAGAATCATTAAAAGCTGTGGAAAATCTTATTCCTCTTGCTCAGAAACAGTTTTATTCACTCGGCTTTGACACAGACAGCGCAGATTGTGCCAGTGATTTTAAAAATTCTGTGCAAGACGCTTTTAATCATCTTATTACTCCACAAGACACAATGCCTGCTACCTTGCAGTCGCTTTTAAATATGCTTTATGTTGGCAAGGTTGACGACAAATATTATTCAATTATTTTGCCTTCAAATATAAGCGACGAGAGTTTCTATAAAAATCTTGCAGATTCTTACGACAACGTTTATTACGAAAACAAAGTCGCAGACATTAGTGCCGGTCTTGATCACTTAACAAGCTTAATTCTTTTAATGTTTATGATTGCCTTTGTTGTAATTGCCGTAATAATGAAATTCTTTTACAGCTGGAAAGACACATTAAAAATAATTTCAATTCCGGTTTTGAGTATTCTTACGATTGCGGCGGTTTTTGTTCTTGCGGGGCTCAAAATTGAATTTTTCTGCATTACAGGTGTTATTCTCGTATTTGGGCTTGGCCTTGATTACATAATTTATCGTACACAAAATAAAACGGACGCTTCCGAAAGTTTTGCAATCCTGCTTTCTTTTTTAACAACTGCAATAAGTTTTGGAGCTCTTGCATTAAGTTCGTTTGTTCCGGTTCATGTAATCGGGCTTTCGATTTTTAGCGGGCTTACAACTGCTTTTTTGTGTGCAATTTTATAAAGGTGAAAAAAGAATGTTAAAAAAAGAATTTACAAAAAAAAATAATCCTTTTATTTTAGTTTCTGTTTTTTTTGTTTTGTCTTTGTTTGCTTCCTGCGCTTCTGTAAAAGAAGACGTTAAATTGAATAAAGTTTATGTAACAAACACAACGCCGGTTTCGCTTCTTGCGCCTTCTTCAATAAAAACGCAGATTGACCAGATGCAGTATTTTGAAGGCAATTTTGGAAAAAACAGTTTTTCTTCAATGTTGTATCTGCAGGCTGACAGTAAAGAAATACAGATTTTAATGCTCAACGAAATGGGAATTGAAATCGGCTCTCTTTTTTATGACGGAATTTGCTGCACAATGGAAAGTTCATTTTTTCCAAAAAACTTAAAGGCAGAATACATAATTCTTGATTTGCAAAATACCTACGCCGACATACAGGAGCTGAAAAAACATTATAAAAACTACGGTCTTGATTTTGCTCAAAACGGAAAGACCCGCACACTAAGCAAAAATGGCACACTTATAGAACAAATTACAGAGCAGGACAACAAAATTACAATAGAAAATCATTTACGCGGATATACGTATCGCCTTGTGC
>CAVKVK010000023.1:0-28277 GCA_963659855.1 Parabacteroides distasonis | reverse complement strand
GTCATAAAATGATCATTTAATAATAAAAAAAATCCCCTTTTTTTTATATTTTATTTTAAATTACAAAACTTGTCAGCATATAAAAAATATGTAATTTTATCTAATTCTTTATAATACAAAGAATTAGATAAATATAATTTTATTCTTTTTCTTCTTCACTTGCAACTTTATCAAAACCAACAACATAATCTGGTTCATCGATATTTATTACGCGAGTTCCAGAAGATACTCTGCCCTGTTTTGAAATTGTCGCAGCAGCAACTCTTAAAGTTTTTCCCTGACCTGACATACAAATAACTTCATCTTTTTCAGAAACAGCAATGGCTCCAATAATTTCGCCCTTACCTTCAACGTTTCCAAAAATTCTTTGTCCGCCAGTTCCACGACCATGTTTTCCAAATTCATCAAATGCAACACGCTTACCAACACCTTTTTCTGTAATAATAAGCGCATCTTTGCCTTCTTCAACACTAATCGCAGCTGCAAGTTCATCTCCAGAAGCAAGACGAATTCCTGTTACACCAGAACTTGCTCTTCCCATTGGACGAACACTTTCTTCATCAAGTCTAAGAGCCTGCCCCTTACGAGTAATCAGCATTGCATCACTTGAGCCACTTGTAGCCATAGCAGAAACAAGCTGATCTCCATCATGAAGTTTAATTCCAATAACACCGCGGGTTTTAGCATTTGCAAATTCTGTAGTTTTACATTTTTTTACAATACCGTTTGCAGTTGCCATAAAGATGTAAGTATTATCAGAATAATTCTTCATTGTTACGATTGTCGAAATTTCTTCATCTGGGCTAAGCTGAATCAAAGACTTAACGCTTGAGCCACGACTTGAACGGCTTGCTTCTGGAATTTCATGAACTTTTATCCAGTAAACCTTTCCAGCATTTGTAAAGAACGTAATATAAGATTTTGTAGTTGCCGTAAAAATCTGATTGATATAATCGCCTTCAATAAGGTTTGCACTCATGCTTCCCTTTCCACCACGGCTCTGAGCCTTGTATTGTGTAAGAGGAACACGCTTTATGTATCCCATTTTAGAAATCAGAACAACAACTTCTTCTTCTTTTATCATATCCTCGGTGTTAATCTGTTCAACTTCGTCTGCAACAATATCAGTCTTACGATCATCACCGTATTTTTCTGCAAGTTCATTTGTTTCGTCTTTTATCAACTGACGGATTTTTTCGTGATGAGCGAGCAAATCTTCCAGATGATCAATAAGAATCTGCAATTCTTTAATCTGATTTTCAAGATCTTCAACAAGAAGATGTGTAAGGCGCTTAAGAGGCATATCAACAATTGCCTGTGCCTGTTCATCATCAAAATTGAATCTCTGTTCGAGTCTGAGTTTTGCCTCTTCTGTATCGCGACTGGATTTTATGATTTTAATTACTTCATCAATATTGTTTATTGCCGTAATCAAAGCCTTCAAAATCTTCATCTTGTGTTTTGCAACTTTTAAATCATAAATCGTTCTACGTGTAATTACTTCGTCGCGATGTTCAACAAAATATTCAACAAGCTGCTTTAAATTTAAAACCTGCGGCTTAAGATAAATCTGAGGAAGTTTAAGCTGAGGTTCATCGTATCTGAGTGCACCTTCTTTTTTTACAGGAACAAGGGCAAGGTTTATTACACCAAAATTCGACTGAAGATCAGTTTTTGCAAAAAGCTGATTCAATACAATCTTTGTAATTGCATTTTTCTTTAGTTCAACAACGAGTCTCATTCCGACACGGTCTGAAGTTTCGTCGTTTGCATCAGCAATTCCTTCAATAACTTTATTGTCTTTTAATTCGTTAATTCTCTTAATAATATTTGTTGTATTTACACCATAAGGAACTTCTGTAAATACAATTTTTTCGTGTCCGTGCTTGTCTGTTTCAATATTGAATTTTGAACGGATTGTAATTTTTCCACGTCCAGTTCTGTAAGCTTTTTTAATTCCTTCACGACCATAAATTACACCGCCAGTCGGAAAATCCGGACCTTTTATGTAATTCATCATTTCATCAATCGAAATTTCAGGATTATCAATATAAGCACTGATTGCAGCAGCAACTTCTCTCAGGTTGTGCGTAGGCATATTTGTTGCCATACCAACAGCAATACCAGTCGTACCGTTACAAAGCAGGAAAGGAAATTTTGCAGGAAGAACAGAAGGTTCAACTGTCGTATCATCAAAGTTTGGCGTCATATCAACAGTTTCTTTGTTAATATCGTCCGTCATTTCTTCGGTAATTTTTGACATTTTTGCTTCGGTATAACGATAAGCAGCAGGAGGGTCGCCTGCAATTGTACCAAAGTTTCCCTGCGGCGTTACAGTTGTATATCGTTGAGCAAAATCCTGACCAAGCCGGACAAGTGCGTCATAAACAGAAGCATCTCCATGCGGGTGATAATGTCCCAAAACTTCACCGACAATCGTGGCACATTTTTTTGTTTTTCCGCCACTCGAAAGATTCAGTTTGTCCATTGCATACATAATTCTGCGGTGAACCGGCTTTAAACCGTCACGAACATCCGGCAACGCACGCTGAACAATTACAGACATCGAATAGTCAATGTAAGCCTGCTTTACTTCATCTTCAATCGGAATTTTTATAACAATTCCACCTTCTGGAGTTTTTTCCTGTTCTAACATTCTATATTCCTAAAAATATTTTCTCTAAAAAGGGCGTTCCCCGCTAACGCGGGTCAGGCTTTTCGTGGTTCCGCTTTCGCTTCATTAAAAAAAACGGCTTTTCCGTTTTTTTAACGCTCCGCGCCACTACAATCCTTAACGCATTATCAAACTAAATATCCAAATTTGCGTAACTTGAATTAGCTTCGATAAATTCGCGTCTTGGTTCAACTTCTTCACCCATGCACACTGTAAAGATTCTGTCTGCAGCTTCTGCATCAGGAATTGTTACAACTCTCATTCTGCGTCTTGCAGGATCCATTGTAGTTTCCCAAAGCTGTTCACCGTCCATTTCACCAAGACCTTTATAGCGCTGAACATCTGCTTTTTCTCTCTGCTCACCAAGTGCGGCCAAAGCAGCATCGCGTTCTGCATCAGAATAACAGTAAACTGGTTCTTTTTTTCCAAGCTGAACTTTAAACAACGGAGGCATTGCCAGATAAACGTAACCATTTGTAATAAGTTCCGGCATATATCTGAAAAAGAACGTTAAAAGCAAGGTACGAATATGAGAACCGTCAACATCGGCATCGGCCATAATAATTATTTTGTGGTAGCGTAATTTAGAAATATTAAAATCTTTTCCAAAACCAGCACCCAAAGTTTTTATTACAGGATCAAGTTTATCGTTTCCAATTACCTTAGAAGCATCAACTTTTTCAACATTGAGCATTTTTCCCCACAACGGAAGAATTGCCTGAGTTTTTGAGTCTCTGCCCTTTTTTGCCGAACCACCGGCAGAATCTCCTTCGACAATGTAAACTTCACAAATTGAAGGATTATCTTTAATTGAACAGTCAGAAAGTTTTTCTGGTTTTACAAACGAAGCTCCAACTGTTTTTTTGCGTGTATTTTCTTTTGCTTTGCGGGCTGCAATTCTGGCAGCAGCTTCACCAATTGATTTTTCAAGAACTTTTTCAAGAACTGAAGGATTCAATTCAAAAAATATAGTCAATTTTTCTTTTACGAGAGAATCAACAATTCCACGAACTTCAGGATTTCCAAGTTTGTCTTTTGTCTGTCCTACAAATTCCGGCTCTGGAACTTTCATCGAAAGAACAGCAACAAGCCCTGCCCTTACATCGTCTCCTGTGAGAGTTTCATCTTTGTCGAGCTTTTTCTTTAATTTTTCGTTTGATTCAAAAGCCTTTTTTAAAACATACAAAAGTGCTGAACGAAAACCGTCAAGATGAGTTCCACCGTCGCCAGTGTGAATATCATTTACGTATGTATAAACATTTTCCGAATATTTATCGTTGTACTGAAAAGCAAGTTCTGTTATTACGCCGTCTTTTTCGCCTGTAATATAAACAGGTTCTTCCGGATAATAAAATTTACTCTTTGCAGCTTCATTCAATTCTTTTACGTAATGAACAATTCCACCTTCGTATTTTAAAATCTGTTCTTTTGGATTTTCTAAACGTTCATCTCTAAAAACAATAACAATTCCACTGTTTAAAAATGCAAGTTCTTTTAAACGCTGCATTAAAACATCCCAATCGTAAGTTGTTGTTACAGTAAAAATTGTTTTGTCGGCTTTCCAGCGGATTATTGTTCCATGTTCATCAGAATTCCCGATTGTTTCAACCTTTGTAACTGGAATTCCTTTTTCGTATTTTTGACGGTAAATATGTCCGTCTCTTTTTACAGTTGCTTCAAGCCAGTCAGAAAGAGCATTTACACACGAAACACCAACTCCATGCAAACCGCCCGAAACTTTATAAGAATTTTTATCAAATTTTCCGCCCGCATGCAGACGAGTAAGAACAAGTTCAAGTGCACTGATTTTTTCTGTAGGATGCATCGCAACTGGAATTCCACGCCCATTATCTTCTACACGAACAATGTCATCTTTTTCCAATGCAACAACAATTCTGTCACAAAAACCTGCCATTGCTTCATCGATACAGTTATCAACCGTTTCATAAACAAGATGATGAAGTCCTTTTGGTCCCGTAGAACCAATATACATACCTGGACGCTTACGAACGGCTTCAAGTCCTTTTAAAACTTGAATACTACCAGCATCATAAGAAGAAGCCATTTTTAATTCCTTATATTATATGATTATATACTTTATGATTTTTATACAAAGACAAGAATCGGTTTTAAAAGCCGTGCAAATTATAGTTGTATTGAAGAAAAAAGTAAAGTTGAATTATAATCAGTCCTATGTCTAGTCAGAATTACAGGGCTTTTTTCGATGAAGCCTTAAATCAAATACAAGCCGAAATGAGTGCTAACAACCAGCAGGATGAATTTACCTTATGGTTCAATATGGACTATGTAGAAGACACTCTTTCGCAGATTACAATCTCAGTTTCTTCAGAATTTATGTGGATTCAAATGAATTCAAAAAATTATGTAAAAAAACTTGAAGATAAAATCAATGAATTGACTGGTCAAAACATTACTTTAGTTCACGTTGTAAAAAATAAAACTTCAATTCCTGTTTCAAAACCAAAAATTGAAGAAGAAAAACCAAAAGAAAATGAAAAAATTCAAAAATCTGTAAATAATTCTGCTTCGAATAAAGAACCGGAAGAAAAACAAAAAAATTCAAAAAAACATCCTCAACTAAGAGAAGATTTTACTTTTGAAAATTTTGTTCCAGGCGAAAACAGCATGTATGCTTACAATGCTTCTATTTCTGCAGCAAAAAATCCGGGAAAAGCATTCAACCCGATTTTGATTTATGGCGGAGTTGGTCTTGGAAAAACTCACCTTATGCAATCTCTTGGCAATTATATTTATTCAAATAACGAAAAAATGAAAATTGCCTATTTAAGTGCAGAAAATTTTACAAACGAATTTACTTCATCTTTAAAAAATCAGACAATCGACCTTTTTAAGAAAAAATACAGAAGTCTCGATGTTCTCCTTCTTGACGATATTCAATTTCTCGAAGGAAAAGATGGAACTCAGGAAGAACTTTTTCATACATTTAATTCTATTTACGACAGAAACGGACAGATTGTATTTACAAGCGACCGTCCAATAAAAGAAATTAAAGGTTTTACAGAAAGAATCAGTTCACGTTTTAGCCGTGGATTAAATGTAGACCTTCAGCCACCAAATTACGAAAACAGACTTGCTATCATTCAAAAAAAACTTGAACTTCTCAATAAAGAAATTCCTCATGAAGTTGTTGAATATATTGCAAAAAACTGCCAGACAAATGTCCGCGATATAGAAGCCTGCATAACAAAATTAATTGGTTTTGCTGAATTAGTTGGAAAAGATTTAACTGTCGAAATTGCACAAAGTCAGCTTAGAGATACAATCAACGATCCTTATTCAGGAACAATCACAATAGAAAACATTCAGAAAGTTGTTGCTGATCATTACAACGTTTCCGTTTCGGATTTAAAAAGCAAAAAGAAAGACAGAAAATTTGTAATTCCTCGTCAAATTTCAGTATACATTTGCTGTTCGTTAACAGAATATTCAACAACAGAAATCGGCAATGAATTTGGCGGAAGAGATCACACAACAATCATGCATGCCAGAGACAAAGTTGAAAGCCTTTTAAAAACCGACTCATCAATGAATTCTACTGTGAATTTATTGATTCGCGCTGCAAAAGATTTTAAAAAATAATTTTGATGGAGAGTGCGTAAACTGTTAATCTTGTGCTAATATAGTGTGAATTTACTGTGGATAACTAAGAAACCTGTGAATTTGTGAATTTAAAGTGAATTTAACTCACCAGGTTATCAACTTTAAAACTCTTTATAAAATAAAGAATTAGAATAGTTATAAACAAATTCACAACCCTTATTATTGTTATTACTAAATTTATTTAAAATTTAGAATTTAATAATCAAAAAAAGAAATCTTTTTAGAAAGATAAAAAATATTTTTCCAAAAGAAATTCTTAATAAATAAAAAACTTTTCTGCGTTGCAGAATCTAAAAAAAAGTTTGCTGGAGACCAAAAATGAAATTTACTTTTGACAGAAATTCAATGATTAATGAAATTTCGATTGCACAGGAAATTATTTCAACAAAAAGTGCAGTTTCTATTCTTTCTAATGTTCTTTTTATTGCACAGAACAATACGCTTACAATTAAAGCAACTGACATAAAAGTAAATTTTGAAACAAAAATTCCAGTTGAAATTGAAGAAGAAGGTTCAACAACTGTTTTCTGTGATAAATTTTTAGGAATTCTTTCTGGTCTTGATGAAGGCGAAATTGTTTTTGATTTACAGCAGAAAGACAATCAGACAATTGCTTTGATTCGTCATTCAACTAAAAAAATCAAATTCCAGTTAAAATGTACTTCGCAGGATAAATTTCCAGAATTTTCAGTTGCAGAAGAAGTTCCATTCTTTGAAATTCCTTCAAAAGATATAAAAAAAATGATTGGACAGACTTCTTTTGCAGTCAGTATTGATGAAACAAGATATTTTATGAACGGTGTTTTCTTTGAAAAAAGAGACAACAAATTGATTCTTGTTTCAACCGATGGCAGACGTCTCGCCTACGCTTCAAAAGAATTTCCGGAAGGAATTGCAGATTTTCCGTCGGCAATTGTTCATCCAAAGGTTTTAAATATTGTTGCAAGACATCTTTCTGACGAAGGAAATATTTCAATTGCAATTGTTGATAAAATGATTTTCTTTAGATTCCAGAATTACGAACTTTCTTCAACTTTGATTGACGGTAAGTTCCCAAATTACATGAGAGTAATTCCAGAATCTCAGATAAACAATTTTAAAGTTCAGAAAAAAGATTTGCAGGAAGCTCTTAAAAGAACTGCAATCATGGTTGATAAAAGAGCTGGAAGAATTTTCTTTAACATTTGTCCAGGCGTTCTTCGCTTAACTTCTCAGGAATCAGATTCTGGAGATGCTGAAGTTGAAATTCCATGTCAGTTTGCCGGCGACGAAATTACAATCGCAATGAATTTCAAATACATTGACGAACCATTGCGCGTTATGGACACAGATACAATCAAATTTGAATTTTCTGGAGAATTAAAAGCTGTAACAATGCTTCCAGATCCTGCAGAAGATTATTTCCACATTATTATGCCAATGCAGATGGCTTAATAGGCAGATGCCTGTACTTTCAGTTTCTTACGTAAATTACAGAAATCTCCAGAATTCGACAATAAACCTTTTATCAAAAGAGGTTTATTTTGTCGGAGAAAATGGTCAGGGAAAAAGCAACTTACTCGAATCAATTTATTATTCTGCATATGGAAATTCTTTTAGAACCCGCGCAGATGCAGAAGTTGCAAAAAAAGGTTTTACAGATTTTTCAATTAAGACTCTCTATCGTTTAGAAAACGGAACAACAGAAAATATTTCAATTTTTTTTGAAAATGGAAAAAAGAAAATTGATAAAAACGGCAAATGGATAAAAGACAGAAAAGAACTGATAAATACAATGCCCTGCATTCTTTTTTGTCATGACGATCTTGAATTTGCTATTGGTGAACCAGAACGCCGTCGGTTTTTTATTGATCAGTGTCTGTCCATGTATGACATTTTTTACATTGATACAAACCGCAATTATAAAAAAATCTTAAAAAGCCGCAATTTATGCCTTAAAGAAAAAAATTACGAAATGCTGGAAATTTTTGATTCTCAGCTTGTTCAAAATGGTCTGGAAATTGAACGAAAGCGCAGAGATGCAATTTTTCAGTTTAATCAGATTTTTGGAAAACTTTACGAAAAAATTACTGGAATTGAAGGCGTTGCAATAAAGTATGAACCAAGCTGGAAATCTCAGGACAGTTTGAATATTGTTCCAGAAACTCAATTTGCTTTGGAAATTTTACAGTCAAAACGAGAAATTGATAAAGCTGTTATGACAACAATGAGCGGACCTCATCGCGACAGAATAAAATTTATCCGTAATGGAACAGATTTTACTTCGACGGCTTCGACAGGACAAAGAAGACTTCTTGCAATTCTTTTAAGAATTGGACAGGCAATTTTTTATTCTAATGTAACTCAGAAAAAACCTGTTTTGCTTATGGATGATGTTCTTCTTGAACTTGATCCGGATAAAAGACAGGCTGTTACTCAACTTTTGCCGGAATACGATCAGTTGTTCTGTACATTTTTGCCAGGAGAACCTTACGAACGTTATATGAGAGAAGGTACTAAAATTTTCAAGATTGAAGGAGGTGTCTGGAATGAATAATAATGATTTTATGTCTGCTTCAGATATGATTTTGCGTGTTGTAAAGAATCTTGATCCACAAAAACTTCAGGAAGGAAAAAAAGTATTTTCGTTGTGGCGTCAAATAGTTGAATCAATAAAATCAAATAGTATAAACGGTGCAAACATTGGAAAAAATATGGCAAGCCATTCGCATGTTGTTGATCTTCAAAATGGAATTCTTCTTGTAGAAGCAGATCATCCAGGATGGATTCAAATGCTTGGAAACTATAAAAAATATATTTTAAAAGGTTTTAACATAAAAGCTCCTGAATTAAAAATTGACACTCTTGCTTTTAAACTTGCCGGAACAAATTTTGAACTTTCTGGATTTAATAAAAAAATTGAAGAAGAAAAAATTCGCGAAAAAGAAGAAAAAAAATTAGAAAGAGAACAGATTGAATTAGAAAAAAAAGGATTTGTATATAAAACATCAGAAGAAAGAACTGGAAAAAAATCAAATTTGCCTCCAGAAATTCAAAAAATGTTCGATGATATAAAAAAAGATATGATGAACGAAAATTAAAATTCAACATTCGGCTTGATTTATATGAAAACTGAACTGCCGTTTTTATATATTGACCAATAATAATTAAATTTGTTATATTCTATCGCACTATACATTTTTGTTTAAAATTTGGGATCGAAAGATTCCGTAAAATAAGGAGAATGTTCCATGTTAAGAACATACCAGCCAAGTAAAGTTAAAAGAAATAGAAAATTTGGATTCCGCGCTCGCATGGCAACTCGTGGTGGACGCGCTGTTCTTGCTCGTCGTCGTGCAAAGGGTCGTGCTAAACTTTCTGTAGCTGACGAAAAGAACAAGTATTAATTCTTTTTTGAACAAATGAAAGCAGGCTTGTCAGAATCTAAGTGTTTTACGTTGGAAGAACGTATAAAAAACGCTTCAGAAATCAAGAATCTGTTTAAAAACGGGAAAAGAGTAAGCATTTACGGAGCAAAGTTATTTTTTCTTCCGAATGGCTTGAAATTCAATCGGATTGGATTTCCTCTTCCCCGTGGTTTTGGTAATGCTGTTGAACGTAACCGTGCAAAGCGGTTCAGTAGAGAAACCTTTCGAAATCTAAAATCATACCTGAACACCGGCTACGATATGCTTTTTTTAGTGTATCCTTCTGCCGAAAAAGATTCGTTCCACTCGCGGTGTGATCAATTTCAAACTTTATGTAAAAAAGCTGGACTTTTAAAAGAATGCGAAATTTCTTTGTAAAATTTTTGTGTTTTTTTGTAAAAGTATACAGATTGTGTATTTCACCATTATTTCCGAAATGCTGCAGATATTATCCAAGCTGCTCGGAATATGCGCTTCTGGCTTTAAAAAAGCATGGTCCTTTAAAAGGTTCCTGGCTTACTACAAAAAGAATTTTGCGATGCAACCCTTTTTTTAAGGGTGGTTATGATCCCGTTCCATAAAAAATAATTCAGTTATTTCTTGTTTTCTCCTGGTTTTGATTTTTCTGTTTGAATTTTGTTCAGGCGAATTTCTTAATCAAATTTAGAAGTTGATCGATATATAAAAATGCAGATTAATTTCGAAACTGTTATTTATATATTTTTGAAACTTTTCTAGTAACTTTTTATTAAAATTTCCGGAGAAAACAATGGAAAAAAATACTGCGTGGGCAATAGGCCTTTCGTCTGTTGTTTTGATTGGATTTTTCTTTTTGCAGTCTTATGTTTTGCCAAAACAGGCTCCTGCAGTTCAAGAAAAACAAACTTCTAGTGTTGAAGCTGTTTCTGAAAATTCCAGCGAAAATTCAGAAAATGCTGTTGATTTTGTAAAAGAAGAAAAAGTTGTTGCTTTAGATTCTCAAAATCAATCTGAAAAAACTTATACAATCGAAACTGAAAAAGTAAAAGTAACATTTACTGATCGTGGTGGCGATGTAATTGGTTATGAATTAAAAAATCATATTGATTCTGACACAAACGGTTATATTCAAATGGCTGACAACATTACAGAAAATAACCGTGCCTTTGCTCTTGCAATCGGAAATGCAGAAAATTCAATTGTAAATGATATTTTTAATGCAAAAAAAATTGATGAAAACAAAATTGGATTTTTTAAGGAATATTCTGTAAAGAATGCAGATGGTTCAACTGGAAAATTCACTCTTGTAAAAACTTATACTTTTAATCCTGACGATTATGTATTTAAACTTGATGTTACAGTTTCTCCTGGAGAAAATTTTAAAGGACTTGATGTAAACGGAAGTTCATATTCAATTCGCACTTCTCCACAGATGGGACCTTTCTACAATCCAAAAATAAACAGATACGAAAACCGTCAGTTTGTAACTTTTGACGGAAAATCAAAGAAAAGAGTTATTTTGGGAACAAACCAGACAAAATCTTTTGATAAAGACTGGAACTGGGTTGCAATGGCAGGAAAATATTTTGAAGTTCTTACCTACCCTTCTGACAATTCTTCAATGAATAAAAAAGTTGTTTATACTTCAAAAAGTGAACTTAAAGACAAGAATGATGCTCAGGCAATTATGAGTCGTCTTCCGATTGATGCAAATGGTTCAAACGATACTTATTACATTTATGTCGGACCACGCAATGAAAAAGATCTTCGTGTTTACAATGTTCCAGAAAACAACGTATGGAAACTTGACGGAGTTCGTTTTGACAACAGTATTCAGACGAGCGGTTTTTTAAGCTGGCTTGAAGTAATTTTAAAATTCTTCCTTGAATGGATAAACAAACTTGTTCATAACTGGGGCGTTTCGATCATTATTCTTACTGCAATCTTAAAATTTGCAATGTTCCCAATTACAGCAAAAACAGCAAAGAGCACTGTAAAAATGCAGGCTTTGCAGCCAAAAATGCAGGAAATTCAGGAAAAATACAGAGATAATCCACAAAAACTTAACGAACAGACAATGAAACTTTACAAAGAAATTGGTTATAACCCAATGTCTGGTTGTCTGCCGATGCTTGTTCAGTTTGTAATTTTGTTTGCAATGTATAATTTGTTTAACAATTATTTTGAATTCCGTGGAGCAAGTTTTATTCCTGGCTGGATCAGCGATTTGAGTTCTGGAGATCATGTAAAAACTCTTGGATTTAATCTTCCTTTCCTTGGAAATCAAATAAGACTTTTGCCTGTAATTTATGTTATCAGTCAGCTCTTGTTTGGAAAAATTACTCAGAATGGTGGAACAGCCGCTGCAGGACAAAGTGCTGCACAGATGAAGATGATGATGTACGGTATGCCGATATTATTCTTCTTCCTGTTTTATAATGCACCGTCTGGACTTTTGCTTTATTGGACAGTCAGCAACCTGATTCAGCTTGGACAGCAGTTGTTCATTAATGCAAAAATTAAAAAGTAAACTTATTGTTTATTGGAGATAAAAAAGAATGAATTACGAATTTGAAGGAAAAACTGAAAAGGAAGCTATTGAAAAAGCTGCCGCAGAACTTGGTCTGGAACGTGACCAGTTTGATGTAGAAATTATTGAAGCACAGAAAAAATCACTTTTTAAAGCAGGATATGTAAAGATTCGTGTAACACCAGTAAATGACACAACTGTAAATAAGGTTAACGAAAATTCTTACGAAAAGCCTTCTGCAAAAGCTGTTACAAATCCTCTTGCTCAGGATGAATTTGAACAGAAACTCATTGATTTTGTAAATTCAACAATTACAAAAATGGGTTATGACGTTGCAGTTGAAGTTGCATTCCGTGAAGACAAAAAAATTGGAATTAAACTTACATCAACAGCTTCTTCAATTTTGATTGGTCGTCGCGGTAAAAACCTTGATTCTTTGCAGCTTCTTGCAAATGTTTACGCTGGTCACATTGGTCGTGAAGATATTCGCGTAATTCTTGATACAGAAAATTATCGTGTTCGTCGTGAAGAAAATCTTGTTCACCTTGCATACAACACAGCAGACAAGGTTCGTTCAACACGCAAATCAATTTTGCTTGAACCAATGAATCCTTTTGAACGCCGCTTGATTCACACTACTCTCAATGATATTCCAGATGTAGAAACAATCAGCGAAGGCGAAGGCCTTTACAAACAGGTTCGCGTAATTTACAAAGGTCAGACTTTCTAATGAAAAAACTTTTACTTTGTGTTGCAGGCGTAATATTTTTTGCAATTCCTGGAGTTTTTGCACAGGTTCAGACTTCTGTCTTAAAAGCAGAAGTTCTGGCAGAATTGAATGAAAAAGGTTCAATCCGAAACATTATTCAATCTAAAGAAAATGTTGAACTTTCTTTAACTCCCGATACACCTTTTGCAAAAAAAACTGCTGAATGCTGGACTTCTTCTGCAAAGCCAAATATGGTTTCTGAAAATCTTTTTTTGGTAAGCAAGGAAGAATTAAAGAAAAAGAGTTCAAATCCAGAAAATGTAGAATTTTCGATGGAAATTGTTTCTAAAATTGTGCGTTCGATTTCTAAAATGAAAGGAATGCAGTATTTTTCAAACGGCGATCAAAAATGGGAAACTCTTTATCATCAGGCTTATGTCTGCAATTCAGTAAAAGAAAAAAATGAACCACTGCCAGATGTTTTGGAAGGTTCGGCTGACGGATTAAAAATTTTCGCTTTTCTTGATGACAATTCATTTGGAAAAAGTGTTTATTCAGTTGAATACTTTCAGAGTGAAAAAGAAGTTTCGTTTATTCTGACAAATGCCGAAAGCTGGACTTATGCATTTGTAAAAGCCTTAAATCCAGAAAATGTAAAAATCAGTATGGATGTAATAGACAACGGAGATTCTTACATCGTTTATATGGTGCTTTTTGCAAAACATAAAACAGTTCCGCTTTTAGGCGATAGAATTCAAAAATCTCTGGCAAACAGAATTGATGCAATATTCAACTGGTTTACGCTTCAATTTTAAGTTGGTTGAACTTTTTAGATAAATTGCCGAAAGGAGAATAAAATGAAAAAAAATGGACTTTTTGCAGCAATTTTTACTTTTTTAACAATTAGTTTTGGAGGATGTAAAACAATGGACAAAGACGGACTTTATGCCATTATGGAAACTTCTAAAGGTACAATTGAGCTTGAACTTTTTTATGAAAAAACACCGCTCACAGTAACAAATTTTGTTGGCCTTTCAGAAGGAACTCTCGATGCAACAAACGGAAAACATTTTTATGATGGACTTACATTTCATCGTGTAATTGCAGATTTTATGATTCAGGGTGGAGACCCTGAAGGAACTGGTCGTGGTGGTCCCGGCTACCGTTTTGCAGATGAATGCAGGGATGATCTGGTTTTTGACAAGCCTGGTTATCTTGCTATGGCAAATGCAGGTCCTGGAACAAATGGTTCACAGTTTTTTATTACACATGTTCCAACAGACTGGCTTAACGGAAAACATACAATTTTTGGTAAAGTTGTAAATGAGGATAGTCAGAAAGTTGTAAACAAAATTCAACAGGGCGATAAGATTGTTAAAATAACTATCGTTCGTCAGGGTGAAAAAGCAAAGAATTTTACAGCAACACAGGCAGATTTTGATAAACTTGCTTCTGAAGCAGCTACAAAGGCAGCAGAAGCTAAAAAGGCTGCAAATGCTAAAAAAATTGCTGAAGTAGAAAAAGCTTTTCCTGGATTTGCAGTTGATTCAAACGGAATTTACTGGAAAACAACAAAAGCTGGAAACGGAATTAAAATTGGCGGACGCAAAAATGTTGCCTGCGATTACAAAGGTTATTTAGTTGATGGACGCGTTTTTGATCAGTCAAAAGGTCGCGGACCACTTGAATTTGTTACTGCCAGCGGTCAAATGATTCCTGGTTTTGACATTATGGTTCAGGATATGTCTTTGGGTGAAAAACGAACGGTCGTTATTCCTTCTGATTTAGCTTATGGCGATCAGGGCTACCCGGGAGTAATTCCAGGCGGTGCATATATTGCATTTGATATTGAAGTTGTAAGAGCAAAATAAATTTACAATAATTTTTTTAAGACTGTCTGATAAGATTGCTTTTTAGACAGTCTTTTTTTATGTTTAATCTATGAATGTTTTTTTAATAATTCAGTTTTTGTTTTTTGCAGGAAGTATTTTAGGCTGGGGAATTGAAGTTTTATGGCGCCGTTTTTTTAGCAAAAATAATCCTGAGCACAAATGGATAAATCCAGGATTTTTAATCGGGCCGTATCTTCCTCTTTATGGTTTTTGCCTTATAATTTTATTTTTGCTGAGTTTTATTGATGTAAGCAGAATTGAAAATTTAATTGTTCAAAAAATTGTTCTTTTTGTTTTAATGGCTTTTTGCATTACTGTTTTTGAATATATTGCCGGCCTGATTTTTATAAAAGGAATGAAGATAAAACTTTGGGATTATTCAAAATGCTGGGGAAACATTCAGGGAATTATCTGCCCTCTTTATTCTGTTTTCTGGTATTTGTTGAGTGCGCTTTATTATTTTTTAATTCATCCGAAGATTTTAAATTGGCTTGCCTGGTTTACAAATCATCTTACATTTTGCATGGTGATTGGATTTTTCTACGGCGTTTTTGCAGTTGATGTTGTTTATTCTCTTAATTTAATGGCAAAGGTCAGAAAATTTGCAAAAGAAAACAAGATTATTGTTCATTTAGAAAAGTTGCAGCAACAAATTAGAAAAATAAACGACGAAAATCGGGAAAAAATACACTTCTGGCTTTCTACGAAATCAGAAACGGTTGGCTTAAAAGAAGCTGTAACAAAGTTAAAAGAAAAAATTGAAAGTGAAGTAAAAGAAAGAATAAAATTTTAAACGCATAAGGGATAGTAGTGGCCACGCGCAGCGTGGGTGCAAAGCACCGGAGGCGCCTGGACGCCGTAGCCACGAATAGCCCGACCCTGCCGGATGGCAGGGATATGCCCATAAAAAAACTGCCCGATAAATATCAGGCAGTTTTAGGTTTTAGAAATTACTTTCCAAAATAGTTAAGTGCATTTCCGAATGAAATGTCTTTTACGATTTTTGTAAGCATTTTCATATCATCTGGATATTCGCCGTTTTCTACCCAGGTTCCGATTACGTTGCAGAGAATTCTTCTGAAGTATTCGTGGCGTGAGTAAGAAAGGAATGAGCGAGAGTCTGTCAACATTCCGACAAATGCTGGAATCATGCCGAGATTTCCGAGAACCTTAATCTGCTGTTCCATTCCGTCTTTGTGATCGCAGAACCACCATCCTGAACCAAGCTGAATTTTGCCTTTGATTCCGTCGCCCTGGAAACAACCCATGATTGTTCCGATCGGGTAATAATCTTTTGGATTGAGTGTGTAAAGAATTGTTTTTGGAGTTCCGCCGGCAGCTTCAATCAAAGAAAGAAGACCTGCAAGGTTCTGTGCAACTGGTTTGTCGTGTGAACCGTCGAATCCTGTGTCTGGACCGAGTTTTGCGAACATTGCCTTGTTGTTGTCGCGGATTGCGTTCATGTGCCACTGCTGAACAATTCCTCTCTGTGCGTATGCGCGTCCGAGAGCTACGAGAACCTTTGTTTTGTAAGCTTCTGCTTCTGCTTCGGAAATTACTTCGCCGTTAAGAGCGCGTGCAACAACTGCGTCGATATTAGCGTCTGAGTCAACCTTGCATGGTGGATATTCAAGAGCGTGGTCAGAAGCGCGGCATCCATTTTCGATAAAGTAGTCGAGACGTTTGATAAGTGCAGAAATTACATCGTCAGAAGTTTTGATGTTGATTCCTGAAACTTCTGAAAGTTTTGCAATGTAGTCCTTGTATGTTGGAAGATTGATGTTTAATGCTTTGTCCGGGCGGTAAGACGGGCGGACTTTTGTTTCAATCTTGCCGATTGGTGCTGTTCCTGCTGCGATTGCCTTGTGGTATTCAAGAGAATCGATTGGATCGTCTGTTGTTCCAACTGCATAAACATGGAATTTTTCGAAAATTCCTTTTACAGAAAGTTCTTCTGTCTGGAGCATTGCGTTTGCTTTTTCCCAGATGCGTGGAGCAGATTCAACTGTCAATGGTTCGTAAATGCCGAAATAGCGCTGAAGTTCAAGGTGAGTCCAGTGGTAGAGAGGGTTTCCAATCAAATGTTCGATTGTTTCTGCCCATTTAAGGAATTTTTCATAATCAGGTTTGTCGCCTGTAATGTAGTCTTCTGTAATGCCGTAAGTTCTCATCTGGCGCCATTTGTAGTGGTCGCCGCCAAGCCAGATTTCTGTAAGATTTTTGAATTTCTTATTTTCAGCAATCTGAGAAGGAATAAGATGGCAGTGATAGTCCCAAAGAGGTTCATCTTTGCAAGCCTTAAAAAGCTCCTGAGCTGTTTTTGTGTCGAGGAGGAAGTTTTCGTCCATGAATTTTTTCATACGATACCCCATGAATTGATTTTATGACTCTGCATAATTGCAGAATCTTAATTTCTTGAAATGTATTCTAGTACGATTTTTGAAATTTGTACACGTATTAAAATTTTGAAAAAGAATTAAGTGAATTACTTTGATAAAAAATGGCTTTTTTTACAGAAAATTTGTAGCGTAAAAAATTTCTTTTCAGGACAATATATGTCCCTGTATAAGGTTTATAATTTACGAAATAATAGAAAATGTTGTAAATTTGAATGGTTTTACAGAGGGAAAAATGCAGAACATTATAGAAAAAACATTGCAGGAAAACATAAAAAATCAGAATTCTGTGTTTGTTTTTCCGACAGAAATTGCAGCTACAATGTGGGCTGACAGAGCAACTTTAATAACTGACTGCTCGGCTGTTGCCATGGAACGTTTTTTAGCCTGGGATAAATTTAAGGGTGAAGCTGTTCGTAGCGAAAATCAAAATAAAAATTCTATTCCTTCGATGATGCGTTTTATTTTTGCTTCTAACTTAATTGCAGAAAATTCTGAAAATCCGTTTTTTAAGAGTTTAATCAGCCCGGATTTTGCAAAATGTTATGGAGGTTTTACAAATTGGATTGTTTTAATTTTGCCAAAACTTGGTCTTTGGAAGGAATATTTTGATAAAAGCGACGGCACAAAAGATGACGAAGACAAAGATTTGCTCATTCTTTATGAAAAATACAGTAGTTTTTTAAATAAATTCAATTTTTTTGATCCTGCGTGGGAAAAGCCTCCATTTAAAAACAACGGAAAACATTATTTTGTTTTTTTTCCAGAAATAAATTCAGACTGGGAAGAATATAAAAAAATTCTTGAATCTTCTAAAGAATTTATAACGCTGATAAATGTTCCTTCGGATAACGAAAATATCGAAGGTGAAGTAAAATTCTTTAAAAACGCAAGAATCGAAATAAAAAATATTGCCAGCGTTGTTCGCAAAATGCACGAAGAAAACAAAATTGAATGGCAGGCAATGGCTGTAAGCGTTCCTGATATGGATTTATACGGACCTTATATTGACCGCGAATTTGATTTGCTGGAAATTCCTCACGTTGCAAGATTTTCGCGCCCTTTGAGTAAAACTTCTGTTGGTAATTTTTTTACGCAGATTCAGGAATGTAATAATTCTAAAAACAGTTTTGATTCAATAAAAAATCTTCTTTTGAATAATGAACTTCCGTGGAAAGACGGGCAGATTATACAAAAATTGATTTCATTTGGAATGGAAAATCACTGCATTTGTAGTTTTGTTGATTCTGAAAAAAATGAATTAAAAGACATCTGGATTGAATCTTTTGCCGATTCTCAATTTAAGGATTTTGAAGTTGAAAATTTTTATAAAAAATTAAATCTTCACCTAAAAAAATTTGCGCGTGCCCAGAATTTTGCAGATGTTCGTAAAGCATATTTTGCATTTAGAAATAATTTTTTTGAAATGACGAATTGCAGCGAAAAATCTGACAATATTCTTAGTCGTTGTATTGCAACTCTCGGCGAAATGATTGATCTTGAGCAGAATTTTAATTGCACTGTCCCTTCTCCATTCAATTTTTTTGTAGAACAACTTGGAAAAACAAAATATCTTGAGCAGGCAAAAAACGGCGGCGTTCAGATTTATCAATATAAAAATGCTGCCTGTGCGCCGTTTGACTGTCATTTTATTGTGGATTCGAGCCAGAGTTCGCTAAGTGTTTTATATAAGGATTTTTCTTTTTTAAATGAAAACAAGCGTCGCAAACTTTTAAATCGTGACGAAACAAATGTAAGCGATAAATTTGTGCAGCTTTATCAGTTGAATAGTTTAAAAAATGCAGCGTATTTTACTTGTTCCGAAAGAACTTTAGATGGATATTCTCAGCCTGTAAGTTATTTAAAAGTGAATAATTTATTGAAGGAAACTGACGAAGAAAAACTTTTTCCTGATAATTCTTATAATGCAGAGCGTAACTGGTTTTATGGTGAATCAGATGTAGAATTTCCGGCAAAGGTTACAGAAACTCAGTCTGACAGTTTTAAAAACTGGTTTAATCTGCAGAAAAAACAGGATTTTGAATCTCAAAACGCGTGCAGGATTGTAAATGAACTTGGCTTAAAAAAAGATGAAAATGGCAAAACTGAGCCGGTTTTTGTTTCGGCAAGTCTGTTAAAAAAATTCTATGATTGTCCGCGTAAATGGCTTTTTGATTCAAAAAACTTAAAGCTTAAAGAAAAAGACGATGTTGCAGTTTTGATTGACCAATATGCAAGCGGAAATTTGTATCATAAAATTATGGAAATTTACTGCCAGACTCTTTTGCAGAATAAAATGCCAATAGAAATTTTTATTGATGAAGATGATACAAAAAAACTTGATGAAAAATATATTGAAATTTTAAAAAATGCAATTGACGAAGCAATCGTTTTTGAAGGAACTGGAAACGAAAAAAACTGTTACCTGAAAAAAGAACTTTTAAAGACAACAAAAAAATCAATTTATGACACTATTTATCAGTTTGTTGTTTATTTTTCTACGATTTTTAATAATTGCGATGTAATAAAAACCGAAGGCAAATTGAATTACACAGACAACGAACTGAATTATGTTTTTACCGGCCGGTTGGATTGTCTTTTGCAGTGCAGAAAAAGTGTTCAGTATTTTTTAGTTGATTTTAAAAATTCAAAAACTGCAATTCCTGCAGATAATCTTTATTTTGATGAAGAAAATTACGAAGAACAAAAAAAAGCTGTGGGCGCAGAAATTCCTCTTGAAGAACAGGATTTAATGGATTTTCAAATTCCAGCTTATGTTTTTTTACTGGAAAAACAGGAAAACATCAGAATAAAAAATGCAGCCTTTATTCCGTTTAAGCTGGATGCAGGTTCAAAAATTGTGCCGGTTTTTGGAGAAGCAATAGCAAGTCGGTCGGCGGAAACAAAAAAAGAAATTCCAGATTACGATGAATTTATGGTGAATGTTTCTAAAATGAAGGAATGTGTTAAAAATTATGTTCAAAAAATTCAAACTGGAGATTTTAGTTTGAATCCAGGTGTACAGAATTTTGAAAAATGTATCAGCTGCGATTTTAATTCAATTTGCAGAAAAACTTTTAACGTTTCTAAGCATGAATAACGGTTAACGGAGAATTTTATGAGTACAGAAAAAAAAATGTTGCCAGAACAGCAGGCGGCAATAGATTCAATTAAAAATACTGTAGTTGCAGCTGGAGCCGGTTCTGGAAAAACAACTGTTCTTTCTTTGAGATTTTTAAATTTAATTCAAAAACATCATTTTAATGTTGACGAAATTCTTACGCTTACATTTACAAAAAAAGCCACTGTTGAAATGTCGTCGCGCATTTACAATGTTTTAAAAAATTCGGAACCAGAACAAGCCGCAAATTTTTATAAGGCAAATATAAAAACTCTGGACAGTTATTGTAATTCGGTTGCAAAACTTGGTTGCCGGTTTTATGGAATAAGTCCTGATTTTGTGCAGGATGAAGATCTGGTTAAAGCTCAGGTAAAGTCAAAAGCCCTGCCCTTTTTGCTTGAACACAGAGATAATCAGTCGTTAAAAAGATTTTTAAAAGTTCAGGATTACGAAAAAGTTGCAGACGAACTTTTTATTCAACCGATTTTAAATCATTCAAAAATTGCAGAACCAATTGATTTTCGTGGCGATTTTAAAAGACAGTGCGCAGTAATTCAAAAAGTATGGAAAGAAACTTCGCAGCATATTCAGGAAGCTTTAACTGGAATTTGCCGGTACGATTCTGAATTTGATGGAAATAAATCAACCAAAACTTATGCAGAATATTTAAGACAGGCGGAAATTGCACAGACTATTTTTTGTGACGAACTGACGGAAGAACAAATAGAAAACGGCGAATTTGACCGTATTAAAAATTATATTGAAAGTCTGTCAAAGTTGAATTTTGCAAAACCGCGGGCAAAAGACGATGCATCAATTCTTTTTGCAGAATATGTTGAAAATTTTAAAGAATTGCAGCCAAAGATTATTGAACTTGGAAACTTTGTTTACGGAGTTCCTTCGTTTAAAGAAATTATTCCACTTCTGGAAGAATTTCAGCAGATGGTAATGGACATAAAACGCAGCCTGAATTGCCTTACTTTTGCGGATATTTCCAACATGGCACTTTGTATTCTTCGTGATCATCCTGAAATTCGTGCACTCGAAAAAGCAAAATACAAAGCAATTATGATTGATGAGTTTCAGGACAATAACAAAGATCAGCGCGATATGCTTTTTTTACTTGCAGAAAAAAAAGAGCGTATGGAAAAAGGCGTTCCGGGTGTTGAAGAACTTGAAAGTGACAAACTTTTCTTTGTAGGTGACGAAAAACAAAGTATTTATCGTTTCCGCGGGGCAGATGTTGAAGTTTTTAATAAACTTTCAAAAGATTTTGAGAACGGCAATTTGCATATGTTTACAAATCATCGTTCGCACCCAGATTTAATTGCAGCTTTTAATGCAATTTTTGGCGGAGAATACTACAAAAATGAAGGAAAAACTTTATTAACAACTCAGCTTCCTCCGTCGGTTTTTTATAATGAAAATTCACAAAAAGCAGGAATTGGAATTCCTAGTTTTGAGGCAGTTTATCATAAAGTTCTGGCGGATGAAAAAAAACTGGCAGCTGCAACAGAAAACGGCGATAAAGGACAAAAAATTCATCTTGCTTTTTACAATAAAGAAACCTTAGCTCCAAAAGGTGCAATAATTGGAACAAATGCAGAAACCGAATGGGTTGCCCGAAAAATTCTAGAAAAACACGCCGAAGGTTATGATTTTTCGGATATGGCAATTCTTTTTAAAACTTATGCTTCTCAGGCAAACTTTGAGCGGACTTTGTTAAAACATGGAATTCCTTATTATTCAGAAAGTTTAAAAGGAATTTTTTCTGACGGTCCGGTAAATGATATTGCTGCATATTTTAAATTGTGCGTTTATTCTAATGACGAAATGGCTTATGCAAAAGTTTTGAGTTCACCTTTTGTAAATTTGTCTGTTGCAGAAACTCAGGCTGTTATTTCGCTGCATTTAGAACCTTTTGCTACTGAAAATGAACTTATAAAAACTGTTCTTGAAGGCGAATCTTTGGAGCGTTTTATTTTTGCGGGAAACTTTTATAAAGAATTTAAAGAATATTTAAAAGAAAATTCTCTTTGTAAAAGTGTTTCAAAATTGTGGTACGAAGCTGGCTATCGTTACGAAACAATGTGGAATTTGTCTGTAAAAATGTACGAAAAAATGTATGACCTTCTTTTTGAAGTTGCACGCCAGGCAGATGACAATAATCAAAATCCTGCAAGTTTTGTTGATTCTCTTTATGAATTTAGAGATGAAAATAAAAAAATTGAAGTGAACGTTCCTGTCGAAAAGTCTGAAGGCGTTAATATTATGACGATTCACAAAAGTAAGGGACTTGAATTTAAAATTGTTTTTATCTGCGACATTCAGCGCGAACCAAAGAATGAAGTTGGTACGATTCCTGCGTTTTATAACGATAAATATGGAATTACGATTAACACGCCAAAATATATTGATAAATTAAAATCAAAGAAACTTTCTAATTATTTTTTTGATATAACAAAAGAAGACAATTCTTTAAAAGAATCAGCCGAAATGCGTCGTCTTACTTATGTTGCGCTTACTCGTGCGGAAGACGAAATTTTTATTACGAGCGGAGCTTATAAACAAGACAAAGATCTTCAGGAATATATGCCGGGCGGTTCAAAAAAATGTAATTCAATCTTAAAAACTCTGCATCCGATTATCGATTTTTATAATCAAAAGAACGAGGTTGGAGAACTTTTAAATAACGAAATTTCGCCATTTACGGAAATTGAAGAAATTCCTTTTTATAGCCAGTCAGAAATAAATTTAAAAAATGCGCGTTCAAATACGATTGAATCAAAAAAAGAATTTATAAAAGAACTTGAATTTTCAGATCCGTATAAAAATGCACAGATTTTGACACTGGAAAAAGTTAAAAAGCCTTATATTTCACCGAGTAAACTTTACAAAACTCAGGAAGACCTTTCTGAAAAAAATATTCAGGAAGATGTTGAAGATGGTTATAAAGATGAATATAAAGAGCTGGAAGAAATTTTTACAGAAAAGAAGGAGTTTAAGAGCAATGATTTTGGAACGATTGCTCATTCGTATATGGAAGCTGCCATTAACGGAATAAAAAATCAAATTCCTTATAAGAATCAGGATATTGTCGGGTTGGAAAATTCAAAAAATCTGGTAAAAAAAGTTGAACAGATTTGTGAAAAAATGCGTGACAGGTTTTTTGAATCAGAATTTGGAAAAAAAGTTCAAAATTCAACCTGGAAAAAGGCTGAATACGAGTTTAAAAGCCGGGTTTGTGGTCAGTTGATAAGTGGAACAATCGATCTTCTTTTTAAAAATGGTGAAGATAAATACGTAATTGTGGACTACAAAACAAACAGAAAAATCGAACCGCAAATATATGTAAATCAGCTTGCATGTTATAAACAGGCAGTTTCTCAAATGCTTTGTGTGGATTCAACAAAAATTGATTGTTTTTTGTGGTATTTAAGATATGGAGTATTAAAAGATATTACGGCAGACTGTGAAAAAGTTGATATAGAAAAAGCTATTTCGGAGATTAACGAGTGTTAGTTTGTTGTAGTTTTTGAGGAAGAATTTTTTATGAATGAAGAAAGAAAAATAGGAATAAAGGCTGCAAAACCTGAAAATGCAGCAGAAATTTTGGAAATTTATAAATATTACGTAGAAAATACAGCCATTACTTTTGAAATTCAAACTCCAACACTGGAAGAATTTTCTGCACGGATTGAAAAAACGTTAAAAAAATATCCGTATATTATTGCTGTTTTGGATGGAAAAATTCTTGGATATGCCTACGCAGGACCATTTAAAGGGCGCGCAGCTTATGATTGGGCTGTTGAAACATCGATTTATGTTCAAAAAGAATGCAGAAAAATGGGAATTGGGCGCATTTTATTGCAAAAACTGGAAGAAATTCTTGCAAAACAGAATATTTTAAACGTTTATGCGTGTATTACCTATGCAGATATTGAAGATGAATATTTAACGCGAGCAAGTGTTCACTTTCATGAAAAAATGGGCTACCGATTGGTAGGTATTTTTAATAAATGCGGGCATAAATTTAATCGCTGGTACAGCATGTGCTGGATGGAAAAAATGATTGGTGAACATGACCCAAATCAACCAAAAGTAATAGAATTTAATGAAAATATGATTAACTAACAAACGATAGTTTTTTGTTGGGTTATTCAATATTTTTATTTTGAAAGAAATTCATAAAACTTTTAGAAGCAAGGGAAAGTTCGTAATTTTTTTTCCAGATAAGCGAAATTCCTGTTTTTTTTATTTTATCCAGTTTTTTTAGAAGAATTTCGTTTTTATTTTCGATACTTTTGATTGTTGATTCCGGCAAAATTGCAATGCCAAGATTATTTTTTATAAGACTTAAAGCAATGCTCAGAGGCGAAACTGAACAACGAATGTCGGCAGTCAGATTTTCAGTTTTAAACCAGCTTTCAATTTCTTCAACTCGTTGAGAAGGCACAATCAATTCTTCTTTTGACAGTTCACGCAAACTGATTATTTCGCTCGATTTTTGTGCAAGAATATGATTTTTATTAAAAAAAGCTGCCCATTGTTCATCGATAAAATGAATTGAATTAAATTTTGTTTCGTCGATTGGTTCGCGAACAAATGCAAGATCTATTAAACCTTTTTCCAATCGTTCAACAACATCTTTAGAATTTGCCGACCAGATATTATATTTTATCTGCGGAAAATCTTTTTTAAATTCTGCAAGCCATTCAGAAAGAAAACTTCCGCAAACTGTTTCGATTGAACCAATAAAAAGCGTTCCAGAAATTTCGGACTGCATTTCTTTTATTTGACGTTCAGTTTTATCAACAAGCTTTAAAATCTGTTCAATCTGTTGTTTTAAAAATCTTCCCTCTTCGGTAATGTGCAGACGTTTTTTGTCTCTAAAAAATAAAAGAATTCCAAGTTCTTCTTCCAGTTTTTTTATCTGGCGCGTAAGGTGTGGCTGGGCAACATTCAGTTCTTTTGAAGCCTGCGTAATATTTTGAGTTTCTGCAATTTTTAGAAAATTTTTCATTACGCGTAAATCCATTTTTTCCCTTCCACGTTTTTTTAGATTAAAATCGTTTGGTTTTTATTCAATTCCTAGAGCATTAAAAACATTGTCTACAACTGTTTTACCGTTTCTTTCCAATGCTTCGTTTGTGCTTCCTCCAATATGCAGAGTTGCAATAAAATTTTCCAGTCTTAAAAGTGGATTTGTTGTTTCTGGAGGCTGTTTTTCAAAAACATCCATTGCTGCTGCCTTAATTTTTTTGTTTACAAGCGCTTCGTATAAAACTGTTTCGTCAACAATTCCTCCTCGCGCTGTATTTATAAAAAGCAGATTATGGTTTGCATTATCAAAAATTCCTGGGCCAAACATTTTTTTTGTTTCGTCTGTTAACGGCACATGAATTGAAACAATATCTGAAAGTTTTAGCAGCTTTTCTAAAGTGTCAGTTTTTTCAAATCCAAGTTCTTTAGCTTCTTCAGTAGAAAGATATTTGTTGTAGCAAAGAATTTTACAATTGAATGCAGATTTAAAAAGCTTTGCAACAAGACGTGCAATTTTTCCTGAACCGACAAGACCTAATGTTTTGTTTGAAACTTCGTTGCCAACTGTTTCTGGTAAGCCGAATTCTGCAAATCGCCCTTCCTTAACGCCTTTATCTATAAATTTTAGTTTGCGCGAAAGTGCGAGTGCAAGTGCGAGAACAAGTTCTGCAACGGATTCTGCATTTCCGTTTGGACAGTTTTTTACAGGAATTCCAGATTCTTCTGCGGCTTTTATGTCAATTCTTTCGAGGCCAACACCGTGCATTTGAATGATTTTGCATTTTTTTGCTTTTTCAATTACTTCTCGTGGACAAAATTGCTGACGGACAATTATTGCGTCTAATTCTTCCGGATGGTCAAAATTGTTTACGAGTTGAACTTTTTTTTCTAATCTTTCGACTGCGCTTTGGGCAATGTGATCATTTAAATAAACTTTATACATAAATTGATTTTATTTTTTTTAATTCAATACGTCCAATACTAAAAATTGAGAAAAATATACCCAAAAAGTATTAACTAAAAGTAAATAAAGTATTTTTAATATTGATACTAAAATGGTATAAAATTCCAATGGAATTTGTTTTTAAAGTATTTAATCTGCAGCTTACACTTTTTCTTTTGATTTTAACTGGAATTATTACGACAAAAGTAAAAATTATTACGGATTCTTCACGAAAATCCCTTTCTGATATTCTTATTAACATTGTTTTGCCTTGTAATACTGTGAGTGCGTTTTTGGGCGGAGTGAATTTTAATGGAGAATTTGCCCGCGATTGTTTTTTTGCGATTTTGATTTCTGCATTGATTCAAATTTTTGCAACTGTAAGTGGAAAATTTTTATTTTTTAAAATGAATTCAGAAAAAAAAATTGTCTGCCGTTACGGATTGATTTGTTCAAATTCAAGTTTTATAGGAATGCCAGTTTCTGAAGCACTTTATGGAGGAATGGGCGTTTTATTTACGTCGATTTTTCAGATTCCGATAAGATTTACAATGTGGACGGCTGGACTTGCACTTTTTACGAGCGTTGACAGAAAACAGGCAATAAAAAAACTTGCTGTGCATCCGTGTATTATTGCAATTTTTGTTGGATTTATATTAATGTTCTGTCCTTTTAAACTTCCACCGTTTTTAAGTACTTCGATTGTTTCTTTGAGTAAGTGCACAACGCCGCTTTCTATGCTAGTAATTGGTTCAATTCTGGCTGGAGCAGATTTTAAGACAATGTTTTCTAAGCCGGTTTTGTTTTTTACATTGATTAGAATTGTAATTTTTCCGCTTTTTGTGTGGCTTGCCCTTCACTTTTTAAATTTGAATCCGCTTCTGGTTAGTATTTCTGTTATTATGTCTGGAATGCCTGCTGGAAGTACGGCTTCGATTCTTGCGGATAAATACGGACATGATGCACTTTTTGCAAGCCAGATAATTTTTGTTTCGACGTTATTTTCTATTTTTACGATTCCTTTGCTGGGACTTTTGATTTAAAAATTGAATATTGCAAACTTTTTTGTAATACTTTTATTCAAAATATGTAAAAATGTTATTAAAAATATACAAATGCGATATGAAAATTTGTGAAATAATTCATTTTTGGTATTGTCAAAATACTGTTAAGACTTTAGAGTTATGACATCGACAACGAGGTCGGAAGTTCAATTGAATTTCCGGCCTTTTTTTATGCATTTTTATTTTTTGAGGTTGGCAATGACAAACACAATTATCGATATGCAGCACATTACAATGAAATATGGAACTTTAACGGTTCTTGATGATATTTCGTTGCAGATTCCGGAAGGAAGCAAAACTGTAATTATTGGCCCAAGTGGAGCTGGAAAGTCAACTTTACTCAGATGTATAAATCTTTTTGAAAAGCCTGCTTCGGGAACTGTAAGTGTAAACGGTCAGAATTTAACGGCAATGAAAAACAAAGAACTTTACCGTGCCCGTCGCGAAATTGGAATGGTTTTTCAGGGATTCAATCTTTATGCACATAAAACAGTTTTAGAAAATCTTACATTTGCACCAATTCTTTTAAAGCACGAGCCAAAGGCTTTAGTAACAGAAAGAGCAATGGCAAATCTTGAAAAAGTTGGACTTGCTTCTAAAAAAGATTCTTATCCGAGCCAGCTTTCTGGTGGTCAGCAGCAGAGAGTTGCAATTGCCCGTGCTTTAACAATGATGCCAAAAGTAATTCTTTTTGATGAACCGACTTCTGCGCTTGACCCTGAAATGATTAGTGAAGTTTTAAAAATTATGGAAGATGTTGCGAAAGAAAACATAACTATGATTTTTGTAACTCACGAAATGGGATTTGCACGTCATATTGCGGATCGTCTTTTGTTTTTGGAAGGCGGAAAAATTATGGAAGACGGAACTCCAGAAC
>CAVKVK010000022.1:0-28842 GCA_963659855.1 Parabacteroides distasonis | reverse complement strand
GCAGACGACTTGCGCAACTGGCAATAAACATCGCCTTCGGCGCCACTACAATCCCTTGCGCAAGCAAACTCGCGGCGTAGCTGTCGTAAGACTGATACGCAGAAATCCCATTGCGCTTTTATTGCAAAAAATTAAAAAAAATCAATTTTTAACAAAAGAAAACTAGCATAATTTTTAATAAAATACTACAATATTCCGAAATAAAACGAATTCACCCTTGACTAAAAATGGTGACTCTTGTAAAGTTCTAAAACACGTCATTGTTGACCTGCTCTTGTAGCTCAGTTGGCAGAGCACATCGTTGGTAACGATGAGGTCAGCGGTCCGATTCCGCTCAGGAGCTTAAAAACTTATAAGCGTTTTGAATATCTTTTTTAGGAGAATATAAAATGGGTAGCAAGAAAAAGACATCGATTGATATTATTGCTCTTCAGTGTACAGAATGCAAACGCAAGAATTACACAACTACAAAGAACCGCAAAAATATTACTGGCAAACTTGAAAAGAATAAGTATTGTCCATTCTGTCGTAAAGAAATTTTGCACAAAGAAACAAAAGCTAAATAAGCTTTATAAAATATTATACAAGGCTGTCTAAACGGCAGCTTGATATATTTAGGTCGGTAGTTCAGTTGGTAGAGCATCGGTCTCCAAAACCGAGTGTCGCGAGTTCGAGTCTTGCCCGGCCTGTTATTAAAAATTTATAGAGGAAGATTATGGCAAAACCAATTAATTTTATCAAAGAATGTGGCGCTGAACTTAGAAAAGTTGTATGGCCAACAAAAGATGATGTTGTTTCTTCTGTTAAAGTTGTTGTGGTTTCTTCAATTATTATTGCTGTAATCCTTGGTGGTTTGGATCTTTTGTTCTCTGCAGGAATGGGACTTCTTTTTTCTGCTGCATAAAAAAGGGTTTAAGTCATGTCTAAAAATTGGTATATCGTTCACACTTATACAGGCTATGAAAAGAAAATTCTTCGTACAATCAATCAGATGATTGAAGCTGGTGAAATTGATTCAAATATCGTAACTGATGTAAAAGTTCCAGAAGAAGAAGTTGTAGAAATCAAAGACGGCAAAAAAAGAAACAGAAAAAACATGATCCTTCCTGGTTATATTATGCTGGAAATGGATTTGCCTGATTTTGGCTGGAAAGATCTTTGTGGAAAAATCCGTCATGTACAGGGAGTTACTGGTTTTGTAGGAACAAATCCTTCAGAACGCCCGCGTCCTATTTCTACAGACGAAGCAAAAAATCTTCTTCTCAAAGCCGGAGAAATCAAAGGCGAAAAGAACATTAAAATTAAGCAGAATTATTCAATTGGCGATCAGGTTAAAATTACTGAGGGTCCTTTTGCAACTTTCAGTGGTGCAATTGAAGAAATTGATGCTGCAAAGGCTAAGCTTAGAGTTATGGTTCAGATTTTTGGACGTGCGACTCCAGTTGAAGTTGACCTTATGCAGGTTGAAAAACTTGTTTAAGCCGATTTCTGTTAGTTCTTCGAAAATTATTTAGTAGTATAGAATTGGCCCTGTCTTGAGATGGGGCTTTTCCTATATTTGGAAGAAATACAAGTCCGTTGGACAAAGGTATTTCGCTAGTGACTGAATTGTTTTTTAATTCAAGTCCGACACCAATTAAGGGAGCTATAAAATGGCTACAAAAAAGGTAACAGCTGTCATTAAATTACAGTGTCCAGCAGGAGCAGCAACTCCTGCCCCACCTATTGGACCAGCTCTTGGACCTCACGGTGTTTCTGCACCAGTGTTCGTTCAGCAGTTCAATGACAGAACCAAGACAATGGAAAAGGGACTTACTATCCCTGTAATCATTACAGTTTATCAGGACAGATCGTTCACATTTGAACTTAAGACTCCTCCTGCTGCTGTTCTTATTAAGAAAGCACTTGGTCTTTCTAAGGGTGCTGGTAACCCTCTCCGCGACAAAGTTGGCAAATTGACACAGGCTCAGCTTACTGACATCGCAACTAAAAAAATGCCAGATATCAACGCAAACGATATTGAAGCTGCAAAAAAAATCATTGCTGGTACTGCACGCAGTATGGGTGTTGAAGTGGAGGCTGAATAATGAAACACGGAAAGAAATATTCTGAAGCTCTTAAAAAGTACGAACCACAGAAACATTACACAGTTGCAGAAGCTTGCAAAGTTGTAAAAGATGTTCACTTTGTAAAATTTGACGAGACAGTAGAACTCCACGTAGCTCTTCGTCTTGGAAAAAGCCAGACAATGCGCGATACATTGGTTTTCCCAAACCAGTTTACAGCAGAAAAGAAAGTTCTCGTATTCTGTTCAGAAGAACGCGCTAAAGAAGCTCTCGATGCAGGTGCTACTTACGCAGGTGCTGCAGAATACATCGACAAAGTAAAGAGCGGATGGCTTGACTTTGATGTTGCTGTTGCTACTCCAGATATGATGAAAGACGTTGGTCGTCTTGGTATGGTTCTCGGACGCAAAGGTCTTATGCCTAACCCAAAAACTGGAACTGTAACAAATGATCTCGTTCATGCAATCAGCGAACTTAAAAAAGGTCGTACAGAATTCCGTGCTGACAAAGAAGGCGTAATTCACATTGCTGTTGGTAAGATTTCTATGGATGCAGACAAGGTTGCAGAAAACGTAACAACTCTTCTTTCAGAAATTGAACGCAAAAAGCCAGCTGATGCAAAAGCTGATTTCGTACGCTCAGTATCAGTAAGTTCTACAATGGGACCTGGCGTTTGGGTAGACGTTAAGGAGGAGGCATAATCTATGGCAATCATGGCTAAAAAACTCCAGCCTGCTAAAACAGCAGCTATTGAAGAAACAAAAAAAGTTCTTTCAGACTACAATGACTTTATCTTTGCTGAATATCGTGGTCTTACAGTAGAACAGATTACAGCTCTTCGTGACAAACTTCGTGAACACGAAGCTCCATTGAAGGTTGTAAAAAATAACTTTGCACGCGTTGCTTTCGAAGAAATGAAGATTGACAACGTTTCTGACTACCTTACAGGCCCAACAGCCGTTGTAATGGCAAAAGAAGACAGCAACGAAGCAGCTAAAGTTCTTTTTGACTTTGCAAAAGATACTCCAGCTCTCGTTGTAAAGGGCGGTTATATCCAGAATGAAATTTACGATGCTGCAAAAATGGAAGCTTATTCTAAGGTTCCAGGCAAGAAACAGCTTATCGCAATGCTCATGTCTGCTATCAATGGTCCAGTACAGAAACTTGCAGCTACATTGCAGGCTTATGTTGATAAAAAATCACAGGAAGGCGGTGCAGAAGCTCCAGCAGCAGCTGCTCCTGCAGAAGAGGCAAAAGCTGAGTAATCAGTTTGCCGTACTTGTGAAGCGGGGTCAGGCTTCAATTGCTGTCGACTGTCCCTGCAAAATATAAACTGTGGAAAAACGGTTCAGTTTGTTCCGTCCGCAGAAAACTTTTTGTCTGTTTCAAAATGATTCAGACGTGCCAATTTAGGAGAAGATAATATGGCAGCACTTACAAATGAACAGATTCTTGATGCAATCGCAGAAATGACAGTTCTCGAAGCTTCTGAACTTGTTAAAGCAATGGAAGAAAAATTTGGTGTTACAGCAGCAGTTGCAGTAGCAGCAGGTCCAGCAGCAGCAGGTCCAGCAGAAGAAGAACAGACAGAGTTCACAGTAACTCTCGACAGCTTCGATGCAGCTAAAAAGATTGCAGTTATCAAGGCAGTTAAAGAAGCTCTTGGTCTTGGTCTTGGCGAAGCAAAAACTCTCGTTGAAGGCGCACCAAAAACACTCAAAGAAGGTGTTTCTAAAGCTGAAGCTGAAGAGCTCATTAAGAAAATGGAAGCTGCTGGTGGTAAGGCTTCTAAAAAATAAGTTAATTTCGGTTCAACCGGATTACTTAATAATGGCTGCTTAGGCAGTCGTTCCCATTAAAATGCTTACGCTCAAGGTCAGATTTATCTGATTATTGGGTGTAAGCTTTTAGTGTCTAAAGGCGTTTTGTGGAACTCGCTGGTTTTGACAAGTTTAACCGGCGTGAGCGTTAGGGATGCCTGCGTGCTTGGTTTCGACAGAATCAACCGGCGGTTATTATAACGTTAGGGATGGGAAGGGCGCCGTAAGGCGTTGCGTAGCAATGAAGGCGAAAGCCGGAACCCTGGACAGCCCGACCTGCCGGATGGCAGGGAACGCCCGACAAAAAAATAAAATAAAACATTGTCGCCCGATAATGTTTTTTATTGTCTGAAAGTTATGACGCTTTGCAGACAGATAACTTTTTATTTTTGTGCTGTGTTTTGATTTTTTGAATGTCATTCAAGAGTTTTAACATGTAGCAAATTTAGAAAGAAAGTCCCTCATAGGAGAACTCGATGTTCGCCAAAAGCAGAACTATCAATCGTCAGTACTTCGGAAAAGATATCCAGAACTTTATGGAAATTCCGAACCTTATCGACATTCAGCTTTCATCTTACGAAAGTTTCCTTCAGAAAGAAAAGCTGGACAACAATGAACCTCTAGAAAACAAAGGTCTTCAGGAAGTATTTAATTCAACTTTCCCAATTGAAAGTCCAGACGGCAATATGTCGCTGGAATATGAATTCTACAAACTCGAAGAAGAAAACATTAAGTTTACAGAACTTCAGTGTAAACAGAAGGGTTTGACTTATTCAGTTCCCTTAAAAGCAAGAATCAATCTTAATTTTAAAGATACTGGAGCAATTCTTCAGAAAGATATATATATGGGCGATATTCCGCTCATGACAGACCGTGGTACATTTATTGTAAACGGTGCTGAACGCGTAGTTGTTTCTCAGATTCACCGTTCGCCTGGTGTAATTTTTAATCACGAAAAGGGTGTTTATTCTTCTCGTATTATTCCTTACCGTGGTTCATGGCTGGAATTTGAAATCGATCAGAAAAAAGATTTAATCTACGCAAAGATTGACCGCAAAAAGAAGATTCTTGGTACAATCTTCCTCCGTGCACTCGGTTTTTCTACTCGTGAAGAAATTATCGATCAGTTCTATACAACAGAAGTTGTTACTGTTGACGCTTCTAAAAAAGAAGAACTCGTTGATAAAGTTCTTGCAAGAGCTGTAAAAGTAAAGAATGACGATGGTGAAGAAAAAATCCTTCTCCGCGCTGGTTCTACTTTACACATGCACGAAGTTGATGACCTTATTTCTCAGGGCATAAAAGAAATCAATGTAATTGTTTTTGATGCACGCAAGAAAAAGGGAAACAAAGAAGAACACAATCCTTCTCTCGACAGCAGAATGATTATTAACTGTTTTGAAAGAGAAGATATGAAATATACAAAAGAAGGCGCTTCTGACGAAGAACCAACTCTCGAAGATGCTCTTTCTGCAGTATTCTCTATCCTTAAACCTGGTGAACCAATGGCTGCCGAAGCTGCAAGAAACGAACTTGAAGGAATGTTCTTCAATATTCGTCATTATGACCTTGGTCGTGTTGGTCGCTACAAGTTGAATAAAAAATTCGATCTTTATTCTGAACCAGTTGAAACTCACACTCTCGTAAAGAGCGATATTATCAATACAATGAAGCACCTTGTAAAAGTTTACATTGGTAACGAAGTGCTTGATGATATTGACCACCTTGGCAACCGTCGTATTCGTTCTGTTGGTGAACTTATGACAAATTCTCTCAAAACTGCATTTGCCCGCATGGAGAGAATTGCAAAGGAAAGAATGAGCCTTAAAGAAACTGAAACAATGAAGCCACAGGATTTAATTTCTATTAAACCAATTGTTGCTGCAATTAAAGAATTCTTTGGTTCTTCACAGTTGTCTCAGTTCATGGATCAGATTAACCCTCTTTCTGAACTTACACACAAACGTCGTCTTAACGCTCTTGGTCCTGGCGGTCTTTCTCGTGATCGTGCCGGATTCGAAGTTCGCGATGTACACTATACTCACTACGGACGCATGTGCCCGATCGAAACTCCTGAAGGTCCAAACATTGGTCTTATCGTTTCTCTGGCTATCTTTACACGCGTTAATGAATACGGATTCCTCGAAACTCCGTTCCGCAAGGTTGTAGACGGAAAAGCAACTGATCAGGTTGAATATCTTTCTGCTATGGACGAAGACCGCTACTACGTTGGTCAGGTTGCAGAAGGCATGAAGGCTGACGGTTCGTTCCCGACAGAAATGGTTTCTTGCCGCCACGTTGGTGACTACACAACCCGCAATGTTAAAGACATTCAGTACATGGATGTTTCTCCTCGCCAGGTAATTTCGGTTTCGGCTTCTCTTGTTCCATTCCTTGAACACGACGATGCTAACCGTGCTTTGATGGGTTGCAACATGCAGCGTCAGGGCGTTCCTCTTCTGTTCCCGGAACCACCTTATGTTGGAACTGGTATGGAAGGTAAGGCTGCTTACGATTCTGGTGTTCTTATTAAAGCAAAACACGATGGTGAAGTAATCTGGGTTGAAAGCGATCTTATTAAAGTAAAGGTTGATGGTTCAGACAAAATTGATGAATATCAGCTTCTTAAATATCAGAGAACAAACAACGATACATGTAACCATCAGCGCCCGACAGTTGAAGTTGGCGAAAAGGTTAAAAAAGGTGCTGTTCTTGCCGACGGTCCTGCAACATTTAACGGAGAACTTTCTCTTGGTCGCAACCTGCTCGTAGGATTCGTTCCGTGGAATGGATACAACTATGAAGACGCTGTTCTTATCAGCCGTCGCGTAGTAAAAGAAGATATGTATACTTCTATCCATATCAAGGAATTCCAGACAGAAATCCGCGAAACAAAACTTGGACCAGAAAAAATTACTCGTGATGTTCCAAATACATCTGAAAAGATGCTCAACAATCTGGACGCAGAAGGTATTATCAGGATTGGTGCAAAAGTTCGCTCTGGAGACATCCTTGTAGGAAAAGTTACTCCTAAGTCAGAAACTGAAACAACTCCGGAATTCAAACTTTTGAATTCTATCTTTGGTGAAAAAGCTAAAGAAGTCCGCGATTCTTCTTTGCGCGTTCCACACGGAATTGAAGGTGTAATTATTGATGTTCAGCGTATGAAGAGAACTGAAGGCGACGACCTTAACCCGGGCGTTGACGAAGTTGTAAAAGTTCTTATCGCTAACAAACGTAAACTCCGTGAAGGTGACAAAATGGCCGGACGCCACGGAAACAAGGGTGTTGTTGCTCGTATTCTTCCAGAAGAAGACATGCCATACCTTGCAGACGGTACTCCGCTCGATGTTTGTCTTAACCCGCTTGGTGTACCTTCCCGCATGAACATTGGTCAGATTATGGAATCTGAACTTGGTATTGTTGGACGTTACCTGAATCAGTACTTTGAATCTCCTGCATTCCAGACTCCATCTCAGGAAGAAATCGGTGAAAAACTTATTGAAGCTGGTTTGAGCCCAGACTGTAAGCAGATTGTTCGCGATGGCCGCACGGGTGAACCTTTTGTTAACCCGATCTTCGTTGGTGTTATTTACTTCCTTAAGTTGCATCACCTTGTTGATGACAAGATGCATGCTCGTTCAACTGGACCTTACTCACTCGTTACTCAGCAGCCACTTGGTGGTAAGGCTCAATTTGGTGGTCAGCGTCTTGGAGAAATGGAAGTTTGGGCACTCGAAGCTTACGGTGCAGCAAACACATTGCAGGAAATGATGACAATCAAATCCGATGATATGAACGGACGTTCAAAAGTTTACGAATCAATCGTAAAGGGTGACCCGACAGCAGCAGCTGGTGTTCCAGAATCATTCAACGTAATGGTACAGGAACTTCGTGGTCTTGCTTTGGACTTTAAAATTTATGACGCAAAGGGAAAGAGAATTGCCCTTACCGAACGTGACCAGGAATTGATTGATAAAGCTAGTTCTGGTTTCGAAAAGGAGAATGAAGATGCGTGATATTCAGGATTTTGATTCAATTAAAATAAAACTTGCCAGCCCGGACGATATCCGCAGCTGGTCTTATGGTGAAGTAAAAAAGCCAGAAACAATCAACTATCGTACTCTCAGACCAGAGAAAGACGGTCTTTTCTGTGAACGCATTTTCGGAACTACAAAGGAATGGGAATGCTACTGCGGAAAATTCAAGTCAATCCGTTATAAGGGCGTAATCTGCGATCGTTGTGGTGTTGAAGTTACTCACTTTAAAGTTCGCCGTGAACGCACGGGTCACATTGAACTTGCAGCTCCAGTAAGTCACATCTGGTATTATCGTTCTGTTCCAAGCCGCATGGGTCTTTTGCTCAATATGCAGGTTGCTCAGCTCCGCTCAGTTCTTTATTACGAAAAATTCATCGTAATTGATCCGGGCGACACTGAACTTAAAAAGGGACAGCTTCTTACAGAAGACGAATATTACGAAGATGTTGAACGCTACGGCCAGGAATTTACAGCCGGAATGGGTGCTGAAGCAATTAAAACAATGCTCGAAAACCTGAATCTCGACGAACTTGCTGCAGAACTCCGCGAAAAAATGCGCGAAAAGGGAACAAAAACAGACAAACGTCTTCTTAAACGTATTCAGATTGTAGAAGACTTCCGTTCGTCTGGAAACAAAGCTTCCTGGATGATTCTTGACGTAATTCCTGTAATTCCGCCAGATCTTCGTCCAATGGTTCAGCTTGACGGTGGACGCTTTGCAACTTCTGACCTTAACGATCTTTATCGTCGCGTTATTAACCGCAACAACCGTCTTAAGAGACTTATGCAGCTTTCTGCTCCGGATATTATTATTCGTAACGAAAAGCGCATGCTTCAGGAAGCTGTTGACTCATTGTTCGATAATTCAAAACGTAAGCGTGTTGTAAAGGGTGCTTCAAACAGACCTCTTAAATCAATCAGCGATATGCTTAAAGGTAAGCAGGGACGTTTCCGCCAGAACCTTCTTGGTAAACGCGTTGACTACTCTGGACGTTCAGTAATCGTTGTTGGTCCAGAACTCAAACTCTGGCAGTGTGGTCTTCCTACAAAAATGGCTCTCGAATTGTTCAAGCCGTTTATTATGAAAAAGCTTGTTGATAAAGACATTGTATTCAATATCAAAAAAGCAAAGACTCTTGTAGAACAGGAAGCTCCAGAAGTTTATGCAATTCTTGATGAAGTTGTCCGCGAACATCCTGTTATGCTCAACCGTGCGCCTACATTGCACCGTCTTGGTATTCAGGCATTTGAACCTGTTCTCGTAGAAGGAAAGGCTCTTAAACTTCATCCTCTCGCATGTAAGGCTTTTAACGCCGACTTCGATGGTGACCAGATGGCTATTCACGTTCCACTTACACAGGCTGCACAGATGGAATGCTGGACATTGATGCTTTCTGCACGCAACCTTCTTGACCCTGCAAACGGAAACACAATCGTTTATCCGTCACAGGACATGGTTCTTGGTATTTACTATATGACTTCTGTTAAGCCGGAAGCAAAAGGAACTGGAAAACGTTTCTCTAGCGACGACGAAGTTACAATGGCTGCAGAAGACGGTTACATTGACTGGAACGCAGAAATTAAAGTTCCTGCCCCAGAAGATTCATTCAATGGTGACTTTAAGAAAGGTGATGTAATTACAACAACAGCCGGACGCATTCGTTTTAATGCAGAAATGCCGGAAGGTGTTGGTTATGTAAACCAGCGCATGGGTGACAAAGACCTTCGCAAGATGATTGAAAAGGTTTATCACACAAAGGGTGCATGGCTCACAATTCAGATGCTCGATGCCGTAAAAGCCTGTGGTTATCACAACGCTACATTCTTCGGTGCAACTCTTTCAATGGAAGATATTCTTATTCCAGAAGAAAAGAAGCCGATGGTTGACAAGGCAAACAAAGAAGTTGAAGAAATTGTCGGTCAGTATTCACGCGGTGTAATTACAGCAGATGAACGCTACAACAAAGTAACAGATATCTGGGCTCGTACAAACGAAAAACTTACAGAAATCATGTACGACAAATTGCAGAAAGATAAGAACGGATTCAACACAATCTATATGATGGCTGATTCTGGTGCCCGCGGTTCTAAAAAGCAGATTTCTCAGCTTGCAGCAATGCGTGGTTTGATGGCTAAACCTAACGGTGACATCATCGAACTTCCTGTAAAATCAAACTTCCGCGAAGGACTTTCCGTAATTGAATACTTTATTTCTTCAAACGGTGCCCGCAAAGGTCTTACAGATACTGCCTTAAAGACAGCCGATGCCGGTTACATGACTCGTCGTCTTGTTGATGTTGCTCAGGATGTTGTAGTTAATATTGAAGATTGTGGAACAATCAACGGTATTGATTATGCAGCAATCAAAAATGGTGACGAAATTCTTACTCCGCTTTCAAAGAGAATTGCAGGTCATTTCTCAATTGAACGCGTAATTCACCCTGTAACTGGAGAAGTTCTTTGCGAAGCAAACGAATATATTACAGAAGAACTTGCTAAAAAAATTGATGATGCTGGCGTAGAAAAAGTAAAAATCCGCACAGTTCTTACCTGCGAAGCTGAACATGGTGTTTGTGTTAAGTGTTACGGTAAAAACCTTGCACGCAATAAGCTCGTTGAAATTGGCGAAGCTGTCGGCGTAATTGCTGCTCAGTCAATCGGTCAGCCAGGTACACAGCTTACAATGCGTACATTCCACGTCGGTGGTACAGCTTCTAAGGAAACAGAAGACAACAAAATCGTTCTTTCTTACGACGTTCTTATTGGAACAATCGCCGGAACTCACGTTGTAACAGACGACGGAAACTGGCTCTTTACTCGTAAAGGAAGCATGATGACAACCCGCCTTATCGACTCAATTACTGTTGGTAGTGGCGCAGAATCACTTGTTGAAGACGGAATGCGCGTTCTTAAGGGAACAACACTTGTTAAATCAAAGGACGGCGACATTACAGCAAAAGAAAATGGACGCATTCTTATAAAAGACGGCGTTATCTATCTTGCAGGTAATGAACAGAAAGTCGAAATCAGCAACGGTTCTACAATCATGGTAAAAGCTGGCGACATCGTTAAGAGTGGTGAAGTAATCGGTACATTCGACCCGTTCTCTGAACCAATCATTGCCGAAGTAAGCGGATATGTTCGCTTCGAAGATGTAATTCCAGGTCAGACACTTGAAGAAATCGTTGACGTTAACTCTGGTAAAACAGAACGCCGTATCAGCGACCTTCACCTTGATGTAAAACAGCCACGCATTCTTATTACAGATGAAGATGGTAACGAACTTGGTTCTTACTACCTGCCGGCAGGTGCCGTTCTTCGTGTAGAAGACAAACAGCAGGTAGAAGCAGGTCTTACACTTGCAAGCATGCCAGTTGCAGCTGCAAAAACAAACGATATTACTGGTGGTCTTCCACGTGTATCAGAATTGTTCGAAGCAAGAAAACCAAAAGTTCCTTGCGTACTTGCACAGATTTCCGGAACAGTTCAGTTCAAGGGAATTACAAAAGGTAAGCGCGTAATCGTTGTAGAAGATGAATACGGCAAACAGCTTGAACACGTTGTTCCAATGACACGCCGCCTCCTCGTTCGCGATGGAGACCAGGTTGTAGCCGGTGAACAGCTTTGCGACGGTGCAGCAAGTGCACACGATATTCTTGCAATCCTTGGTGAAAACGCACTCATGGATTACCTTATGAACGAAATCCAGGGCGTTTACTCAGCTCAGGGTGTAACAATTGCCGACAAACATATTGGTGTAATCGTTCGCCAGATGTTGCGCAAAGTAGAAATCGTTTCTGTAGGAGACACAAGATTCATCTACGGACAGCAGGTAGATAAATACCACTTCCGCGAAGAAAATAAACGTATCATGGCAGAAGGTGGACAGCCGGCAGTTGCCCGCCCGATGTTCCAGGGTATTACAAAGGCTGCTCTTGCAACAGACTCGTTTATTTCTGCATCTTCATTCCAGGAAACAACCCGTGTTCTTACAAATGCAGCAATCAAGGGCGAAGAAGATCAGCTCCGTGGTCTAAAAGAAAACGTTATTATTGGTCACATGATTCCAGCAGGAACAGGTATCAAAAATTACAGAAACGTAAAACTTTATGACTCATTCGATCATGATCTCGATGCTCAGATGGAAGAAGTACTCGAACGCCGTCGTCTTGAAAAAGAAACAGAAATGCAGAGTGCTCAACCAATGATGGAAACTGCTTCAGAAGAAGACTAGTTTTTTAGAATTTTTATTACTGGCGCATCTGCCTTGCGGCAGACCGGGCTTTTCGTGGTTCCGCGCTAAGCGCTCCATTGTTTTACGCAGATTGCGTAAAACAACGCCTCGCGCCACTACAATCCCTTGCGCGTCAGCGCAAGGCCGTGCGCTTTTAGCGCACACGACAATAACGAGTTTGCGCTTTACTTAATTGTTATGCGCAGATTGCGCGCGAACATAAATTCTGCAAAATTTGCAATAAATTTCCGCAGAATTCAATAAAATTCAATTGACCGTTTTATTATAAATTCGGTAATATGAAATTCCCTGTGCTCAATAGCATAGGATTTTATCTGTTTATTTTGTCCGGGGTGCTGACCGGCATACAAATAGGAGAATTAGGCGATGCCTACAATTAATCAGTTGATTCGTAAAGGTAGACAGTCACTTGCAAACCAGACTAAAGCTCCCGCACTTGAGTCTTGTCCACAGAAACGTGGTGTTTGCACACGTGTAATGACTGTTACACCAAAAAAACCAAACTCAGCTCTCCGCAAGGTAGCTCGTGTTCGCTTGTCAAATGGAATTGAAGTTACTGCATATATTCCAGGTATTGGTCATAACTTGCAGGAACACTCAGTTGTTCTTATCCGTGGTGGTCGTGTAAAGGATCTTCCTGGTGTACGTTACCATATTATCCGCGGTACAAAAGATACTCTCGGCGTAGAAGGACGCAAACGCGGTCGTTCTAAGTACGGTGCTAAGAGACCAAAGGCATAATAGTTAAAGGAGAATTACTATGGGAAGACATAAGAAATCAGTAAATCGTCCTATTATGCCAGATGCAAAATACAACAGTCCTGTTGTTACAAAATTTGTAGCTCGCATGATGTTGGATGGAAAAAAACAGACTTGTACAAAGATTGTTTACGAAGCAATGGATAAACTCAAGGAAAAAACAAATCAGGATCCACTTGAAGTGTTTACAAAAGCCCTTGAAAATGTAAAACCATTAGTAGAAGTAAAATCTCGCCGTGTTGGTGGTGCAACATATCAGGTTCCGATGGAAATCAGAGACTCTCGCCGTGAAGCTCTTGCAATGCGCTGGATCATTGGTGCAGCACGCAGCAGAAGTGGTCATGGAATGGCAGAAACTCTTGCTTCAGAACTTTTTGATGCATTCAACAACACAGGTTCTGCATATAAAAAGAAGGAAGACGTACACAAGATGGCAGAAGCAAACAAAGCATTTGCTCACTATCGCTGGTAGTTTTTTTCTTACAAAATCCGTCGGTTTTACCGGCGGTTTTTTTTTTGCACTTTTGTATTTTTGTACAAAAAAAATAGCCCGGATTGTAAGAGCGGCAACGCCGTTCTGGCGCCTGCGCCAGAATGAAGCGAATAGCGGAACTCTGAAAAGCCGGAAAAAGCTCCGTAAAAAGCAACTTATTTTTTTATAAAATATCAAATTATTTTAATTTTGCTATTGAAAATATTTTCTAAAAAAGATATAAATATAAAACAGTCTAAATGCAAAATTGTGTTTTAGATATTTTCAGGTTCTTTGAATATTTTCAGACAGACTTCATTTATTAAGTCTGACTTTAACCGTAAAGTTAATTGTTGCTAGAACAATTTTCAGGTTGGGTGGCCCTGGAAACAAAGTCTAAGGGTTTCTGTAGTAAACTATCTTTGGTTTGCTGAAATTCTGAAAACCAGACTGGTTGATTTGGATTTTATTCTGATGGTGACGGGTGGTTTTGGAAGAGTTCTTCGAAAATGATGAAGAACTGTTTTTGATAACGAACTTTCATTTATCAGATAAAAAATAATTTAGTGTGTATGCGAATGAACTCTTTTCTGTAAGAAAGAGAATTCATTCTGGCTTAAAGTGCATCACATAAATCATCTTTTTTGAGCCGAAACAAATATCGGCAAAGGAGAAAAACATGGCAAAGGAGAAGTTCGTCAGAACTAAACCTCACATGAACGTTGGTACTATTGGTCACGTAGACCATGGTAAGACTACACTTTCTGCAGCTATCACTCAGTACTGTGCTAAAAAGTACGGTGACCATGCTCTTAAGTATGATGAAATTGATAATGCACCAGAGGAAAAAGCTCGTGGTATTACTATCAACACACGTCACCTTGAATATCAGTCAGACAAACGTCACTATGCTCATATCGACTGCCCGGGTCATGCTGACTATGTAAAGAACATGATCACTGGTGCTGCTCAGATGGACGGTGCTGTTCTCGTTATCGCTGCTACTGACGGTGTAATGGCTCAGACAAAAGAACACCTTTTGCTTGCTCGCCAGGTAGGTGTACCAAAGATCATCGTATTCCTTAACAAAGTTGACCAGCTCGATGGCGACGAAGAAATGTTGATGCTCGTAGAAGAAGACGTAAAAGATACAATCCAGAAATACGGATTCTCTGCTGATACTCCAATCGTTAAGGGATCTGCATTCAAAGCTTTGAACGAATCTGACAACCCAGAAAACACAAAATGTATCGAAGAATTGCTCACAGCAATGGATACATGGTTCGACGATCCAGTTCGCGATGATCAGAAACCATTCTTGATGCCAATCGAAGACATCTTCACAATCTCTGGTCGTGGTACTGTAGTAACAGGACGTATCGAACGTGGTGTTGTTAATATGAACGACCCGGTAGAAATCGTAGGTATCCGCCCAACTCAGTCTTCAACTGTAACTGGTATTGAAATGTTCCAGAAGACACTTGATCAGGGCCAGGCTGGTGATAACGTTGGTATCCTTCTCCGTGGTGTTGAAAAGAAAGATGTTATCCGTGGACAGGTTCTCGCTGCTCCAGGAACAATTCACCCACATACAAAGTTCGAAGCTCAGATTTACGTTCTTTCTAAGGAAGAAGGTGGACGTCACTCACCATTCTTCTCTGGTTACCGCCCACAGTTCTACTTCCGTACAACAGACATTACAGGTACTGTTGAACTCGAAGCTGGAACAGACATGGTAAAACCAGGTGACAACGTAAAGATCATCGGTGAACTTATTCACCCAATTGCTATGGATGAAGGTCTTAAACTCGCTATCCGTGAAGGCGGTCGCACAATCGCTTCTGGACAGGTTACAAAAATCATCGAATAGTTAATGTGATTGACGGTGTGGTGATTTCAGCTTGCTGGTAATTGCCACACTTAATCATTGGAGTGAATAATGGCTAACGGAAAAATTCGTGTTAGACTTCGTGCTTTTGATGTAGAACTTATCGATCAGAGCGCAAAATCAATCGTGCAGACAGTGCAGAAGGCAGGAGCAAAAGTTTCTGGACCTATCCCACTTCCTACAAGAATCAATAAGGTAACAGTTCTTCGTTCACCACACGTAAACAAAAAGTCACGTGAACAGTTCGAAATGAGAACTCACAAACGCCTTATCGACATCCTGAACCCAACATCTGATGTAATGGATTCATTGATGAAGCTTGAATTGCCTGCAGGTGTAGATGTAGAAATTAAACAGTAAGAGCCAGACTGCGTCGCAGTTAGTCTTATTGCAAAAACGGTAACGGTCCCTTGGATCAGGGATGGCGGCCGAAGAGAAGAGAACATGAGTTTTCTTCTATAGGAGACATATCAGAATGAAAGGTCTGATTGCAAAAAAAGTAGGAATGACACAGGTATTCGACAGTAACGGCGAACTGACACCAGTAACCGTGATCCATGTAGAACCGAATACAGTTGTTGCTACAAAATCAAAGGAAGCTAATGGCTATGATGCTGTAGTTCTTGGTCTTGAAGATGTTAAAGAATCAAAGATCACTAAAGCATACAAAGGTCAGTTTCCAGAAAATGTATCGCCAAAACGTCATTTGAAAGAATTCAGAGAATTCGAACAGGAAGTAAAAGTTGGCGATCAGATTGGTCTTGAGTTGTTTGAATCAACATCTTATCTCGATGTTACAGCAACTTCAAAAGGTAAAGGATTCCAGGGCGTTATGAAGCGCTGGGGCTTCCATGGTGGACGTGCTACTCACGGTTCTAAATTCCATCGTGAAGCTGGTGGTACAGGAAATTGTACAACTCCTGGTCACAGCCTTAAAAATGTTAAAATGCCAGGACGTATGGGATTTGATCGTGTAACTGTTCAGAACCTTAAGATTGTTAAAATCGATCCTGAGCTCAAAGTTATTATGGTTCGTGGTGCTGTTCCTGGAGTAAAGAATTGCACTCTTATCATCAAGTCTGCAGTAAAGAAGTAATCCGGAGGAAATGAGAAATGGATAAGAAAGTTTTTTCAACCGATGGTAAAGAACTGCGCACTATTACGCTTGATGATAGCATTTTCGGACTTCCAGTAAATGAAGATGTTATTTACTATGCCATCAATAACGAATTAGCAAACAAACGTGTTGGAACAGCTTGTACAAAAACTCGCTCAGAAGTACACGGATCAAATGCTAAACCATACAAACAGAAGGGAACAGGCCATGCTCGTCGTGGTGATAAAAAGTCTCCAATCAATGTAGGTGGTGGTACAATTTTTGGACCAAAACCACGTGACTTCGGATACGAACTCCCTAAAAAGGTAAAGCGCCTTGCTATGAAATCAATCCTGAGCCTTCAGGCACAGAGCGACAGACTTACTGTTGTTGAAGATTTCACTGTTGAAAGCGGAAAAACAAAAGACTTGGTAAAAGTTCTTAACAATTTTGCTAAGGATGAACGCACAGTCATAATTCTTAAAGATGATGATGCAAAAATTAAACAGGCTGGACGCAATCTCCACAATGTTTACTTCTTGTCATTCAATCGCCTTCGTGCACATGATCTTTTCTATGGAAGAAAAGTAATCCTGCTCGAATCAGCTGCAAAGAATCTTTCAGAATTCTATAAAGAAGGGGAGGCTAAATAATGACTGATATTCTTATTGAGCCAGTACTGTCTGAAAAAGCAACAGCTTTGCGTGAAGAAGGAAAGTACACATTCAAAGTACGTCCTGATGCTACAAAGACACAGATTAAGGAAGCAGTATCAAAACTCTTCAATGTTACAGTTGTAAAAATTACTACTGTAAATGTTCTCGGTAAAGTTAAAAGGGTTCGTGGTAAACCTGGAAAAACAGCCGACTGGAAAAAGGCAATTGTTCGTCTTGCTCCAGGAGAAACAATTAAGGTATTCGAGGGCGTTTAAGCCTTCGTTAAATTAAGGGGAACCAGATGGCTCTTAAAGTTTTTAAACCATATACTGCAGGTACTCGTACTCGCATTGATTTGGTAAGAGAAGAACTGACAACCGATAAACCCGAAAAAAGTCTGGTATCAGGTCTTAAGTCAAATGGTGGACGTGGCCAGGGTGGACGTATTTCTGTACGTCATCAGGGTGGCGGACACAAAAGAAAGTATCGCGTAATTGATTTTAAACGCAACAAGCACGGTATTCCAGGAACAGTCAAGACAATTGAATATGATCCAAACCGCAGTGCTAACATTGCATTGATTTATTATGCTGATGGCGAAAAACGCTATATTATTGCTCCTAAAGGACTTACTGTAGGACAGAAAATTATGTCTGGTGAAAATGCAGCTCCAACAGTTGGAAACGCACTTCCACTTGAAGTAATTCCAGTTGGTTTTACAGTTCACAACATTGAATTGACACTTGGTCGTGGTGGACAGCTTGCCCGCTCCGCAGGTGCTTCTGCTCTTGTTGCAGCAAAAGATGGCGAATATGTTGTTATTCGTCTTCCTTCAGGTGAAACACGCCGTGTTTTTGGTAAATGCTATGCGACAATTGGCGTAGTTGGAAACGAAGAACGTATGAACACTCAGCTTGGTAAGGCTGGTCGCAAACGCTGGCTCGGTATTCGTCCGACAGTTCGCGGTATGGCTATGAACCCAGTTGATCATCCACTTGGTGGTGGTGAAGGTGCAGGTAAAGGACACCAGCCAGTTACACCTTGGGGACAGCCATGTAGAGGTTATAAGACTCGCAATAAGAGAAAGCCTTCTAACCGTTTCATTGTTTCACGCCGTAAGAAGTAGTAGGAGTAGTTAACAATGTCAAGATCAGTTAAGAAAGGACCTTTTATTGAAAAGAGCCTTTATAAGAAAGTTATTGAAATGAACAAAGAGTCAGACAAGAAGATGATTAAAACATATTCTCGTTGCTCTACAATCATTCCAGAGATGGTTGGAAACACAATTAGTGTTTACAACGGAAAAGCATGGATTCCTGTATATGTTACTGAAAATCTCGTTGGCCATAAGCTCGGCGAATTTGCTCCAACTCGTACATTTAAGGGACATGGTGGCACTGATAAGGGTGCTAAATAAAGGTGGATACTATGGCAGAGAAAAAAGGTTATGTAGCCACTACAAAATTCCTGATTGCATCACCAACTAAGGTTCGCCCTGTTGCAAATGTAATCAAGCAGAAGAAATGCTCAGAAGCTTTGGCAGTTCTTGAAAATATGCCACAGAAAGGTGCAGAGTTGATTAAAGGAACTCTTAAGTCAGCTGTTGCAAACGCTCTGTATGCTAACAAGAATCTCGATGAAGATATGCTCTACATCAAGGAAATTCGTATTGACGAAGGTCCAAGACTTAAGAGAGTTTGGTTCCGTGCTCGCGGACGTGCTGATCAGCTCTTAAAACGTATGTGCCATATCACCGTTATTGTTGACGAGAAGGCGGGGGAATAAAGTGGGTCAGAAAGTAAATCCTATCGGTTTGCGTCTTGGAATTAACAAGACTTGGCAGTCTCGTTGGTATGCTGGTCCTCGTGACTATGCAGACTTGGTTCTTGAGGATATTAAAATCCGCAAGTTGGTAAGAGAATTACCAGAATGCCAGAACGCAGATATTGCAGAAATCGAAATCGTACGTCACCCGCAGCGTGTTACTATTGTTATTCACACAGCACGCCCAGGTGTAATTATTGGTGTTAAAGGTGCCAATATTGAAAAGATCAGTGCTGAAATTCAGGCACAGTTTGCTTCTAAGAAAGTTCAGATTAAAATCAAGGAAGTAAAACGTGCTGAAGTAAACGCTTCTTTAATTGCACAGAATGTTGGACGTCAGCTTGCAGGTCGTGGTTCATTCCGCAAGGCTCTCAAACAGGCTTCAGCAAATGCTATGAAAGGCGGAGCACAGGGTATTAAAATTCGTTTGTCAGGTCGTCTTGGTGGAGCAGAAATGAAACGCTCTGAAGAACATAAAGAGGGACGTGTTCCTCTTCATACTCTTCGTGCAGACATTGATTATGCTACATACGAAGCTCATACAACATACGGAAAAATCGGTGTAAAAGTATGGGTTTACAACGGCATGAACTACGGTATCGAAAAGAATGAAGATGCTGGACAGATTGTTCGCAAGCCTCATCGTGATCGCTCTCAGTCAAATGATTCAAGAGCTAAACGCCCTGCTCGCGCAGCAGATTCTTCAAAGGAGTAACATAAAATGCTTAGTCCTAAAAGAGTTATTCACCGTAAGGTACAGCGCGGTAAAGTAAAAGGAAATGCTACACGTGCTAATAATATTGACTTTGGTCAGATTGCTTTAGTTGCACTTGAACCAGTATGGCTTCAGGCTCGCCACATTGAAGCAGCTCGTGTTGCTATTAACCGTAAACTTGAACGTAAAGGAAATGTTTGGTTACGTGTTTTCCCAGATAAGCCAATTACTAAAAAACCATCGGAAGTTCGCATGGGTAAGGGTAAGGGTGCTCCAGAATTTTGGGCAGCAAACATTAAACCAGGTGTAATTTTATTTGAAGTTGGTGGAATTGATATTAAATTAGCAGAACAGGCCCTTAAGCTTGCTGCTGACAAACTGCCAATCAAGACAAAAATTGCATTTAAACCAACTATCGACTAAGGAGTAAGATATGGCAAATTCAAAGAAAAAGAATGTTAAAGAAATGTCTTACGCTGAACTGGTAGCTGAACGTAACGACTTGAAACAGAAATACATGGATCTCCGTTTCCAGATGGTAATCGGCCATGTTGATAACCCATTGCAGAAGCGTACAATGCGTCGTCAGATTGCGACTCTTAATACGCTCATCCGTGCAAAAGAAATTGCCGGACAGACTAAGTAGGAGCTAACCCGTGGCAGAACAGGAAGTTCAGACTAAAAAGGGAGCAAAACGTTCGTTCGTAGGTATCGTAACAAGCGACAAAATGGAAAAAACAATTGTTGTTTCAATCGATACAAAGAGAATGAATCCTCTCTATAAGAAATACGTTACACAGACTAAAAAGTGTAAGGCACATGATGAAAAGAACGAAGCTCACATTGGTGACACAGTTCGTATCATTGAATGCAGTCCTATCAGCAAAGATAAGTGCTGGAGACTTGCAGAAATCATCGAAAGAGCAAAATAGGTTAAAAGGAGTTAAATTATGCTGCAGATGCAATCAAAATTGACTGTTGCCGATAACTCTGGAGCTAAAGTTGCTCAGGTAATCAAAGTACTTGGCGGTACACACCGCCGGTATGCTGGTATCGGTGATATCGTAGTAGTTGCAATTAAGGAAGCAATTCCTACTTCTACTATTAAAGAAGGTACAGTTGAAAAAGCTGTAATCGTTCGTGTATCAAAAGAATACCGTCGTCCAGATGGAACATACATTCGTTTTGATGATAATGCTTGCGTTATCGTTGATGGCGATGGAAATCCAAAAGGAAAACGTATTTTTGGACCTGTTGCACGTGAACTCCGTGATATGGACTTTATGAAGATCGTATCACTTGCTCCAGAAGTACTGTAAGGAGAATCAATATGGAAAAGAAATTTAAGATCCGTAAAGACGATACTGTACAGGTTATCGCTGGAAAAGATAAGGGTAAACGTGGTGCTGTTGTTCGCGTAATTGCTAAGAAAGATGCAGTAATTGTATCTGGCGTTAACATGGTTAAAAAAGCAATGAGAAAACGCAGTCAGCAGGATCAGGGTGGAATCGCAGAAATTGAGGCTCCACTTAATATTTCAAATGTTGCGATCGTATGCAAAAAATGCGGTCCAACTAAAATTGGATTCAAAATTGACGGCGACAAGAAAACTCGTGTTTGCCGTAAGTGTGGAGAAGCACTGTAATGGATAAGTACGTACCACGGCTTAAGAAAGTCTATAAGGACACTATCGCTCCAGAGCTCTTTAAAGAACTCGGATACACATCCGTAATGCAGATTCCTGCTATTAAAAAAGTAGTAGTAAGCATGGGTGTTGGCGAAGCCCTCTCAAACAAGAAACTCCTTGATGCCGCAGTAACTGATTTAACTCAGATTACTGGACAGCATGCTGTTAAAACGAAGGCTAAGAAGAGTATTGCTAACTTTAAACTTCGTGAGGGCAATGAAGTTGGTGTAATGGTAACATTGCGCGGTAACATTATGTATGAATTTTTGGACCGCCTTATCAATGTTGCATTACCTCGTGTAAAGGATTTCCGCGGAATCAAAGCAACTGGTTTTGACGGACACGGAAATTTCTCTCTTGGTATTACAGAACAGATTATCTTCCCAGAAATCGACTTCGACAAAATCGTAAAGATTGCTGGTATGAATATCTCTATTGTAACAAGCGCTCGCACAGATGCAGAAGCTCGTGCATTGCTTACCAAGTTCAATATGCCTTTCAGAAAGTAGGTGAGAAACAATGGCTAAGAAATCAATGGTTATCAAAGCAAATCGCACACCTAAGTATAGCACTCGTCGCTATAACAGATGCCAGATTTGTGGTCGTCCACGCGGTTATTTGCGCAAATTCAAGATTTGTCGTATTTGTTTCCGCAAGTTAGCAAGTGAAGGCCTTTTGCCAGGCGTAACAAAGTCAAGTTGGTAGTGGAGGAGAAGGAAAATGAGTACATCAGACCCAATAGCAGACATGCTCACTAAGGTTCGTAATGCTGTTCAGGCTCGCCACGAAAAAGTAGATGTTTCTACATCAAAACTTAAGCTTGAAATTGTTAAGATCCTTAAGACAGAAGGTTATATTAAGAATTTTAAGAAAGTACAGGACGATGATGGTCATTCTATTATCCGTATTTTCTTGAAGTATGATGAAGCGAATGAACCTGTAATTCACGGAATTGAAAAGATTTCTACACCAGGTCGTCGTATTTATTCTGGTTATAAAGAACTGCCACGTGTTCTTAACGGATACGGAACATTGATCGTTTCAACTTCTTCTGGTGTAACAACTGGTAAGAAAGCAAGCGAAAAAATGGTTGGTGGCGAACTCGTTTGCAAAGTTTGGTAATAGGAGGAAGATATGTCAAAAATTGGTAAGCTTCCTGTTGCTATTCCTGCAGGAGTTACAGTTACAGTTAATGCTGGTGAAGTTGTTGTAAAAGGTCCAAAAGGTGAACTTAAGCAGCACGTAAATGACAAAGTTAAGCTTGAAGTAAAAGACGGAGAGCTTACAGTTTCTCCAGCAGAAGAATCAAAAGCAGCTGGAGCTGCTCACGGACTTTATCGTGCTTTGATTCACAATATGGTTACTGGTGTAACACAGGGATTTTCAAAATCTCTCGTTATTACTGGTGTAGGTTACCGTGCAGAAGTTCAGGGAAAAAACCTCGTAATGAATCTTGGTTATTCTTCTGATTTTATCGCTGTAATCCCAGAAGGACTTACTGTTACGACTGATGCTAATGGTAATGTTACAATTGCTGGTATCGATAAGCAGCTGGTTGGTGAATTTGCTTCACAGATCCGCAAGCTTCGTCTCCCAGAACCTTACAAAGGAAAGGGAATTCGTTATAGCAATGAAGTTATCAGACGCAAAGTCGGAAAGACTGGCGTAAAATAAGGTGTAGCGTATGTTAAAGAAACTTAATGATAAAGCAAGAAAGCGCCTTCATCGTAAGGTTCACATCCGTAAGTCTGTTTACGGAACAGCTGCTCGCCCTCGTTTAACGGTAACTCGCAGCAATTGCAACCTTTACGCTCAGGTAATTGATGATGACGAAGGTGTAACTCTTGCTTCAATTTCCACATTGGAAAAAGAATTTGCTGACTTGAAGCCAAATACAGAAGGTGCAGCAAAACTTGGTGAAGCATTCGGAAAACGTCTTCAGGATAAAAAAATTACGACTGTAGTTTTTGACCGCAACGGATATCTGTATCATGGTGTTGTTAAGGCACTCGCAGATGGAACCCGCAAAGCAGGTATCATTTTCTAGGAGAGTCTAATGGAACGCCAGAACAAGTTCGAAAAAGAAAGAGAACAGAAAGAATTCGTTGAAAAACTTGTTAGACTGAATCGTACTGCTAAGACCGTAAAAGGTGGACGCCGTATGTCATTCTCAGCTCTCACAGTTGTAGGCGATGGAAAAGGTCGCGTTGGATACGGATTTGGTAAAGCTAATGATGTATCTGAAGCAATTAGAAAGAGTATTGACCGTGCAAAGAGAAACCTTATAACTGTTCCAGTTAAAAATGGTACTCTTCCACACGATATTCTTGGAAAATATAAAAGTTCTTCAATCCTTTTGAAACCAGCTTGTGCCGGTACTGGAATCATCGCAGGTGGTCCAGTTCGCGCTATCATGGAATCAATTGGTGCAACTGATGTAATTTCTAAGTCATTGGGTTCTTCAAGCCCAGTCAATGTAGTACGTGCAACTTTTGAAGCTCTTGAAGGTCTTATGGACGCAAAAGCTGTTGCATCAAACAGAGGTAAATCTCTGCAGGAAATGTGGGGTTAATCATGGCTAAAAAAATCAAGGTAACTCTCGTAAGAAGTACAATTGGACAGAAACCAGCTAAGGTTGCAACAGTTCGCAGCCTTGGTCTTAAAAAGATTAACTCTTCAAATGTTTTGGAAGCAACTCCAGCTGTTCTTGGAATGGCTGAAGCTGTATCACACCTGATTACTGTCGAGGAAGTAAAATAATGTCTGATTTCGTTTTGAGCGCACCACAGGGTGCTAACAAGAAAAAGCGCATTGTTGGCCGCGGTTCTTCTTCAGGTCGTGGAACAACTGCAGGTAAGGGAAATAAGGGACAGCAGTCTCGCTCTGGTGGAAAAACATACGTAGGTTTTGAAGGCGGTCAGATGCCTCTTTATCGTCGTATCGCTCACAGAGGTTTTTCTAATTACCCATTCAAGAAAGAATATTCAGTTGTGAATGTTGCTCTTCTTGAAGAAAAATATTCAGACGGTGAAACCGTAAATAAGGAAACACTTTTAGCAAAAGGTCTTATTTCAAAGGCTGGAGCTTTAGTAAAAATCCTTGGTACTGGTGATTTAACAAAGAAACTTACAGTTGATGTAGATAAGGTTTCTGCTTCTGCAAAGGCTAAAATCGAAAAAACTGGTGGTTCTGTTAAAGAAACTGCTGAAACAAAGTAATTACAATAAGTACCGGAGACACACATGGCAAACAATCCAATTGTAAACATGTTCAGAATTAAAGAGCTTAGAAATCGTTTGCTCTTTACATTAGCTATTCTTGCAATATTCCGTCTTGGATGCGTGCTGACAATTCCTGGAATTAATGCTGGAGTACTCGTTGAATACTTCAACAATCTTGCTAAGAGTGGTAACAACGCATTTGCAAGTTATATGGACTTTTTTGCCGGTGGTGCATTCTCTAATTTTTCTGTGTTTATGCTTGGTGTTATGCCTTACATTTCAACACAGATTATATTGCAGCTGGCGCTGATTATTTTTCCTTCTCTTAAACGTATTGTTCAGGAAGATGGAGGTCAGCGCAAATTTGCAGCATGGACTAGAATCGGAACTGTTTTTGTTTGTTTGATTCAGTCTGCTGCTGTAACAGTTTATGCAAACAGTATTCCAGGAGCTATTGTTCTTGAAAGTACTGTTGCATTCAGACTGCTTGCAATGCTCACTGTTACTACAGGAGCTATGATTACAGTTTGGCTTGGTGATCAGATTACAGCACATGGAATTGGAAATGGAATTTCTATTCTCATTTTCGCAGGTATTGTTGCCCGTCTTCCTCATGCAGTAATTGAACTTGTTCAGAAAGTTCGTAGTAATGAAATCAACGCTGTTGCTGTGATTGTAGTTATTTTGATGTTCTTTGGAATCATCGCACTTGTAGTATATGAACAGTCCGGCGAACGTAAGATCCCTGTACACTATGCTAAACGCGTAGTTGGACGGAAAATGTACGGTGGACAAAGTACTTATATTCCATTCAAAATCAATCCGTCGGGAGTTATTCCTGTAATTTTTGCATCATCATTTTTGACTTTCCCGTTACAGATTGTTTCTAGTATTGGGGCTAGCAAAGCTTCTGCAAGCTGGGTTTCTAAACTCTCTTACATTTTGCAGCCAACTGGAATCACATATAATGTATTATTAGTGCTTTTGATTGTATTCTTTGCATACTTCTACACACAGGTAACCCTGAACCCCACAGAAATCGCAAAGAACATCAGAGAAAATGGTGGTTCTATTCCAGGAATCCGCACTGATAAAACAGAAGAATACATGCAGAAGGTTTTGAACCGTCTCGTGTTGCCTGGTTCTCTTTATCTTGCTGCTATTGCAGTTTTACCAACAATCATTCAGATTGCATTTAAGTTCCCTCAGTCAATTGCAATGTTGATGGGTGGTACTTCTTTGTTAATCCTGGTTGGTGTTGATTTGGATACGATGAGTCAGGTTGAAGCACTTCTTAAGATGCACCATTCAGAAGGTCTTGTTAAGAAGGGTAAATTACGTTCAAGAAATTTGTAAAAATTATTAAATTTTAGAGAATTTCTATAGAACAACAATGGGATTTTGTGATACATTATCTAACCCGAATTGTAATTCATTGCGAATTGCCATGATTCGGGTTAATATCATGCTTTCCCTAGGGGGACTTTTATGAAAGTACGAACCAGCGTAAAGCCCATCTGTGATAAGTGTAAGGTTATAAAAAGAAACGGAATTATCCGCATTATTTGTGTTAACCCAAAACATAAGCAGAGACAGGGTTAAGGAGTAACAGATGGCTCGAATTGCGGGAGTTGACCTCCCAAATAAACACGTCGTTGTTGCATTGACTTATATTTACGGTATCGGTCGTTCATCTGCAAAAGCGATTTGCGAAAAAACAAAGATTGATCCTACCAAGATGATGAATGATCTTGATCAGGATGAGCAGGCAAAACTTCGCACTGTAATCGATGAAGAATACAAGGTTGAAGGACATCTTCGCTCAGAAATTGGTCTTAACATTAAACGTCTTATGGACATCGGTTGCTATCGTGGCCTTCGTCATCGAAAAGGTTTGCCAGTTCGTGGTCAGCGCACACGTACTAATTCACGTACTCGCAAAGGTAAAAAGAAGACAGTTGCTAACAAGAAAAAGGCTGTCTGATAGGACGGAGGATTTAATTAATGGCTACCGTAAAGAAGCGAAAGGAAAAGAAGAGCGTATACGAAGGAAATGTTTATATCCAGGCTACGTTCAACAATACTATCGTAACAATTACAGACTTGAACGGAAATGCTCTTTCTTGGGCATCTTCTGGCGGACTTGGTTTCCGTGGAGCAAAAAAATCAACTCCATTTGCTGCTCAGACAGTTACAGAAACTGCAGTTCAGAAAGCAGTAAGCTATGGTTTGCGTGAAGTTCACGTATTCGTAAAAGGACCAGGAATGGGACGCGAAAATGCTGTTCGTGCTCTTGGTGCTTTGGGACTCAAAGTAAAATCAATTTCTGATGTTACTCCAATCCCACACAACGGATGTCGCCCACGCAAGACTCGCCGTATGTAGTATAAATGATAAGAATGGATGTTCTCTGCAATGTCCATTTTTGTTGTTTTTGTTGCACTGCCGAAAGTCGGTAAAAGATAGGTTTTGTCCGGATAAAAAGTCCGGAAAAAGTATAAAAAACGGGTGGTAAAATTACTGACCGTTAGAAATGCTCTTCTTTGAGCAAAATTAGAAAAGGAGTTCAGATGGCACGTAAAAACCTCTTGAAAGGTTTCAAAAAACCAAAGGGTATTACATTTGAACATCTCGAAACAAATCCAAATTACGGAAAATTTACAGCATATCCGTTTGAACCAGGTTTTGGTACAACAATTGGAAATACACTTCGCCGTGTACTTCTTTCTTCAATTCAGGGATATGCAGTAACATCTGTACGGATTACTTCATTTGATGCTGAAGGTGTTCCGCGTGTTATTCAGAGTGAATTTGATACAATCGCAAATGTTTCTGAAGATACACTCGAAATTTTGAATAGCTTAAAAATGATTCGTTTTAAGCTTCCAAATGATGCTGAACAGGATACACTTCTTTTTGAATTTAAGGGACCAGGAAAAGTTACAAGCAATGACTTTGAAAAAGAAGGACAGCTTGAAGTTCTTTCAAAGGACGTTCCTGTGTTTACAATGATGGAAGGTGCAAACCTTAGCATCGAAATTCAGGTTGACTTAGGAAGAGGTTATGTTCCAGCTGAAGTTAATAGCAACTATGTTGAAGTAGTTGGTACTATTCCGATGGACGCTATTTTTTCTCCAGTACACAAAGTAAAGTATGCAATTGAACCTTGTCGTGTTGGCGAAAGAAATGACTACGATAAGTTAGTTCTTGAAATTTGGTCAGATGGTACAATTTCTCCGGAAGATGCACTCGCTGAAGCTGCAAAAATTGCAAAAGATCATTTTTCAATTTTTGTTAATTTTAACGATAATGATGTTTCTAGTTCAGATGACATGGATGAAGGTGATGAAAGAGTTCGTTCATTGCTTAATACTCCTGTAGAAGAGCTTGAACTTTCTGTTCGTTCTTCAAATTGTCTTAAAAATGCCAACATCCGTACAATCGGTGAATTGACAAGAAAGACAGAAGATGACATCGCCAAAACAAGAAACTTTGGTAAGAAATCACTTACTGAAATTAAAGAAAAACTCCTTGAATGGGGACTTACACTTGGAATGACAGATTACAGTCACCTTAAGAATGTAAATTTGGCAAATCCAAAGCAAAAGGAAGAATCCAATGAATCATAGAAATGGTTTTAATCCGCTCTCGCGTACAACAGCACATCGCCGTGCTATGTCGCGCAATATGGTAACTTCACTTTTCAGATTTGAACGCATTACAACTACTAGTGCAAAAGCTAAAGAAGTTCGTAAGGCTGCTGAAAAATTGATTACACGCAGTAAGGTTGATACAGTACACAACCGTCGTATTGCTGCAAAGTTTATTCAGGACGAAAAGATTTTGAACAAACTTTTTACAGAACTCGGACCACGCATGAAGGATCGCAAGGGTGGTTACACACGCATCCTTAAAATTGGTTTCCGTCAGGGTGATGCTGCAGATATGGTAATTCTTGAATTGGTAGATTACACTCTTCCAACTGAAGAATCTAAAGAAAAGGCAGAAAAGAAAGCGGTAGCTTCTGAAAAACCTGCTAAAAAGCCAGCTGCAAAAAAAGCACCAGCTAAAGCTAAGACTGCAAAAGCAGCTCCTGCTGCTGAAGAAGCAAAATAAGGAGTAACTTATGTCTAAAGCACATCGCGGAACTGGTATCCGTAACGAAGTAAACCATGGTCGTGGCAAATGTGCACGCTGTGGCAAAGAAAACATCAAAGTTCTTTATGAAAAAGAAATTGATGGTGCAACTGCAAAGATTTGTAAATATTGCAATGCTGCACTTAAAAACATCGCAAGAGTAGAAGCAAGAAAAGCAAAACCTGCTGAAGAAGCTTCTGCAGAGG
>CAVKVK010000021.1:24299-29092 GCA_963659855.1 Parabacteroides distasonis | reverse complement strand
ACCTAGTATTCAACTAGGTAATACAAAAAAAATTTTACAGGAGCATATTATGGCAAAAATTTACACTGCAGCAGATCAACTTATTGGACACACACCTCTTCTCGAACTGTCACACATTGAAAGCGAAAATTCTCTCAATGCTAAAATCATTGCAAAACTCGAATATTTTAATCCGGCCGGCTCCGTAAAAGACCGCATTGCAAAAGCAATGCTCGACGAAGCAGAAGCAAAAGGAATTCTCACAAAAGATTCAACAATCATCGAACCAACTTCCGGCAACACAGGAATTGGACTTGCTTCAGTTGCAGCAGCACGCGGCTACCGCTTAATCATTGTTATGCCAGAAACAATGTCTGTTGAACGCCGCCAGTTAATGAAAGCTTACGGCGCAGAACTAGTACTTTCAGAAGGTTCAAAAGGCATGAAAGGAGCAATCGCAAAGGCAGAAGAAATTAAAGCTGCCACACCAAACAGTTTTATTGCAGGACAGTTTGTAAACCCGGCAAATCCAAAAGCCCACATCGAAACAACCGGCCCTGAAATTTGGGAAGACACAGACGGCAAAGTAGACATCTTTGTTGCAGGCGTTGGCACTGGCGGAACAATTACAGGCGTCGGCAAATATCTTAAATCAAAAAATCCAGACGTAAAAATCGTCGCAGTTGAACCAAAATCTTCAGCCGTACTTTCTACAGGAGTCGCAGGCCCGCACAAAATCCAGGGAATCGGCGCCGGCTTTATTCCAGACGTTCTCGATACAAAAATCTACGACGAAATTATCCCGGTAGAAAACGACGATGCATTCAAGACAGGCAGACTGATTGGCAAAAAAGAAGGCATTCTCGTAGGAATTTCTTCTGGAGCTGCAACCTGGGCTGCAATCGAACTTGCAAAACGTCCAGAAAACAAAGGTAAAAACATTGTAGTTCTTCTTCCAGACACAGGAGACCGCTACCTTTCTACACCACTTTTCCAGGACTAAATTTTTATTTTGGAGCGCCACAGTTACTGAGCAACTGACCGTCTCGGCCGGCTTTCCGCAGTTCCGCTAGCCGCTCCATTAAAGGGACTTTTACAAGTCCCTTTAACGCCTTCGGCGCTGCTACAATCCGGGCTAGCCCTCGATTTTTCTGTTACAGTCTTATTCTTTGCATTTCCATCAGAAAAAAATTAAAATAAAAGGCATGGGCAAAAACTTTGATCTGTCCGCGCTTTTACATGACAGTTCTTCAATTTCTTTAAAAAAACAAATTCAAATTGTATTGCGCTTAAGCATTCCGGGAATGCTTTCTCAAATTTCTTCAATTTTAATGCAATATATTGACGCTTCAATGGTTGGTTTTCTTGGCGCAAATGAATCAGCAAGCATTGGTCTTGTTGCTTCTTCCACCTGGGTATTCGGAAGCCTTCTTCACGCTCTTTCAATTGGTTTTACAGTTCAAACGGCTCATGTTATTGGCGCCGGCGAAAAACAAAAAGCAAAAAAAATTCTCTTTAACGCCCTTGTCTGCTGTACAGTTTTCAGCATTTTTGTGCTTTTTCTGGGGCTTGCCATAAGTTTTAAGCTTCCACTTTGGCTTGGCTCTTCTAAAGAAATTTACAAAGACGCATTCTGGTATTTTTTAATCTATTGTTTTTCTTCTCCATTCTACGCAACTGTCTATCTTTTAAGCGGAATGCAGCAATGCTCTGGTAATATGAAACTACCCGGTCTCTTAAACGCCTTTATGTGTCTTTTGGACATTGCATTTAATTTTTTATTCATCTTTGTTTTAAAAATGGGCGTAAAAGGTGCTGCCCTTGGAACTGCCAGTTCTGCATTAACTGTTGCCCTTATTTTTTTATACGCAACACTTGTAAAGTCTGAATATTTAAATCTCAAAAACTATAAAGATTTTTCGCTCGACAAAAAAATAATAAAACAAGCTGTAAAAATAGCTTTTCCTGTTGCAGTAGAAAGTTCTGCATTTAGCGGAGCGCTCGTAATCGTTACAAAAATTGTTTCTCCACTTGGAGCCGTAAGCCTTGCGGCAAACTCTTTTGCAACAACTGCCGAAAGTCTTTGTTATATGCCAGGCTACGGAATTCAGGAAGCCGCCACAACTCTTGTTGGTCAAAGTTATGGAGCAAAACGAAGCGACCTTGTGCGTTCATTCAGCTGGATAACAGTCCTTTACGGAATGATTTTAATGACATTAACGGGATTTGCAATGTATCTTTTCTGCCCCTTCGTCTTTAAATTCATTACAAGGGACAGTCAGATACAAACACTTTGCATTCAGGTTTTACGGATTGAACTTTTTGCAGAACCTTTTTTTGCAGCAAGCATTGTTGCAATGGGCGCCTTACGTGGCAAGGGAGACACCTTTGTTCCAAGTCTTTTAAACCTTTTTAGTCTTTGGGTTGTACGTTTAAGTTTGAGTTTTATTCTCGTAAAAAACTATGGTCTCAAAGGAATATGGTTTGCAATGGCAGTTGAATTATGTTTCAGAGGAATTCTAATGCTTTGCCGTCTTAGCTTTTGCAAAAAGAATTCTTAAAAATAAACATTATTCAACTTGAATTTTCGTTTATTCAAACTTTGCAATTTCTGCCTGACAAAGCTGGTCGCACAGTTCATTGTATTCAACGCCAGCGTGACCTTTTACCCAATTCCATTCAACATTTAAAACAGAATTCAATAAATCAAGCTGCTCCCACAATTCTTTGTTAAGAACCGGTTTTTTAGCAGAAGTTTTCCAGCCGTTTTTTTTCCAGCCAAAAATCCAGCTTGTAATTCCATTTTTTACATACTGGCTGTCAATATTTACAATAACCGGCTGTGAACGCAACCTTTGTGTATTATAAATTGCCGAAAGTGCATTTATTGCGGCCGTTAATTCCATTCTGTTGTTTGTTGTAAGTTTTTCGCCACCGCTAAGCTGTTTTGTCTGACCTTCTGCACTAATTACGCAGGCCCAGCCTCCAGGTCCTGGATTTCCGTGGCAACCGCCGTCTGTATAAATAATAATTTTTTCCATAATAAAATATTCTACCTGTCTTCGATTTCTTTTTCTTCTTCAGGAATTTCTTCGTCAATTCCGGAAAGATTCCGCATATATTGCAAGTAAGAAATTCCTTCATCGTTGCATTTTTTCATTAAATCAAGTTCCGCTGTTCCCAGATTAAGGGAATAAGCAAGTTCAAGATATTTTTGACATTCTTCTTTTTCTTTCATTTCGTACAAAAACTGCGAATAATATGTGTAAACCATGTATTTTTCGCCAGGAGTACGAGCTCCTTTTAAACCGTTTTTATAATAATTGCGGGCTTTACGGTTAGAACCGATTGGCGCCGGTGCATAAAAATTCCAGTTGCCAAGACAGGCATTTGCCGATGCCATATATTCATCTTTTTCGAGTGCTTTTTTGTGCCAGTCTTTTACCTTAAATCCCCAGAAAAACGAAGCAAGAATTGAACGCGTCATATAATAACTTGTAACGTCAGCCGTTGTAACAAAAAACCACTTGTTCAGCTCAGAAGTTTTGCGTTCTTCCATTATTTTTAAGCAGTCGTTCATCTGATTTTTCATTTTTTTACGCATTTGAGCGCGATTTTCTTTTGTTACAAGGTGAACATAACTTTCCATAAAATAAAGATTTGAAAGAATCTGTTTTTCCTGCTCATAATCAATGGCAAAGTCCTTAAGATTCTGTTCAACGTCGTTTTCTAAATCTTCAATAACGGCAAGCACTTTTTGATCATCTTTCTGAGCCTTTAGTTCTACACGGAGAGTTACAAATTCGTCAATTTTACGCTGACAATAGTCAGAAATTTCATCCGTAGCAAAAACGGAACTAAAAGATAAAAGCAATATAGCAAAAACTAAAAATAATTTTTTCATAATAAATTCAACACAAAAATTCAAATAGCCTCTCACCGAGGACCCGCCAAAATCCGCACGGTTGAGTCAAGCTCAATGTGCGTTTTGGTCAGAACCCCGGTTACGGCTATTTGAATCTGTTTTGCAAATTCAATGTAAAAACTGAATAAAAATCTAACATTCAATAAATAAAATTTACTTTATTTTTTTAAGTTACACAAATGCTGTTATTCTGCTAATTCTACTGTTTTTAACAAAACTAGTCCGACTGTTTCACCTTTATTTATTTTTGATTCAAAAACTGTACTTCTGTCTGCGGTTATAATTGTTCCGTCTGTAAGTTGAACTGTGTATCTTGTCGTATCGCCCAAAAACTCATAGCCAGTAACAATTCCTTTTAAAGAATCTTCTTTTGCGTTTTTTTCCAGTTTTATCCATTCAGGGCGCACCATTTTATTTTCGATAAAATTCGCCCTTCCAATAAACGAAGCCGTAAAACGATCTTTTGGTTCAAAATAAATTTCGCCAGGAGTTCCATATTGAACAAGACGTCCGTTATTCATAACTGCAATTTTGTCAGAAAGGCTCAAAGCTTCTTCCTGGTCGTGAGTTACATAGACTGTCGTTATTTTTAATTTCTGTTGAATTTCTTTTAATTCTCCGCGAACTTTTTGCCTCAAATTTGTGTCCAGCGACGAAAGCGGTTCATCCATTAACAAAACGCGGGGCTTTAAAACCAGAGCGCGACCAAGAGCAACACGCTGCTGCTGTCCACCAGAAAGTTCAGCAGGGAAACGTTTTAAAAGTGAATCAATTCCAAGGCTGCTGGCAGTTTTTAAAACAAGTTCCTGATTTTCTTCTTTTTTTCCATTGCGTTTAAGCCCATAAAGAAGATTCTGTTCAACAGTTAAGTGAGGAAAAAGTGCATAAT
>CAVKVK010000021.1:0-24289 GCA_963659855.1 Parabacteroides distasonis | reverse complement strand
GTGCATAATCCTGAAAAACAAATCCCATTCCGCGTTTGTTTGGAAGAACGCCGATAATCGATTTTCCTTCAATTAAGATTTTGCCATTAGAAGGCTCTAAAAATCCCATTAAAAGACGCAAAAGAGTTGTTTTTCCAGAACCACTTGAACCAAGCAGGGTTGTAAAACTTCCTTCTTCAACTTCAAGCGAAAAATTTTTTATTACTTCATTTTTTCCATAAGAAAAATTTATATTTTCAATTGAAAGAAACGCCATTTTTACCTCGAAGATTTTTTATGTTTATAAAAGCAGAACGCAAGGGCAAGGACTGCAAAAGTTATTACAGTTAAAACAAGCGCAAATGCTGCGGCTTTTCCCCAGTCGCCCTGTTCTGCAAGATTGATTATTTTAATCGAAGAAAGTGGAGTTGAAAAAGAAACAAGGAAAATTACTGCACTCAAAGTTCCAACACCACGTATAAAATCGTAAACAAAACCGTTAAAAACTCCGCCGCTAGCCAGAGGAAGCAAAACGGTTGCAAAGGCTGTCATTTCGTTTGCACCAAGAGAAAGTGCGCTGTCGTCAAGACTTTTGCTGATTTGAATTAAAGAATTTGAAACAGACTTATACGCAAACGGCATAAAAGAAATTGTCATTGCAACAATAATTAAAAACGGAGCTGCGTGCAGATTTACAATATTTGCAGCAACAGAAATCGAAAGCCCCAAAAGAGTTCCAGGAATTGCCGACGGAATCTGCGAAAAAATATCTATTGTCTTTTTAAAACGAATATTTGTCCTCTGCACAAGAAACGCACAAACGCTGGCAAAAGCAGTTCCCAAAAGTGCAGAAATAAAAGCAAAAGTTAAGGAATTTTTTAATTCAATTCCATATTTAAAAACTGCCTTAATATGTTCAAAAGTAAAATCAGTTTTTACGCCCCAGAGTTTTTGAAAACTTCCTGCAATAATTGCAAGCAGCTGAGCTAAAATTAAAACAGAAATAAAAAGTACAAAAATAAAAAGCAGAATCCGTGAACAAAGATTCGTTTTTTTACCACAAAAGGAAGATTCATTATCAGAAGAAAAATCGCCTAAGAATGAACTTTTTCCACCGACAGTTGCTGTTTTGTCAGCTAATTTTGAATTCAATCTGTTCTGCAAAAAGAAAAGAATTACGCTCGGCACAACAAGAACAAGGCCAAGAACAACACTCATTCCGCTGTTGAGCCAGCCAGTCAACTGAGTATAAATTTCAACAGCAAGAACCCGATAACGTCCCGCAACAATTAAGGGATTTCCAAAATCGCTTAAAACGCTGACCGCAATAAACAAAAACGAAGAAACAATACCAGGAAAACTCAAAGGAAGCGTAACTGTAAAAAAAACTTTTGCGTTTCCAGCTCCCATTCCGCGCGCCGCCCTCTCAAGGTTTGGGTTAATTCCCTTTAATGTCTGCAGGCAGATTAAATAAGCCATAGGAAAAAAGCAGAGAGTTTGAGCAATCAAAAGTCCCCAAAATCCATAAAGCGAAACATTCAATCCCAAAAGTTTGTGCGTAATAAAGCCCTGTCGTCCAAATAAAAGAATAAAAGCAAGTCCGCCGACAAAAGGAGGAGTAATTAAATGCAAAACCGGCAAAATACTGAAAAACCGTTTGCAAGGCAGATTTCCACGAACAACTGCATAGGCAAAAATATAACCTGTAAGCACAGAAAGCGTCGTAGAAGATAAACATTCGGCAAGTGTGTTTTTCATTGCCATGTGCCAAATGTCCTGAGTAAAAAGTGCTTTAAAATCATAAATGTGCACAGAAAAAAGTGCACACAAAAGAGGAAAAATTATAAAAAAAGCAAAAAACACAGCAATAACCGCTTCAACAAAAATGAGCGATTTGCTGTGCATTGTGGAATCAAATTTCACAGTTTGTCCCGTCTTTTTATTTTACATTTTTAGACCAGATTGCAAGAACTTCTTCTTTTTGCGAAGCAGCTTTTGCAGAATCATATTCGATTAAATCAAGTTCGCTGACAGGAACAGAACCTTCTGCGCACTTTGCTTCCGGATTTACAGGAACTGTAAAATCAATTGAACTCATAAGTTCCTGAGCTTCTTTAGAAAGCATAAAATCAACAAACTTTTTAGCCGCTTCAGGATTTTTTGAATTTTTCATGATTGAAACACAGTCAACATCGCCAACAGTTTTTGGAGGAGCAACTGCAATTAAATCAAAACCTTCTGCCTTATATTTTGCAATAGCATGAAGATAAGAAACTCCGATTGCGTATTCGCCAGTGCCCAAAAGTTTTGCCGGAGCACTTCCACTGTCCGGGAACTGACCGACAAGAGGAGCAAGGCTTAAAAGATAGTTCCAGCCATTGTCCCAGCCAAGTCGCTGCAACTGATTTTGTACAAAAAGATACGCTGTTGAAGAAGCAACAGGATTTGTAAGTACAATTTCGCCCTTAAAAGCAGGATTTAAAAGATCGTCCCAGGTTGAAGGATAAGGCGTTCCAGGGAACTTCTGTTCAAAGCGGCCGCGGTTAATTCCAATTCCGAGAGAAAGAACACAAAATCCAGTCCAGGAATTGTCTTTTGCAATTGCATACGAAGGAACATTTTTTGCATTTGGCGAAAGATATGGTTCAAGGGCGCCAGCCTTGTCCGCCTGAATATGATAATTTGTTGCACCGCCCAAAAGTACGTCTGCCTGCGGATCATTTTTTTCTGCAATTACACGGTTTACAAGTTCACCGGTGGAAGCACGCAAAAACTGAACTTTTATTCCGGTTTTTTGTGTAAAAAGATTTGTAAGCGCAAGCGTTTCTTCTTCGTGAATAATCGAATAAATTTTTAAAGTCTGCTGTTTTTTTGAACAGCCTGTAAAATTTAAAGCAATGCCAAAAATAAAAAAAGCAAGACCGGTAACTTTTAATATTGATTTTTTCAAAATATCCTCCAGAATTTTTAATAACTGAATGTCAAATTTATTTTGTAAAAAATGTCAAATAGCCGTAGCCGAGGTTCTGACACAAACGCACATTGAGCTTGTCTCAACCGTGCGGCTTGGGGCAGGTTCTCGGCGAGAGGGTATTTGAATTTATTTTATAAGAACATAAAAACCTGACATTTAAGCTAATAAATCTACTTTTTTTTTGATATTATCAATCTAGTGATTACGGCAAAGTTTTTATATAACCAGATTTAAAATAATTTTATCGTGTCAGCGCATTTTGAATAATTACAGCGCAGAGATTTAGCCCGGTATGAAAGGGCGCCGAAGGCGTTGGCGCAGAGCGCCAATGGAGCGTAAGCGAAACCCTGGAACACCGGCAGAGACTGTTTTTTACGCTGCAGCTTAAAATGGCTCCAAGGAAAAAACTCAAATCAATCTGTTTTTTACCGATAATTTTTTTAATGAAGCGTTTTATTTTTATTCTTTCAGTTTTTTCTATTTTTACAATATTTTCTGGCTGCAAAAAAAAGGCAGAACCAGAACTTTCGCAAATAAAAGAATCTTCAAAAGACCACGAATGGTACTTTTTTACAGACGAAGGGATCGAAAAAACTTCTCTTCCACAAAAATCAGGAATTTCAAGCTTAAATCCCTGGACAGAAACCCTGCGCGTAAGCGATGCAAACAATTCTCTGGACGGAAGCGGATTCATGATTGTAAACCGCTCGGGCGTTTTATTTTTTGACGCAAATGCACAAAGCCCAGAGCCGGTTTTAATCCAGGATTATGAACTTTTTTGCAATTCGACTGCTTCAACCTTGATTTTTGACAACAAAAATCCGTACATAACGTTCAGCCGTTCTTCTTTTTTTAACAAAGAAGCTTCTCTTTCTAAAGACAACGAAAACATAAATCCAGAACGACCGTTTTTAGTAAGAATTTCGCCACATACAAAAAGTTTTTATCCGGTTTTAACCTACGGAGATTTAAAACTTTCCGACGGTGGAGAAATCACAGGAACTTTTTTTGACGGAATACAGTTTTTTTCTTCAATAAAAAAAATAGAAAACACAAAAACAAGCTTTTCTTATATAAAATTTACTGCAAACCAGGCGTTAGAATCTTTTTCGCCACTTACAAATCCTGCAAAAATTACAGTTACAGACACTTCTGAACAAAATTACAGACTTTGCAATTCTCCCAAAGATTTTTCAAAGGCACCGCAACGCCTGAAAAATCTTTTGAGCGCAATTCCTTCAAATTTTACTTTTTCGATCGTATGTAAAAATTCCGGCGGAACTTCGCCACGCCTTTATACAAATTCTTTCGACAGCGACAGTCTTTCTACGGCAAACGCAATTTTAAGCGACGGCTGGGTTTGTGCAGTTTTTAGCGACGGAACAACATATTTTAACGGCGCACTCGATGGCCGCAATATTTTAAACGCGGGCAAAAACCTTGCATTCCGCCTTCCAAAACTTCCAGAAAACTACATTTACGGTCCATTTTGCATCGTAAAAAACACACTCGCAGTTGCCTGGGAAGAAACAGATTTTTACAAAACTGGACGTTCAGGATTTTTACTCGTAAACTTGGGAAAGGTTCTCTATGGCGATTTATAAAAAACTTTTAAGTCTCTTAGCATTTTTTTTAATTTCTGCATTTGTCTCAGCGCAAAAACAGGCTTCTCAAAACCAGACAACAGACGCTTCTGCAAAAGCTGACAATGCACAAAACGCAACTTCTTCAACAGACGATCAGCAAATCTACATTCACGGAACAGATGGAGTTGCCCTTGAATATCCTTCCTGGGATTTTTTCTTTACACTCGGACCATTGCTCTACGTAAACACAGACAGTTCAAGCGCGCCAAGCCCCGTAAAATTTTGTGCCGGTTTGGGTTTTGATTTTTTTACAGATAAAATAATTTCGTTCCAGCCAAAAATTTCTGCATTTACAAATTATTATCTTTGGGACGGACAATATGCACGCCCTGCCGAAGTAGAAAACAGAACAGCACTTGCTCTTTCGCTTTTATTTGACTTAAACGCAGCTCACACCTGGAGTTTTAACAACGATTCTTTTGAACTTGGCGGGGGAATAAGTTTTTTTGCCCGTTACGCTTTTTTGGCAAACGGCGTCGAAGAAAGTGCCAGCGGAAGTTCTTCCACAAAAACAGCCGGCGACGACGTAAAATCAATCAATGAATGGTTCTACAAAGATTTAAATTTTCTTTATCCGAACATTTCTTTTTGTTACATGCACCGTTTTACAGAAAATTATTCAGCTGGCTTAGAAACAAAAATCTACATTCCGCTCGGAGCCTTAAAAGATGGCAGAGCCTTAGACACAACTCTTGCATTTTTAGGCATAAAAGTCTGCATTAAATAATTTTTATTTTTTTACGGGCGGTCCGGCAACCTGCGGTTGCCGTCGCTACTTCCAGGGTTCCGCTATTCGCTCCAATGTTTGCGCGGCAAGCCGCACAAACATCGCGCTGTGCGCGCCCTTACAATCGCTACCGCTTTAAATTCCTACAACGTGGTTGTTTACTTTGTCCTGAACGTAAGTAATAAATTCTTCCAGCTTCATTGTCTTTTGTTCAAGTCCACTGTTCTGGCGAAATCTTACGCTTACTGTTTTTTCGTTCTTTTCGTTTTCGCCAACTACGAGAATATACGGAGTTTTGTGTTCCTTTGTAATCATCTTAATCTTCTGTCTCATATTTTCGTCAGAAGTATAAGCATTTGAACGGATGTCCGCATTCAGTAAAGCTTCGTTTACTTCTTTTGCATAATCGTCAAATTCATTTTTAACTGGAACGACTGCTGCCTGTTCAAAAGCAAGCCAGGTCGGGAAGTTTCCTGCAAAGTTTTCAATCAAAATTCCAAGGAAGCGTTCCAAAGAGCCTAAGATTGCACGGTGCAACATTACCGGATGATGTTTCTGGTTGTCGCTTCCAATGTATGTTGCGTCCAGACGTTCTGCCGAAGGCAACTGGAAGTCTGCCTGAATTGTTCCGCACTGCCATTCTCTTCCGAGGCAGTCATAAAGTTTAAATTCAAGTTTTGGACCATAGAATGCGCCTTCTCCCGGCTGAATTTCATAATTCAATCCTGCTTCGTGGCATGCATCCGAAAGGGCTTTTTCTGCGCGTTCCCAGGTTGCAAGGTCTCCAACGTGGTCTTCTGGCATTGTAGAAAATTTTACAACCAGATCGTCAAATCCAAAGTCGTGGTAAACACGTTTTAAAAGTTTACAGAATTTTGCAACTTCTGCAGCAACCTGCTCTTCTGTACAAATAATGTGAGCATCATCCTGAACAAATCCACGTACACGCATAATTCCGTGCAAAGTTCCAGAAGGTTCGTTTCTTACATCGTGACCAAATTCTGCAAGGCGCATTGGCAAATCTTTGTAAGTTCTGAGGCGGCTCTTAAAAATTTCGAGTGCGCCAGGGCAGTTCATTGGTTTAATTGCAAAAAGTCTTTTTTCTGATTCTGTAATAAACATATTGCGCTGGTAATGTCCCCAGTGTCCTGAACGTTCCCAGAGTGTGCGTGGCATAATTGCCGGAGTATTTACTTCTAAATAACCGTCACGCTTTACCATTTTGCGCATATAATCCTGAATAACTGTGTAAATTGTCCAGCCGTTCGGGTGCCAGAAAATCTGACCAGGGTCTTCTGCTTCGAGATGGAATAAATCCATTTCTACACCAAGTTTGCGATGATCGCGTTTTTCTGCTTCTGCGAGCATTTCAAGATATTCTTTTAAATCATTTGGTTTTTCAAAACAAAGAGCATAAACACGAGTAAGCATTGGACGATCAGAATCTCCACGCCAGTAAGCTCCTGCAAGTTTCTGCAATTTAAAAGCCTGGGCATTGATTTCTTTTGTTGATTCAACATGAGGACCACGGCAAAGATCAATGTATCCGTCCTGCTCGTAAGTAGAAATTACTGCATCTGCCGGTAAATCGTTAATGAGTTCAACCTTGTAAGGTTCGTCTGCAAAAATCTTTAATGCTTCTTCTTTAGAAACTTCTTTTCTTACAAACTGAGCCCCAGTTGCAATAATTTTGCGCATTTCTTTTTCTACTGCTGCAAAATCGTCTTCGGTGATTTTATGGTCAGCCGGAAAGTCAAAATCGTAGTAAAAACCATTTTCGATTGCAGGTCCAATAGCGATTTTAGTTCCCGGAAAAATATGTTTAATTGCTTCTGCCATAACATGTGCACATGAATGGCGAATAATCTGTAATTTTTCATTTTCTGCCATAAAAATACCTCTTTGCGCAACAATGCGCTTTTTTATAATACTGTTTAGAATAGCGATTTACTGTATATTTTTCAATCTATTGTAGATTTTAGAAAAAATGCCGATAATAAACCGTATATGGCTGAGAATAATTTTTTACAGAAAGTAATTACGGCAATCGAAGAAAAAACTCTATGGTTCGACACAAAGGAACTTCCAGGCGTACTTGAACAGTATCGTCTTATGCATTCCTGCGAAAAAACACTTTACGATTTTCTCTTAAAAAAATCCCTTATTACTCAGGATCCTTACAAAAACGACAAGAAAATTTCTGACATTGTTCCGCCGGAAAACACTCCATTTACAGATAATGAACGCTCAATGATTATGGGCATGCGTCTTTCGGATTACGACAATACTTTAGACTTTCTCTGCAATTACTATAAATTTTCTGTTTCTAACCTGCAGATTTCAAATATCCGCAAACTGCTCGATTTAAACAATGTAATTTTGTGGAATTCTTTCTCGCTGAATTCTACAAACGTAAACACGAGAGCATTTGCAATACTTCTGTTAAATGCAAAACAGGGCGGAGACGCGCTTACAAACAGCATGATTTCTGACAGCATTTCTAAAGCAGGAAAAGCAGTTACGGCAATCAACAAAAGTTTAAAAGCACTTACAGAGTTTCAGCGTGAATATTACAAAGGCAACGTACGCAAAAATGTAATGCTTCATCCAACGTTTATTTACGACAAGGCAATGCTCAATCCGGAAGAAGAAAAATCGCAGATTAAAAAACTTTTTCCACAGGCAATGGGCAAAGTTCCTTTTTATAATGAACTAATCGAAGAAATAATTGCAGAAGATCAGGGACCAAAAAAGCAGCAGCTTCAGGACGCACTCTTAAAAAAACTGGAAGTTGAAAACAGCACTCAGGCAGAAAAAGAAGTAAAAGTTGATACAAAAGAAATCCTTTTAATTGCACTTAGAGTGTTTGGCGCAATGCCAGGACAGCTTTTACAGGCAAAAGAAAAGATAGAAGAAAATCACGACGTTTTAGAAAGTGAACACAATTCTTTCTGGGAAAAATTTAAAAAAGCACTTCGCAAAGCTTTTAATATGGAAGAAAAACCAGTTTACTACCAGATTACAGTAAATGACCCGACAACAGATACAAACGTTCACGAAAGAGTAAATTATATTCAATTTTTGAACGAACTTGACTTACGGGCCAGACGTTATTCTTCTGCAGGAATCCGCAAAGCACCGATTTACGAAAAATTAAGCAAAATGAGCGAAGATAAAATCTTGGAATACGTAAATCAGCAGATTTCTGAATGTAACCATATGTTAAAAATAATGAACGGTTTAGATGAATTCTTTAAAAGCGCACCAAATCCTTCTAACAGGCCAAAAATCAAGGGCTTAAAAATGGAAATTACTGCCTTAAAAAATTCTGTGGTTAAAGCAAACCAGCACCGCTCAGAATACACAGCTTATGTAGAAGAAGAGGCTCAGTTAAGAAAGTTAGGAATTAAGAATGATTAAAAAAAATAATTTTTTTGTAAAAGCTGCGCTTGCCTTGTTTGCATTTGCAGTTTTTACAAATTCCGTCTTTGCAGATGATTACGACGATTTAGACAAAATTCTAAATGAACAGGAAGAAATTGAAAATCTTTCTGATTCAGAAAACAAAGAAAACAATAATTCAAATCAACACCCTTTTGACCCGCAATTACAGCGGACATTTGAAATTTCTGCTATTGAAAGTCCTCTCGACTTAAATCCGCATACTTCAAGTTACACAAACGAAGCACAGTTTATAAATTCTTTGCAGGAAGGACTTTTTTGCTACGATCCAAAAACTTTAGATCCACTTCCTGCAATTGCTTCTACTTATAGAATTTCACGCGACAAAAAACGCTGGACTTTTACACTCCGCTCAAATGCAAAATTCAGTAATGGAAAAATCATTACTGCAGATGATGTAATTGACAGCTGGCTACGCCTTCAGAAAACGCCTTTGGCGCCGTACGCTTCCTTGCTTGACTGCATAAAAGGCATAAAAGAATATCGTCTCGGGCTTGCAGACGAAACTCAGGTTGGCTTAAAGGCAAAAGGACAGACTCTTACAGTTACGCTAAATACTCCGGCTGCTCACCTGCCACGACTTTTATGCCACCACGCTTTTTCTGTAGTAAGCAAGGAAGAAAATGTTTTTTCTGGAGCGTACACGGTTGAATCTAAAGACGAAAAAAAATTAGTTCTTTTAAAAAATAAAGAATACTGGGACGCTGACAATGTAGCTCTCGAACATATTGAAATAAATTTTTCGAATGATTCAAAAGAAAATGCCTGGCTTTTTAATACGGGACGCACCGACTGGGGTATGTCGGCAGTTGATACAAATCTTTTGCTAAATAAAAATTCAATTAGAATCAGCGCAATTTTTGGAACAACTTATCTTTTCTTTACCTGCAGAAATCCACTCTGGAACAATGCAGAATTCAGGAATGCGCTTTTAATGGCTGTTCCCTGGAATGAACTTCGCAAAGGAAATTTAATAAACGCAACAACTCTTGTTTATCCGCTTTCAGGTTACCCGGAAGTTGAAGGACTTGAATACAACAACGAAGACGAAGCATTAGAAATGATGATTCAGGCGCGTAAAAACGCAGGAATTGAACAGGACAAAAAACTTGAACTTACATTTGGAATTACAGACACAGACTACATGAAAAATCTTGCAGAAATTCTGCACAATGCCTGGAAGCCTCTTGGAGTTGAACTTGTTCCATTTAAAATTTCTGATGAACGCTATCTTTCAAGCATTCCGCACTTAAAATACGATATGTTCAGCTATTCCTGGATTGGAGACTTTGCAGATCCGCTGGCTTTTCTTGAATTATTCCGTGAAGGCTCAACTTTAAACCAGACTGAATGGAAAAACGAAGAATTTAATCAGACATTAAACCTTGCAGACAACGAAACAAATGCAGCAGAACGCTATAAACTTTTGGGACAAGCCGAACAGATCCTTCTTGATGATGCAGTTGTTCTGCCAATAAGCCATTCAATCAGTCTGCATGCAATAAACCTTGAACAGATTGGCGGCTGGTATACAAACGCCTTAGACATTCATCCGTTTAAGAATATGTATTTTAAGCAGACGCAGACGGAAATGCCTGTAAATGTAGCAATAAAAAAATGACCTCCTGTCATTTTTTTATTGGCGAGAATTGGTTTCAAAAAGCAACGGCTTTTTGAAAATTCTCGCTCGTCTTTTATGCCACCATCCCTGGTGGCCATTTTTTTTACTTTTTTTTTGTTTGTATTAAAAAAATCTGCAATGCGTTCAATATGACCTCCTGTCATTTTTTTACAGGCGAGAATTGTTTTTATGCCCACTCCGCAAAATCTGTGCAAATTTACAGAGATTTAGCCCGGATTGTAGCAGCGCCGACGGCGTTGGCGCTTTGCGCCAATGGAGCGGACAGCGGAACTGCGAAAAGCCGGCAGAGACTGTCCACACGACGCAACTTCTGTGGCTCCCACAAAAAATCAAAATTTTGTTTTTAAAATCACAGTAATTGAATAAAATTTTTTACGTCATTATAATTTCTGATATTTTATTTTTTTATATATTTACGAGGAAATACGATGGTAATTTTGACTTTGAACTGCGGTTCATCATCAGCAAAGTATCAGGTTTATGACTGGGACAACAAAGATGTTTTGGCTACAGGCGTTGTTGAACGCGTTACTGCTCCTGGCTCAGTTATTACTCACAAGCCAAAGGGAAAGGACAAATTTGTAAAGGAAAGCCCTTGTCCAACACACAAAGAAGCAATCGAACTTATTCTTGAAGCAATCACAGACAAAGATCACGGCGTAATTGCTGACATGAGCGTTATTGGCGCTGTCGGCCACCGCGTACTCCATGGCGGAGACAAATTTACAAAGTCTGTAAAAGTTACTCCGGAAGTTCTGGATACTTTCCGCTCTGTAATTGGTCTTGGACCTCTCCATATGCCTGCAAACATCATGGGTATTGAAGCTGCACAGAAAGTTCTTCCAAACGTTCCTCACGTTGCAGTTATGGACACAGCATGGCACCAGACAATGCCACCGGCAAGCTACCGCTACGCTGTTCCAAAAGAATGGTACGAAAAATACGCTGCACGCCGCTACGGTTTCCACGGAACTTCTTTCCTTTATACAGCAAAGCGCGCTTCTGTTCTTTTGCACAAAGAACCTAAAGACACAAATGTAATCATTGCTCACGTTGGTAACGGTGCTTCTATGTGCGCTGTTAAAAACGGATGCTGTTTTGATACTTCAATGGGTATTACTCCGCTCGAAGGTCTCGTAATGGGAACCCGCACTGGAGACATGGACCCGGCTCTTCCATTCTATATCATGAGACAGACAGGAATGAGCGCAGATGAAATGGACACAGCAATGAACAAAAAGTCTGGTCTTCTTGGTCTTACAGGTCTTTCTTCTGACCGCCGCGACATTGCAGATGCAGCAGAAAAAGGAAACGCAGACGCACAGCTCGCAGTTGACATGGAAGTTTACCGCCTCAAGAAATATTTTGGCGCTTACATGGCTGCAATCGGACCAGTTGACGCAATCGTTTACACAGCAGGTGTTGGCGAACACTCAGCAATGATCCGTGGCCGCGCACTCGAAGGTCTTGAATGGATGGGTGTAAAAATCGATCCTAAAAAGAACGAACTTGCAAACACAGGCAACGCAGAAACATGCATTTCTGCAGACGATTCAAAAGTAAAGGTTTTCGTTATTCCAACAGACGAAGAACTTGTAATGACAGAAGATGCTTTTGCAATCATGAACGGAACATACGATGTTCACACAAACTTCAAGTATTCTTTCCAGGAGCCTTCATACAAGAACAAGGCTCGCGAAGCTGCTCTCGTAAAGGAACTCGAAAAACATCCTGAACTTGCAGACATCATCGTTCGCCCGTAGTTTTTATAATAAGGTGGGGCGGAGCACCGCCCCTCGCTGCAAACAAAAAAAGCCAGACCATAAAAGTCTGGCTTTTTTTGTTTTACGCTACCCCACCCTGCGGGGACACCCCGCAACGCCCCGTGGTTTTTGAGTCAGCCCAAAATTAACGCTGGCAGCTTTCGTCATGAATTCTTTGTGCAACTGCTTCACCGGCACACATTTCTACAAACTTCATTGCAAATTGTTCGGCAGTTCCCGGGCCACGGCCTGTTAATACATTATTATCAAGGACAAAAGGAACGTTTTTTATATGATGCGAATTTTCAGTTAATTCACTAGCCTTTAATTCACTTCCGCACCATTTTGCAACCTGGTCTTCCATTCCAGGGTAACACGTCCATCTGCGATTAGTAAGAATTCCTGTATGAGCAAGAACAACGGCTGGGGAAGCACACATTGCAGCAACAATTCTTCCACTACGAGCCATTTTTATCGTAAAGTTGAACAAAAACTGGTTGTCTGCAAGATTTTTTGCGCCAGGCATTCCGCCCGGAAAATAAATTGCATCAGGAAAAGAAGTTTCCGTAGTTTTTATAAAATCTTTTAAAAGAAGGTCAGCCGTTACAGTTATATTGTGGCTTCCTTTTACAATAATTTCTTCTACAGGACAACCGTCTTCCGGAACGCTTACAGTTACAACGTTTTGTTCAGCTCTTCTTAAATAGTCAACAACAGTAAAAGCTTCGATTTCTTCAAAACCAGGAGCTAAAAATACAGCAATATTCATGGCAATATTTTAGCACAAACAAAAAACGTAAGAACACTTTTAACATTTTTTTTATAAGGAAAAACAGGAGAATATTCCGTTTCAAATTTTCTTCGCCACAGTTTTTTATATTCTCTCTTCTAATAAAATTCATCGTTGAAAAGTCCTTTACATTATTCTAAAATTAAGTTATGGCACAACTTCCAAAAAAGCAGGTTTTAATTATTGATGCTTCCCTTATGTTCCGGGAATTTTTAAAAGAAAAACTGACTGAAGAAAACATTGCCGTTGAAACAGCCCAGGGACACAGAGACGCCGTAATAAAAATGTCGTCACTCTTGCCGGATTTAATTATTCTCGACATTGAATCTTCTATCGAAGATATGTCTGATTTTCTTGAACAAAAGGCAAAAAATCCAAACACAGTACGAATTCCAATGATTATTTCCGGTCCTCATATCGAAAAAGACCGTGTTAATCAGCTTATTCATTTTGGAGTTGCAAAATATTTTACAAAGCCAATCAAGTTTGACATTTTTTTTGAATCAATCGGCCAGATCTTACGCTCTGCATTTACCATGGACATTACTCCGTGCGTGCTGGAAATTCACCTTAACAAAAATATTATTTTTATAGAAATTGCCCAGGGAATGAACCGCGAAAAAATGTCCCTGTTAAAATACAAACTTACAGAACTTATGGACAAAAACCGTCTCGACAGTCCAAAAGTAATTGTCATGATGACAGACCTTTCTTTAAGTTTTGTTGACGGTTCCAACATGGAACTTCTTTTTGACAACATTCTTGCAGACAAGCGGATTGAACGCAAAAACGTAAAAGTTCTTTCTCTCGACGATTTTGCAAAGGAATTTATTGCAGGCCACACAGAATATTTTGGAATTGAAGTTGTTTCAAGCTTAAACGAAGTCCTGAATTCTGTAGTAGAAGGAAAAGCTTCTTCAACTGTGCAGGAAATTATTTCTGACCAGATTCTTACAGACACTGGAACTTCTGACGACGGTTCAGTTGAAATGCGTTTTTATTCTGACTCAGGAACAGGCACAGAGCAAAAAAAACAGGACAATTCTTCTGTATTCAATATTGCGATCGTTGATGATGATGCTGTTGTACGCCAGCTTCTTTCCATTGCGTTTAAATCTCTTAATGCAAACTGCGAACTTTTTGCAAGCGGGCAGGAATTTTTGGCTGCAGCAAATTCTAAAAATTACACTCTGATTATTCTCGACATTTTTATGCCAGGAATCAGCGGATTTGACATTTTGCGAAATCTTCAGCAGCGTTCTGTAAAAAGCCCGATTCTTGTTTATTCGCAGGCTGCAAAACAGGATATAATTGTTCAGGCAATTTATCTGGGAGCAAAATCTTACCTTATAAAACCACAAAAACCAGAATTCATTCTTCAAAAGGCTCTCGAAATCATAAATGGAAAAATCTGATAAAGCCGACAGTCTCGACGAAGCAAGCCGTTACCTTGCAAGTACATTGCACGAAATCCGCACACCAATACAAACGATAATCGGTAATGTTGAACTTTTGCAGGAAACAAACATGGACAGCGAACAGCGCGAATACATAAGGCAGATTCAATTTAGCGCTGACGTTCTGCTCGATCTGGCAAACAATATTCTTGATTTTACAAAAATCCGTTCGCAGGAATTTAAACTTGAATCAGTTCCTTTTAACATTGTTGAATTAACTGAACAGGTTGTAGATTTAATCAGTATTGAAGCCTTTAACCGTGGGCTGGAAATTATTACAGACATTGATTTTTCAGTTCCGGCGATAATAACCGGCGATCCGGTACGCATTCAGCAGATAATTTTAAACCTGCTGAAAAACGCTGTAAAATTTACAAACAAAGGTTTTGTTCATGTTGAATTACAAAAACAGAACGATTTTTTGCTTTTTAAAATAACCGACACAGGAATTGGCGTAAAAGAAGAACAAAAGTCAAAACTTTTTACAAATTACTATCAGGGCGACATTTCTACTTACAGAAAATTCGGTGGAACCGGGCTCGGTCTTTCTATCTGCAAAAATCTTGTAACTTTGATGAATGGAAAAATCGGCGTTAGTTCACCAAAAGAAGGCGGTTCGTGCTTCTGGTTCACTCTTCCTTTTTCGCCTGCACCAGATTTTGAAGAATTGAATAAAACAGACAATCTTTGTGCATTACAAAACGAAAAAGTTTTAATTGTAGAAGATAACGCACTTGCATCTGCTTCACTTGCGAATATTTTGTTCCACGCAGGAATTAAAAACATAAAAACCGCTTGTTCAGCTCAAAAAGCAATAGAATTTCTTATTCAGGCAGAAAAAAATAATGAACCTTTTACAATTGCATTCCTTGATATGCTCATGCCTTTTATTGACGGCTGGCATCTTGCAAACGATATTCAAAATAAAAAAGAAATAAAAAATATTCCTTCACTTTATCTTCTTGTTCCAGAAGGACAGATGAAAAGCGAAGCAAAAATGAAAATGCTCAACTGGTTTAAAGGTTATCTTTATAAGCCTTTTAAGCGAAAAAAAGTTTTTGATCTTCTTTACGATTCTTTGCACAATAAAATCGACAGCATAGACGAACTTGAACTTGCCGACGACGATACAATTGCAGCTCTCGAAACAGTTGATGAGTCTTCAATCGCAAAAGGCAAAAAAATTCTCATTGCAGAAGATCATCCTGTAAACAGAAAATTACTCGAAACATTTTTAAGAAAGTTTGGAGCAGATGTTTTTCTGGCAGAAGATGGACAGCAGGCGGTTGAACAGATTCAAAAAACGCCGGAAATGGATTTAATTTTTATGGACATTCAAATGCCTGTAAAAAACGGAATTGAAGCAACTTCCGAAATCCGCAAAAACGGTTACAAAGGAATAATCATTGCATGCACGGCAAACAATGATAAAGACGATTTTGAAGCTTATAAAAAAATTGGAATCAACGACATAATCGTAAAACCTTTTAAAAGAGAAACAATCAGAAAACTGCTCGACACCTGGCAGCCAATTATGGAACTTCCTTTTTTAAGCGCCGTTACAACACTGGAACTCAACACGATAAATTCAGGCAAAGCCTGGGACGAAGAAGATTTTTTAGACACAGTAAGCAACGATATAGACGCAGCCTGCCTTATTTTAAGAACCTACATAGAACAAACTCAAACCTTTATTGAACAAACCCAAAGCGCCATTCAAACACAGGATTTTGAAACTTTACGGAGAATCGGTCACTCTTTAAGCGGAAGTTCAGGAACAGTAAGCGCAAAAAGACTTGCTGAATACGGAAAAAGGTTGAATTTAGCAGCAAAAGCAGGGGATGTTTCTGGCTGTCAGTTCAATCTGGAAGAATTCAGGCACGAATATGATCAATTTAAAAAACTTGTTCAAAAATTTATAAAAGAAAATGAACAATAAGGCGGAGACAAAATTGAATAACGAAAGCTTTCCAATAAAAATTAATTTTCATACTCATTCAACATTTTGCGACGGCAAAAACACTCTGGAACAAAACGTACTTTCTGCAATTGAAAAAGGTTTTAAGATTCTGGGATTTTCAAGCCATTCAACCTGGCCTTTTCCGTTTGGAGACAGCATAAAAACAGAAGAATTTAAATCATACAAAACAGAAATTCTGCACTTAAAACAAAAATATGCAGACAAAATAGAAATAAAATACGGTTTTGAAGCAGATTACATCGAAGGATTTTGTAAAGCGGATTTTGACTCTTATAGAGAATTTGAACCAGAGTTTTTAATCGGCTCTGTGCATTATTTAAATAACGGTGAATCCTGCGCCGAAAAAACAATGCCAGTTGACTGGAGCGCAGAGAAACTTTTTGAAGGAATAAAAACGCTTTACAACGGCAGCGCAAAAAATATGATCTGCCATTATTTTGAAACTCAGCGCGAAATGCTTTTAAATTGCAATTTTTCGATTATCGGGCATCCGGATTTAGTGCGCAAATTTAACGAAAAATCACCATTTTTTAATGAAGAAGAATCCTGGTACAAAGAACAATTAAAACTTACGGCAGATTCAATAAAAAAAAGCGGAGTAATTGCAGAAATAAATACCGGCGGAATAACGCGAGGCTACACAACAACTCCCTATCCTTCTCTTTATTTTTTAACGCTTTTGCACGAAAAAAATGTGCCTGTTATGTTGAGTTCAGATTCGCACAGTGCAGAAAATTTAGACGGCAGGTTTGAACTTGCACTAAAATTAGCAAAAAAAGCCGGATATACAGAACTTGCATATCCGGACAACAAAAAAATTATAACTTACAAAATTTAAAAACTAGCGGTTCTGGCGCTCATTTTTTGTCTGACAGTCAATGCACAAAAATGCATAAGGAATTGCTTCCAGACGTTCCTGAGGAATTTCTTCCTTGCACATTAAACAGCGGCCATAAGTTCCCTGCTTAATGCGGTCAAGAGCGTTATTAATCATCTGCAGACGATTTGAATCCTGTGTGCCCAAAGATTCAAGCAGACGACCGTCAACAACATCAGATGCAACGTCTATTTCGTCTCCAGATTCGCCACCTTCAACAATTTTTTTATAATCTTCACTTTGTGCAGCAAGAGATCCAAGAATTGTGTTTTTCTGTTCAGTTAATTTCTCTCTCATTTTTTCAATGAATGCTTTTTCCATAGCCGTACTCCCGTTGACAAGATTTTTTATAAGTAGATAATAAATATAATAAAGAACTTACAAAAAGGCAAACTTTTTTTGGAGGAATTGTGGCTAAAGAAGAAGCTATAGAAGTTGAAGGAGTTGTAAAAGAGGCATTGCCAAATACTATGTTCCGTGTTGAATTAAAGAATGGCGGACACGTAATCATGGCACATCTTTCAGGTAAAATGCGCAAGCATTACATAAAAATTGTTCCGGGCGACAGTGTAAAAGTTGCTCTCTCTCCATACGATTTAAACCGCGGTCGTATAATTTTCCGCGAACGCTAAGATACAAAAAAAGCCTGCGAAAAAAATCGCAGGCTTTTTTATTTTTCCTGATTATTGTTTTGTTTTCGGTGAAAAAATTCCACACAAACTTTTTGCGGCTCCTGTAAAACCTTTAAAAAGTCCGGCCAGGCACAAAATTGGTCCAATCGGAAAAATAAAAAGACTAAAACGCATAAAAATCAGACAGAATACGAACAGTGCAACACTGCGCAAAAGTTCAGCAAACCATTCTCCGCGAGAATAATTTTTCTTTGGCTCTTCATACCTGTAATAATATGTACGGCGTTCTCCATTTGAAGAATTCTGGTTACCGTAATTTGTCCATTGCCAGAACGGATCGCCTTGATTAGAACCAGTAGAACCACCAAAACCGTAAGCTCCCCACGGATTATAAGACTGATTATATTGCTGCTGTCCATAAGACGCAGAACCAAAACTGTCATAATTTCTGCGCTTTGTTTCGTCGCCCAAAACATCGTAAGCTGCAGTAATGTTTTTAAATTTTTCTTCGGCAGATTTATCTCCGGGATTTCTGTCCGGATGATACTTCATTGCAAGTTTACGATATGCTGATTTTATTTCTTCCTGAGTTGCGTTCTTTTGAACGCCCAATGTTTCGTATAAATCTTCCAATGTATGTTCCTTTTTTCTGGACAGCCACATATGCGCCAGAAGTTAACCTTTTACAAAATAAAAATAATCATTTTTTGAACGGGTTACAATATAAAAACAATTTTTTAACTATATGTTTTGAGATTATTTTAATAAAACCCAGGTTGCGCCTGAACCGCCATGATTTTTGTCGTTGTGTCCGCTTATTCCGCAGTGTTTGTTCTGTTCAATAAATGTACGCACCATCTGTCCCAGGACAGGATCGCTGCCGTGGCTGTGAATTCCTTTTCCGTGCACAATTTCTATCTTTTTAAATCCACGTCTAAGACAGTCGTTTATAAAACTTTCGAGTTTTGCCCAGGCTTCGTCGCGGGTAAATCCGTGTAAGTCAATTCTTGCTTCTGGCTTCATATTTTTTAAATATTCACGGCTTTCCATTCTGCCAGATTCTTCGCTTTCTTCGTTAAGACGATCTTTATCGATTGTTCCATAACGACGCAACCAGAATTCCATTGGGTTTACTGTTTTTTTTGCATCTTCTTCCATTTGTCCACGGGCTGTTTTTTTATAACCTTGAGCAATCAATGCTTTTTCTTCTGCTGTTGGAGCATTCGCTTTTTTATGACTAACCTGAGGAATCTGTTTTTGTGCGTTATTCTTTTTTGAATTTGTCTTTTGAACTTGTGACCACTGTTCTAAAATATCTCCAAAATCCATATAAACCTCGCTATTTTATTTCGTATATGTTTTCTTTTTTTGTCCAGCCGTTAACATCGTTTGCAGTTATGTAAAACCAGTCGCCAGTTTTTTCGACAATTTGAACTCTTAAACCGCCTTCCGTTTTATGAACCGCTGAACTAGTTTCTTCTGGAACCGGCGTAATGTTTCCACCAGCAAAAATTGCATATTCGTCTGCTATTTTGTTGCCTGCAATTGCACTAAAAACAATAAAAACGACTGCAAAAATTAAAAATACGACAGAAACTACTTTTTTTCTTAAAACAGCTGACAAAACAGTTAAAAAAATAAAAATAAAGGTCAAAATAAAAAATAATCTTGCAAGCGGAACATTTACTTCGTTTTCTGCAACCGAAAGTCCGTGTAAAACTTCAAATTCTGCACGCTGTTTGCGCGCTTTTTGAAAAAAGAAAGAATTTTTTTCTATTGAGCGGAGTTCTGCAAGTTTTTTAGAATTCTCATTAGAAAATTCACTTTTAGTTATTTGGTAATTCGTGGCCTGCTTTTGAGTAAAGGCTGAACCAAAAATCTTTTTAGAAAATTCTTTATTTACAGTTTTTTGTGTCTGTTTGTTTTCTTCTGAAACAACTTTTATTACAATTCGCGGAACACTTAAACTGCGGGTGCTTCCATTATATGCAACTGCCGAAATTGAAACCGGAGGCATTATGTATTCACCTGGAACAAGCGGCTTCCAGCTGAATTGTGCAACGCTCAAAGCCTGATCAGAAAAATTTCTGCCGGCGTTTTTTCCACGCGCATAATCTGAACGGTTTAATTCTTTAAAAAGTGAATCTTTTGGAAGCTGCCAGTCAAACGAAAGAATTTGCGAAAAATACTTTAATTTAAGTTCATAAATAATTTCCTGGCCGGCAACAGCTTCGTAAACTTTTATTTCTCCATTTGAACGATTCAATTTTGCCCCGGAAATAAAATCAACTAAAAGCTGAGGGCTGATTAAATTTGGATTTTCAAAAACAGTTACATTTCCAAATGGAAGATAAAACGTTCGTTCATCAATAATTACGATTAGCGGAGGCAAACGAACCGGGCCAGTTTCCTTAAAAGTAAACCAAAGATGAACAAGAGTTCCACGTTCACCCTTTTCGCTCACATATTCTTCTTTTTTTGAAGTTATAAGTTGAATTCCTTCCGGGAGCTGAGGCATATCTGTTTGAACGAGTAAAGGGTCTGTGCCTGGAATTTTTAACGTAAAACCATTTTCCTGAGCCGTAAAAAAAGCATTGGAATCTGGTTCAACCTTTAATCTTCGTATTGCAGAAGCTGAAGGCGTTTTTGCATTAACAAAAAATCCATTTAACAAAACTAAAAATGTTAATAATCCACGACAGAGGAATCTTTTTTGTTTGATTGAAGTTTTTGCCATCGTTCCTGTTCCTCCTGTTGAATTAGTGTAAAGACCGCATTTGAAAGCGTTTCTCCATTTTTATCTACACTCACGGCAGTCATTTCTTTTTCTGCAGATTGTGTCTGCCGGCTTTCTAACTGCTGCATTACAAATTCAAGGTTGAGTCTTGCATTTATATTTGAAGAATCTGCTAAAACCGCTTTTTTAAAATATTCACGCGAAAGTTCAAAATCGCCGTTGCGGCCTGCAATAATTCCAAGATTATAAAAAACCGCCGTCTGCAATTTCTGGTCTGCTTCTGGCGAAACCTGTTCAAGACGCAAAATGGCAGCTTCGTATTCTTCCTGCATAATATAAGTTGAAGCCAGATTATAACTGCAATAATCGGCAGTAAGATTATCTTCTTCCAGTTTTGCATTATTATATGAACGCAAAAAACGGGCTGTTGCACTCTGATATTTTTTTTCCAGCCAGTCAAAATTTCCTGCAAGAACAGACGCTTTTTGAGACTTACACGACATAAAAGAAAAACTAAGAACAAAGACGCTGGCAATAAAAAGTTTTTTTGAATTAAACAAATGGCCAAAATCAAGTTCAGAAGCAATAAACGAAAAAACAAAAAACATTATTGAAAGAAAAATAAACATTTTATGATGCGAAAGCCGCTGAACTTCAAAAGTTTCTCCGGATGTTTTTTTATCAGAAAGCTGATTCAACAAAACATAAGCAGAACCTTCGGAATCTGCAGCAACATAAGTTATGGAATTCTCCGCCCTTCCAAATTTTTTAGGAGAAAGAATTTTTTTACTGGCCGTAGCTGCGGCATCAATCATTTTTTCGGCATTTAAAAAAGTCTTTACCTTTGTAACTCCGTCACCGGCTGTAATTTCTACAGGCTTTGCCGTTCCAAAACCAATCATTGTAACCGGAAATCCAAAACGCGCAGCGTCTTCCAGCGAAGGAAGTAAAAGATTGTCAGTTTCGTCTCCGTCTGTAAAAACCCAGATATGCGCATTTTGACTTGAATTTTTGGAAAACGACTGTATTGCACAGGTAATTCCTTTGCCAACAGAAGAACCGCTTGCAGTCATAAGCAGAGGAGAAAGATTGTTCAAAATTGAATCTATGCTGTTTTTATCATCTGTTAATGGAACTGCAACAACGCCATCGCCCTTTGCAAGAACAATACTTACACTTGTTCCTTCCATTCTCTCTAAAAGTCCCTGCACATACTCTTTTGCAGCATTAAGACGGCTTAATCCTCCAGGAGCGTCGGTTGCATTCATGCTGTAAGAAATATCAAAAACAAGTGCAACTGCATCTCCGCTTTTTTGAACCGGCACAACCTTTGTTCCCCAGGAAATTCCTGCAAAAGCAAAAACTGCACAAATGCACGCAAAAAAACGAAAAGCAGTTCTTAAAAAAACAGATTTTGCGTAATGTGAATACGCTTTGTTCTGCTTTAAATTATCCATTAAGTTGATAATTCCAAGACTTTTTACAACCTTTTTGTAACGATAAAAATCGCACAAAACAAATGGAATCAATAAAACTAAAAAAAGAAATGCAAATGGTCGTTCAACTAAAATCATTACAAAATCTCCCGCAAAAATATACGGTGCACAATCCACGAACAAAAGAAAAACACTGCACTCAAGATTAAAAAATAAGAATAAAGTTCTTTTATCTGCGCTTTATAATGAAAACTCTGCGAAACGCTTTCTTTCCGGCTGATTAAATCAAGGTTTTCTGCAAGTTCAAGAGTAGATTCAATTCCAAAATAGCGACCACCGCCAATGTAGGCAAGCTGTTCAAGAGAAGAACTGTCAAAATCAGAATCATAATATCCCGCATGAACTTTTCCAGTCTGCGGATCAACATATTCAATCGGAACAGAACCTTTTGTACCAATTCCAAAAATATAAAGAGTAATTCCATTGTCTGTTGCAAGGCGTGCTGCAGTTTCCGGATGAATAGAACCCGCGTTGTTTTCGCCGTCTGTAATTAAAACAATACATTTTTTTGGAGCGTTAGAAGCAATCAGATGATAGACAGCGCTGCTCAAACCAGTTCCAAGTGCTGAACCTTCTCCAAGTCCGCCAATTACAAGAGAATCCAGTCTTTTTAGAAAAAAATCATGGTCAACTGTCGGCGGAACAAGAGAAGCCGCTTCGCTTGCCATTGCAACCAGGCCAAAAGCCGCTCCACGATTATTTTTTACCAGAGTGTGAATTCCCTGCTGGGCTGCTTCAAGGCGAGTCATATTTGCAATATCGCGGGCAGCCATTGAAGGACTTGTGTCCAAGACAAAAAGAATGTCTGCACCTTTTGAAGTATAAACTTTTTCCTGATTTTGAATTACAGGATTTGCAAGCGAACAGACAAGAAGAACAAAACCAATAATACAAAAAGCCGTTGCAATAAGTGTAGAAAATTGAAGTGAACGGCTTTTCCAGACAAAATTCTTTCCGTTCCAGTCGGACAAAACAATTGGAAAAGCAGTTTTCTTAAATAATTTTAATTTTCTAAAAATAAACAAAAGAGGAATCAGTGATAAAAAAACAAAGGCAACAGGATTTTCAAAACTCATCATTGTGGCACACCTTCTTCCGCAGAGTTTTTTGAAGTTTCAAAAGTAAAAATTCTGGAAGCTTCAAGACATCGCCTTACAAGCAATTGTCTTTCGCCTTCTGCAAGTTCAGTTTCGTACAAAGGACGAGGCAATTTTTTTGAATCAATTGAATTTTTAGCAAAGCGAATGTAACTGCATCTCTCTAAGACTTCTATAACGTCGCCGATTGCAAGAGTTTGAAGTTCATTAATTGAACCGCAGGTAATTTCTTCAAATTTACCGGAAAGTCTGTCATCAGTTAAAAACATAAAATCATTGTCAAAACGTTCCGACAAAAAAAGCCGCAAAACTGTAGAAATCTGCTGACAAAACTGAACATCATCAATTTTTTGTTTAAGGCTACGCTTAAAAAGCCTTTCAGTCTGTTTGTAAGATTTTTTTAACTGTCTTCTGCGTCGCCCCAAAATAATAAAAGAAACAAAATAAGGAATTTTTGAAAGAATAAAAACCAGAAACGCAAGACAAACAACGGTGCAGGCTACAAGAACAATCAGAAGAAAGGTTGTTCCAGGCAAAATCATCGGCCCTTTAGAAGGACAAAGACTTGTAACGCCCATTTTTTGTGCAAGGGAATTTATTGTAACCGGGGACAAATCAACAGAAAAAACTGCCCCGGAAGTATTTATGTTCAAACTTTTTCGCACAAGACCTGCAAGATCAAAAGGCTGAAAATCAATAATTCCGCTCTGCCAGGGAATAAAAAAAACAGAAAGCGTATATTCAAATCCGGAATGTTCGAGAGTCGCTTTATAAACCTTACATTTTTGTTCAAGTCTGTTAAAAGCCGCAAAATCAGTTGTAAGTTCCAGCGATTGAATTGTTTTTTCCCGAGAATGAGTTCCAAAAAGATCGGCATCAGTCCGAAAAACATATTTTAATTCGCAACGATCGCCAGTGTAAGCCGTTTTTGGAAGAAGAATCTGAATTGAGGAATTTTCATTTTGTGCAGACAAAGAAAACGTAAAAAAAAACATGCACAAAGAGAGAAAAACTTTTTTCATATTTTTC
>CAVKVK010000020.1:10230-30583 GCA_963659855.1 Parabacteroides distasonis | reverse complement strand
CCAAATCCGCACGGTTGAGTCAAGCTCAATGTGCGTTTTGGTCAGAACCCCGACTACGGCCATTTGACATGTTAAACAAAAAAAAAGCGCGTTTACCCACTTATTCAATTTATATCATCTGAATAAAAACCCGACATTTAAGCTAAATATTTACTTCTAAAAGTATCTGTAATAATGCCTAGAAAATAAACTAAATTCAATTTTGCGTAAAGCATACAAAACCGGGATTATTGCATACATATCTTTAAAATTGTATAATTATGAATAATTATTAAAAAGTGATGCATATTTATGCAGTTTTTTTTCAGGAGGCTTCATGATGGACACCGAAAGTCTTTTTATTGGACGTTTATCAGTTCTTGCAGAACGCAATGACCCGATTGATCCAGGACTTTACGAAAAATACGACGTAAAACGTGGTCTTCGAAATGCAAATGGAACCGGTGTTCTTGTCGGTCTTACTAGTATTGGTGATGTTGTAGGTTACGAAGTAAAAGACGGCAAAAAAATTGCAATTCCAGGAAAACTCCTTTATCGCGGCTACAACGTTGCAGACTTAATCAGCGATGCTCAGGCACATAATCAGTTTGGCTATGAACAGGCTGTTTACCTTCTTTTGTTTGGTGAACTTCCAACACAGGCAGAACTTGATCTGTTTAAAAATTATCTCGGTGAATTAAGAACTCTTCCTCCAAACTTTACCGAAGACATGATTATGAAAGCTCCATCTGCGGATATTATGAACAAACTTGCGCGTGGTGTTCTGGCTTCATATTCTTATGACAAAAATCCGGAAGAACGTGCGCTTTCTAATGTTTTGCGTCAGTGTATTGAACTTATCAGCCGCTTTGGAACTTTAACAGCTTACGGTTACCAGGCAAAACGCCGCTATTATGATGGAAAGTCAATGTATATTCACAATCCGCTCCCGGAACTTTCTACTGCAGAAAATTTCCTGCGCTTAATTCGTAACAACAAGGCTTTTACCGACGACGAAGCAAAACTGCTTGACCTTGCACTTATTCTTCATGCTGAACACGGTGGTGGTAACAACTCTTCTTTGACGGTTCACGTTGTTTCTTCTGCCGACACAGATACATATTCTGCAATTGGAGCTGCTGTTGGTTCTCTTAAAGGTTACAGACACGGAGGCGCAAATATCCGTGTTATAGAAATGATGGACGATATTAAGTCTCACGTAAAAGACTGGTCAAGCGAAAAAGAAGTACGCGAATATCTTCGCAAAATTTCCCGCAAAGAAGCTTTTGACCACACAGGCTTAATTTATGGACTTGGACATGCAATTTATACAATAAACGATCCTCGTGCAACGATTCTCCGCGACCATGCAGCAAAACTTGCAAGAGAAAAAGGTCTGGAAGATGAATATAATCTTTACAAACTGATTGAAAAAATCGGCCCGGAAGTAATTTACGAAAAACACGGCGACGAAAAGAAAATCTGTGTAAATGTCGATTTCTATTCCGGATTTATTTATTCAATGCTGAATATTCCTCGCGAACTGTTTACTCCGCTTTTTGCAGTAAGCCGTATTGCCGGCTGGTCTGCACACCGCATAGAAGAGATTGTTGCCGGCGGAAGAATTTACCGTCCTGCATACAAAAATATTCTTGCTGAACGTTCATATATTCCAATTGAAAAACGCTAGACTACAGTTTTAAAAGATGAAACTCGAACGCTTAGATAAAATTCTTGCACATCACGGCTTTGGCACTCGAAAAGACGTAAAAAGGCTCTGCCACAGTCGTGTTGTTTTTTTGAACGGAAAACTCGTTACCGACCCGGCCGCAAAGGTTGATATAGACAGCGACATTCTCGAAATTGAAGGCGAAGAAATAACTTTGCAGCGCGACCTTTATATTATGCTCAACAAATGCAAAGACGTTGTTTGTGCCAATAAAGACGGAGAACATTCGACCGTTTTTGACCTTTTGGACGAAACTCTGCGCCATAAGTTTTTAGGCGGCGACCTGCATTGTATGGGCCGCCTCGACATTGACACCGAAGGACTTTTAATTCTTACAACAGACGGAAAGTTAACTCATTCTTTACTGTCTCCAAAAACTCATGTTCCAAAAACTTACGCCGTTGGTTTGCGCGACAGCCTTTCTTTAGAGCAAAAAGAAAATTACACATCAGTTTTTAGCAAAGGATTTTGGATTGACAGGGAACAAAACGAATCAGGTTTTGACTGTTCTCCTTCTATCTTAAAATGGTACGACAAAAATAATTGCGAGAGCCTAGAAGAAAAAAAACTTTCCGAATGTGCACAACTCAATTCCAGCGGAAAAGTTGACTGCTTTTTAACGATTTACGAAGGAAAATTCCATCAGGTAAAAAGAATGTTTGCCCAGCAGGGAAACGAAGTTGTTTATTTAAAACGTGTAAAAATGGGTTCTTTATTTTTAGACAGTTCCCTTGAATCAGGCAAATACCGTGAACTTACAGACGACGAAATTGAACTTTTGTCGGGCAGCCAGTCGTAGACAAAACTTTACAAACAATCATTTTGTTAGCATAATCTAACTTAATGAACGGTTTTAGTTTTTCTTTTGAAAATTCAATTTTGCCAGGGCTCTTGATTCCTTTTTTGGGAACAACTTTAGGTTCAGCCTGTGTTTTTTTTATGCACTCTCAAATGCATATTCTTGTACAAAAAGCATTGCAGGGATTTGCAGCCGGTGTAATGGTTGCAGCAAGCGTGTGGAGTCTTTTGCTGCCTTCGTTTGAACAGTCAGCACATCTTGGACGGTTGTGTTTTATTCCTCCAGTTGCAGGTTTCTGGGCTGGAATTCTCTTTTTGCTTTTAATCGACAATTTAGTTCCACATTTGCATTTAGGTTCATCAAAGGCAGAAGGTCCCGTAAGCCATTTAAAGAAAACTACAATGATGGTTCTCGCTGTTACGATTCACAATCTGCCGGAAGGAATGGCAGTTGGCGTCGTTTATGCAGGTTTTATTTCTGGTAATGGAGGAATTTCTGCCCTTGGAGCCTTGAGCCTTGCCTTAGGAATTGCAATACAGAATTTTCCGGAAGGTGCGATTATTTCAATGCCGTTAAAAGCAGAAGGAACAAAAAAAAGTAAGGCTTTTTTATACGGAACTCTTTCCGGGGCTGTTGAACCAGCTGGAGCGTTTTTTACAATACTTGCAAGTTCATTTGTTCTTCCAGTGTTGCCGTATCTCCTGTCTTTTGCAGCCGGAGCCATGATTTATGTTGTAGTAGAAGAACTGATTCCAGAAATGTCAGAAGGAACCCACTCAAACATAGGAACAGTCTTATTTTCTTTTGGTTTTACTTTAATGATGACACTTGACGTAATTTTAGGGTAGGAAAGGGCAGATGAGGGCGCAACGCTGCGCCTGTTTAATTTTAACCAGACGCACGCCAAACTGATTTTTTTATTTCTTTAAAACTTCTTTGATTGCTTCTAAGAGTTGTGAATATTCTGTAAAAGCCGGAATATCTGGATAATCAGCCTTAATTTTGTCTGTTGTGCGGAACAAAAATCCAGCTTTGCTTGCCTGAATCATTCCAAGATCGTTGTAGCTGTCTCCAAATGCAATTGTTTCAAAACCAATTGACTGCAAGGCTTTTACAGTCGAAAGTTTTGACTGAGCACAGCGCATCCTGTGTTTTACGATAAAACCGTTTGAATCAACTTCCAGACTATTGCAGAAAATTGTCGGCATTCCCAATTTTTTTAAAATCGGACCAGCAAATTCTTCAAAAGTGTCGCTTAAAACAATTGTCTGGCTTAAAGAACGCAGTTCATCTAAAAATTCTTTTGCGCCTGGCAGAGGATCAATTTTTGCAATCGTATCCTGAATATCTTTTAGCGTAAGTCCATGTTCTTTTAAAATCGCAATTCTATAATTCATAAGTTTGTCGTAATCCGGTTCGTCGCGTGTTGTGCGTTTAAGTTCCGGTATTCCAGAAACTTTTGAAAATTCAATCCATATTTCCGGGGCAATAACGCCTTCCATGTCTAAGCAAGTAACGTACATAAAATTCCTCACAATTTTAACTGTAATAGCGAAAGTCTAGCATTTTTTTGCAGATTGGTAAAAGAGAAATTCTGGAGCACAACTTTATCCCGCATCCCGTGTTGCGTGGTTTTATTGCTGCGCAACGCCTTACGGCGCCACTCCACCCGGGGCTATTTTCTTTTGTAAAAATCAGCATCTTTCGTTTGCGCCCATAAAATGCACTGTATAAAAAAATATACTAAAAATAAAAAAACGTATAAAAAAGTGAACAGGTGTTAAATTTTTTATATAAAACTGGACATTTAAGATTTTTGTGTTATAGAACGTTCTTCTTTTGTAATTCCATATATTGTAAATAATTAAGATAGTTTTTCTGTTTTTATTAAAGTTTAGTTAAGAAACTTGGCATACTTCTTGCTTTGTATTATTTGTATAATTTTTTAGACCTGGGAGTTAAAAAAAATGGAAATGCTGGAAACTTACATTAAACAGATTCAAAGATATCCTCTTTTGACAGCAGAGCAGGAAATTGCACTCTCTAAACAGATCGAAAAAGGCAGTAAAAAGGCAGAAACTCAACTGATCAATTCAAATTTACGGCTTGTAATCAGCGTTGTAAAAAAATTTGTCAACACACCAAAGGTTTCTATTATGGATTTAATTCAGGAAGGAAACTTAGGGCTTATGGCAGCGGCTTCTAAATTTCATTATGGATTTAAAACAAGGTTTTCAACCTATGCTTACAACTGGATTTTGCAGTACATGCTCCGCTACCTTTACAATAAAACTTCACTCATTACTCTTCCTCATCGTAAAGAAGAACTTTTGCGCAAAATTACAACTGCTAAAACAGAATACAAACAGACATTAAACCGCGAAGCAACATCTGCAGAACTGGCAGAATGTTGCGGCACAACGATAGAAGAAATAGAATCAGTTCTTTCGTATTCTTTTAGTGTTACAAGCATAGATATAGAAGCTTCTCAAGACGGTTCAGCTACAATCGGTGACCTTATTGCAGACAATTCTTATAATCCTGAACGCAATTTTATACGCGAGCACGACAAAAAACAGATAAAGGAAATGGTAAATTCACTTTCCGACTCTGAGCGCAAGGTAATTTACAGTCGTTTTAATTTTGAAAACGAACTCCATATTCCAACTTTGAGAGAATTAAGTGCTTCGCTTGGTGTAAGTGCAGAAACCGTGCGCCAGATGGAAATTCGCGCTGTTAAAAAAATCAAAAAAGCAGCATTCGCAATGAACCAGAATATGCACTCACAGCACTTTGCCTATGTTTGAAAAAAAAGTTAAAATCTCTGCGTGTCATCTAAGCAGGTAAAAAAGCGCAGACCTGCAAAAAAAAGAGTCTGCGCAAAAAAAAGAACAAAAAAAGTTAATCTCGATAAAAATAAAGTACGATTACTATGCGGAGTTATATTTTTAATCTGTTGTGTCTGCATTGCCTTTAATATCGTAATTCAAAGTGCTTCAGAAAAACAAAAAGAAAGCCAGAAAACTGTAATTACAAAAACTCAGGAAGAATCTGCAACTGAAGTTGCAACTACCAGAAAGGAAATTGCAGCAGAAAAAAAACAAGTTGCGACCGAAAAAAAAGTTCAACCGAAGCAGCAGACTCAAAAAAAACAGGAATCTGTAAAACAAAACTCTTCAGGCAAATCTGAAAATAAATCTTCAGTCACGACAAAAACTGCAGATAAAACTGTTGCAAAGCCGGAAAATTCAAAAAAAACTGAACAGACAAAAAAGACTGAGAGTGTAAAATCAAATTCTCTTCCCAAAAAAGATGCGACAGAGCTGGCTGCAAAAAAAGATAAAACGCAACAAATTCAATCACAGAATAATGCTTCTAAAACTGAAAGTGTAACACAAACAACAAAAAAAACAGAAAAACCGCCGTTTTTAATTCCACCTGCTAAAAATAATGCAACCCTTGTTTTTGTAATTGATGATGCAGGCTTAAATGTTGAATATACAAAAAAATATGCAGGTCTTCCGTTCCCGATAACGATTGCGGTTCTGCCAAAACTTGTACATTCAAAAGATTGTGCTTACGTTGTGCGTTCCAATGGAAAAGAATTGATTTTGCATCAGCCGATGCAATCCGTGAATCACAATCTTGACCCGGGACCTGGAAAAATCAGTGTTGACATGAGCTTTGCAGAAATTTCTGCTGTTGTAAATGCAAATCTTGAAGAAATTGGTCCTGGCGTAAAAGGTCTTAACAACCACGAAGGCAGTGAAGTAACTCAAGACGTTTTAAGGATTGGTGCCGTGCTGGATGTCTGCCAGCAGAATGGAATTTATTTTCTTGATTCAAGGACAACTGCAAACACTCAGGCGCCTCAGGCTGCTCTTGAACGCGATATGAAAATTTACGAAAAATCAGGGCCTTACATTGACAATGTTGTTTCGAGACAGGCAATGCTTACAGAAATCTATAAATCACTGGAAGTTGCAAATAAAAAGGGCTGTGCAATCGTAATCGGCCATGTGGACAAAAGCGTGAATATTCTTCCGGCTCTGCTGGAGGAAATGTATCCTTACATGAAGGCTGCCGGCTATAAATTTGCAACTCCTTCAACGCTTCGGTAAAATTAAGGACACTTGGAGAATAAAATGAAGGTTCTTGGAATTGAAAGTTCCTGCGACGAGACGGCTTGCGCCATTGTTGAGGACGGAAAAAATATTTTAAGCAACGTTGTTGCTACTCAGATTCCTTTTCATCAGATTTATAAAGGCGTTGTACCGGAAATTGCCAGCCGTAAGCATGCTGAATGGATTTTGCCGGTTGTAAAGCAGGCTTTAAGCGAAGCGAATCTTACACTTGACGACATTGACGCAATCGCTTCTACAAACCGCCCGGGTCTTATGGGCGCTCTTTTAGTTGGTTTGACATTTGGAAAAACCCTTGCCTGGTCTTTGGACAAGCCTTTTATTGCAATCAACCATATGCTCGGGCACATGTATGCAGCCCACCTTGTAAATGACATTCCTTATCCTTATATTGGCCTGCTCGTAAGCGGCGGACACTCAATCATTGCAAAAGTAAACGGTTTTGACGACCTGGAAGTTCTTGGAACAACAATTGACGACTCTATTGGAGAAGCTTTTGACAAGGTTTCTAAATTCTACGGGCTTGGATATCCGGGTGGCGTAATTATTGACCGCCTGTCTCAAAATGGCGACCCAAAATCATTTAGTTTTCCTGTTCCAAAGCTCGACAAGGGCGAAGACCACAGATACGACGTTTCTTTTAGCGGATTAAAGACAGCTGTAATTCATCAGGCAGATATGTTTTTAAAGCCCGGATACGAAAAAACAAACGAAAATCTTTGCGCAGCTTTTCAGGAAACTGCCTGCAAAACAATTGTTTCCCGGCTTTTGCGCGCGGTTGATGACACTGGCTTAAAGACTGTTGTTGCAGGCGGCGGAGTTGCGGCTAATTCAAGGTTGCGTTCAATGCTTGCCGAGCGCACTGATTTGAACTGCATTTTTCCGCCTTTAAAGCTCTGCGGCGACAACGGGGCCATGATTGCAGGCGTTGCTTATCATTTCTTAAAAAGAGGCGACACAAGCCCGATTGACACGACTGCAAGCGCAAGAATTCCGCAGTTTAAGCGCGGCTTAAAAAATCTTGAATTTTTTGGAAGAAGATAAGTTTTGCGTCAGGGATAGGAAGGGCGCGCGAAACGCGATGTTTTGCCCTGGCAAAACATTGGAGGCGCGTAAGACGCCGTAACCCTGGATAGCCCGGTTTTTGCGCCCTTGCGCAAAAAGGCGCCCAAAAGACTAAAAGGAAAAATAAAAAAACATGAAAAACTTAAAGGATTTAACATACGGAATCGTCGGCCTTGGAATTATGGGCGGCTCAATTGCAAAGGCAATCCGCGAAAATATTTTGTGCCAGAGCGGTTCAACGGGAAAAATCTACGTCTGCAACAGAAGCACAGCCTGCCTTACTCAGGCGATAAACGAAGGCGTTGCCGACAAGGCTTTTACTGCAAATGAATACGACAAAATGCTCCCAGAGTGCGACTTTGTCTACGTTTGTCTTTATCCGCATGCGACAATCGATTTTATGATTGAGAACAAGGAATTTTTTAAAAGCGGCGCAATCGTTACTGATATTTCCGGCGTAAAAGGAATTTTTGAAAAATCTTTGCCTTCAATTTTGCGTTCTGATGTTGATTTTATTATCGGGCATCCGATGGCTGGCGGCGAAAAAGAAGGTTATGTTAATTCAACTGCAAAAATGTTTATAAACCACAATTATATTTTGTGTCCTCTCGAAAGCAACAAGGCGGAAAATCTTGATTTAATGCGTGACTTTATCTGCGCAATCGGATTTACGAGAATTACAGAAACAACCTGCGACATTCACGACTTTAAAATCGGTTTTACAAGCCAGCTTTGCCACGTTATTGCATGCTCGCTTGTTGACAGCGCAAAAGACGAGCAGATTACGGCATTTGGTGGCGGAAGTTTTGAAGATTTAACGAGAATCGCAATGATTAACGCTCCTTTGTGGACAGAGCTTTTTATTTCCAATAAAGAAAAACTTGTTTCGCATATCGAAAATTTTGAAAACGAAATAAATAAATTCAAAACGGCGATTCAAACAGAAGACAAAGAAACTTTGATGAACTTAATGGAAGAAAGCCGCGAAAAGCGAATCAAAATGGGTTCAATAAGAACGGTTGCGAAAAAATAAAAATGAGATTTTGAACCTAGTTTTCTAAAAAAAACTGCTCTGCCGGCTCTGAAAAACGACGTGAGAGATTTTTGTGTATAGAGAATATATTAAAATAAAATAGATTTTTGAGGATTTTTTATGAAAGACAATTCAATTTTAGACAAAGCAATTCGCCGCGTGCCTGATTTTCCAAAGCCGGGAATTCTTTTTTACGATGTTACAAGCGTTTTTACAAACCCGGAAGCTTTTAAATTCTGCCTTGACGCTTTTGAAGAAAAATATCGTCCGCTTGTTGAAAAAGGCGAAATCAACGCGATTGCAGGCGCAGAAAGCCGCGGATTTTTGTTTGCAGCTCCTTTAGCAGACCGTCTTTCTATTCCGTTAATTTTAATCCGCAAAAAAGGCAAGCTTCCTGGCGAAGTTTACAGACAGTCATATTCTCTTGAATACGGAACGGCAGAAATTGAAATTCATAAGTCAGACGTAAAAACAACAGATAAAGTTCTTTTGATTGATGATTTAATTGCAACTGGCGGAACGCTTGACGCAAGCAAAAAATTATTTAGTATGGCTGGAGCCAGCGTTGTGCAGATTGCAGGCGTTATTGGGCTTCCTCAATTGGAATACAAAAAAGTTCTTGAGCCGACTCCTGTTACAACGCTGATTGATTTTGAAGGAAAATAAAATGGAAGATTCCAAAGTTGAATTTTTTGTTCGTCCTGCTATAAAAGATGATTTAGATACAATTCTAAAAATTTATGAAGGTGCCCGCATTTTTATGAAAAAAAACGGAAATCCGACGCAGTGGGGCAATAACCGTCCGCATAAAGAAAAACTTATTTCTAATGTAGAAAATTCAATTCAATTAGTCTGTTGCTTTAAAAATGCAGACGGCGAAGAAGAAATTGCAGCGACCTTCCATTTTTCACACGGCGACGAAGAATCTTACAACCACCTCGTTGGCGGAAAATGGCCGGAAGGCTCAGACGACTATTGGTGCATACATTCATTTGCTTCCAGCATGAAGGTAAAAGGAACTGCCACATTCTGCTTTAACTGGTGCGAAAATCAGCCATGCGTAAAATGTATAAAAATCGACACGCACCGCAACAATATTCCAATGCAGAATTTAATAAAAAAGTTCGGCTTTGAATACTGCGGTCTGTGCTACTACAACGAAACCGTACAAACCGATAATGGCGAAATAGAAGACTTTGAACGCATAGCATTCTGTAAAGTTTTGTAAAAAAAATCTGAAAAAAGGCTGATTTTGACAGATAACTAGTGAAAAAAACAAAGTCCTGGTATTCTACAAAAAAGGTATGCTTATGGAAACAAATGAACTTGATTCAACTTGTGGTATTTCTGATGATGAACTTACTCATCGTTTTATAGAGGCTGTCCGCATTGAAAACGAAATAAAAAAAGCGAAAGGTTGTCCGATTTCTGAATATGATTCAAAAACAAAAAAAGCTTACCTGCTTTATCCGGACGGAACAAAAAAATATGTTATTTCAAACTAAAAAGCCTGAAATAATTGTTTTTGCCGGTCCCAATGGAAGTGGAAAAACTACGGTAACAAAACTCGCAAAAGTAATTGAACCTTATATCAATGCTGATGAAATAAAACGAACAAATTACTGTTCAGATTTAGAAGCTGCTCAAATGTCAGAAGAATGCGGGAAGACTGCGTTGCTCAAAATAAAAGTTTTACATTTGAAACCGTGCTTTCTACAGACAGAAATTTAAAACTGCTAGAAAAAGCAAGAGAAAAAGGCTTTTTTATCCGTTGCATTTATGTTTTAACTAGTAATGCGGATATAAATGTTTCCCGTGTGGAATCTCGTGTTGAAAATGGCGGTCATTCTGTGCCTGAAGATAAAATCCGTTCTCGTTATAAAAAGTCTCTTGCCGTTATTCCAGAACTTGTAAAAGTTTGTGACGTTCTTCACATTTACGACAATTCAATTTACCCTTTCAGAATCTTTAAAAAGCGAAAAACAGAATATTTCTTTTGGGAAAATGATTATTGGACAAAAGAAAAAATATTGAGACTTGTAGATTTGAAATAATTGTAAAAAAGAACAGTCTTGCTTAAACTTGTTTCAACATTTTTTGTAGTGTGATTCCGATTTAACTTTTGAATAACATAAACTTCAAAACATAAAAAAAACGCGCCTCGTAACTGAAGCGCGTTTTTTTAACTAAGAGCTAAACTTATGCTCTCTTGAGGTGGATTGCAAATCCGCCAACTTCTTTGTCGAGGTAAACTACCTTGAGTGGAGAAGCGTTTTCTTTGCCAACCCATTTTTCTGTTCCGGCAACTGGATTGAAGCCGAACTTTTTGAGGTAAGCGAGTGCGCGTTCAATGTTGTTGCAAACCATTGAGATGTGGCCGTTTGTTCCGCGTCCGTTTTCTTTCATGATTTCAACCTGTTCAGAAGCGAAGATTGAAGAGTTGCCGAATTTTGAAGCAAATCCGAAGAGTTCGAACTGTGCTGCAATTTCTTTTGCTTCTGCTTCGTTCTTTGCGTTGATTCCCATGTGGTCAATGTGGAATCCGTGCATTGCTTTTACAGCGTCTTTACAGATCTGTGTGATTTCGTCCCATTTTTCGCCTTCGATCAAAGGCTTTTTAACCATCCATGTTCCGCCCATGCAGAGAATGTTCTTGCGTTTTGCATATTCAGAAACGTTTTCTGTGTTAACGCCACCTGTTGGCATGAATGTGCACTGTGGGAAAGGACCGCCGAAGTCGTCGATGATTTTGTATCCGCCCTTGCGTTCTGCCGGGAAAAGCTTAAGGTGTGTTACGCCCTTGTTTACACATGCAGTGATTTCTGAAGGGTTAGAAATTCCAGGCATTGTTGGAATGTTGTGAGCTAAGCACCAGTCAACAACTTCCGGGTTGTATCCTGGAGAAACGATGAATTTAGCGCCTGCTTTTACAGCGCGTTCTGCCTGTTCAACATTGAGAACTGTACCAGCTCCAACGAGCATATCTGGTTCAGCTTTGATCATAGCTTCGATAGCTTCTGCAGCGCATGCTGTGCGGAATGTAACTTCTGATGCAGGAAGTCCGCCCTTTACGAGAGCGTGTGCAAGATCTGCCGCTTTTGAAGCATCGTCAATTGCGACAACTGGAATAATACCAATGTCACGGAATGTGTCATAAACATCAGCCATTTTAGAACCTCTAAAAAAATAAATTTAATATACTATAGTGAATTCAAAAAAAATTGTAAACGAGAGCAGTTTTTCAATTTTATGTCAGCGTTTTTATCTGCGGCGAAAAAGTTAGCGATTTGTGATATGATTTTTTATTATGGCTAGAAAATCTCAAAATTCAAAGAAAAGAAATTCAAAAAAGAAGAATTCTGCTTTTTCAAAAGTAGTATCGTTTTTTATTGTAGTTTTTGCACTTTTTTATGTTGTCTATAAAACAGTTCCTGAAGTTCAGCAGTTTACAGATGCAAAAATTGCACAGTCAAAAGTTTTTGCACAAAAGAACTTTCCTGAACTTTTTGGCAGTTCTACTTTGCCTTCTGAGCAAAACGAACAAACTTCTGTAGCTGAGAGTTCTGAACCGGATATTTCTAAAAATGCAGAAACTGTAAAAAGTTCACAGACTGCAGACGGATATATTGCACTTCCGGCTCTGCTTGAAAAACCATGGTGCGCGGCCCAGAATCATGTGGCCGACCACGAACTTCGCAACTATGAATATTATTCAATCTGTTATCGCGAAAATTATGAACAGGCAGAGTGGAGCGCCTACTGTCTTACAAGTGAACATCTTGTAAAAAATGCAGGACGTTCAGACGATTTTAGACCTGATCCAGAAATTTCTACGGGCTCGGCAACACTTGCAGACTACAAAGGAAGCGGATACGACAGAGGACATCTTTCGCCGGCTGCGGACTTTGCTTTTGATAAAACTGCAATGAGCGAAACTTTTTATATGTCTAATATGAGCCCTCAGGCTGGAAGCTTTAACCGTGGAATATGGAAAGATCTTGAATCTGCTGTGCGAGACTGGGCAAAAAAGTTTGGCAGGGTTTATGTTATTTCCGGACCTGTGCTTGAAAAATCTTTTAGTGAATACGAAACAATTGGAGAAAACAAGGTTTCGATTCCGCAGTATTATTACAAAGTAATTTTAGCACCGCTTTACGAAGACGAGGCAGACGCTGCAACTCCAGAAGATGCAAAAAATATCTGTGCACTTGCTTTTATTTTTCCAAATAAAAAGTGCGAAGGTTCTTTCTTTGATTACGCTGTAAGCATTGACGACGTAGAAAAAAGAACCGGCCTTGATTTTTTTAGTCAGCTTGATGAACAGACTCAGTCAAAGGTTGAAAGTTCTGTTATTCTGGAAAACTGGAAGTAAAATAACCGCTGTCTGTGTTTCGGGGCGTTGCGGGGTGTCCCCGCTAGAAGGGGTAGCGGCCAACGAAGTGGGCGCGCAGGGGAAGGCTTTCCCCTCCTTTTCTAAAATGAGGAATTTTTTATTATGAAAAAAAATAAACTTTTGATTTTAGCTCTTCCTTTTTTATGTTTTTCGTGCAAACGCTATCCGGAAATGACTCTCGAAGAAATTGAAGCTTTTAAGGCTGGTTCTGCACAGGGAATTCTTTCTAAGACAATTGATAAACCTTTTAAAGGCGAACCATGGAAAACCGGTAAAACCGGCGGTGTTTGGAATACGACACTTTCGGGTGACCCAAAAAGCTTTAATCTTTTGATTGCAGAAGGTGACGGCGTTACAAGCGGAATTTTAAATTATCTGACAGACAGCCTTGTTGATTACAATCCTGTAAAAAGAGAATGGATTCCACGCCTGGCTGATTTTAAAATAATTACTGACGAAAAAAACGGAACTCTCGACGTTGTTTACACTCTGCGTAACGACATTTACTGGTCATATTACAATAATTTAAAACCAGCTGTAAAAATTACAAGCGACGACGTTGTTTTCTGGTATAACGAAATTTACGGGGACAAGGAATGTGCTTCGTCTTCGTATAATTCCCGTTTTATGGCAATGAGCGACGGTTCAGAAAAAGAAATTATGATAGAAAAAATTGATGAGCGCAGTTTTGTTTTTCATTTTCCGCGGATTATTGCAGAACCTCTTTTAGCAACCAATATGAATTTCGGACCTGCATTTATTTATAAAAAGGCAAAAGAAAGCGGCGGTGTAAAAGCCGTAAAGAAGCTTTTTACGGTTGACACAAATCCTCAGACAATTCCAAGCTGCGGACAGTATTTTTTAGTTCAGTATGTGCCCGGGCAGCGGCTTGTTTATGAACGTAACGACAGTTTCTGGGAAAAAGATGAAGAAAATAAGAGCATTGTCTATCCGGATAAGATGGTCTGCCAGATTGTAGGAGACCAGAATACTTCTTATCTTTTGTTTAAGCAGGGAAAAATTGAATCTTATTCTCCACTGCCGGAACAACTGGAAGATGTTGTAAACAATGCGGACAATTTTGCAGAACAGGGATATTCTGTTTTTTCCAGCGCAGGAAACCTTGACGCTTCGTTCTGGACTTTTAACCAGAATCCGAAAAACAAAGATAAAAAATATTATAAATGGTTTACTTTAAAAGAATTCAGGCAGGCAATGAGCTGTCTTTTAAACCGTGAACGAATAATAAAACAGACATACCGCGGTTTGGGAGAACCAAAATATTCATTTTTTAACAATGCAAACCGTTTTTACAACGAAGATATAATTCTACAGTACAGATTTAGTCATGCGCATGCACAGAAACTTCTTGCTTCGGCAGGTTTTGTAAAAAAGAGCGACGGATTTTTATACGATAAAGATGGAATTAAGGTTGAATTTGATTTGACAGTTGCTTCTTCCAATAATATTTATTCTGATATTGCGCAGATTATCAGTGATGAATGTAAAAAGGAAGGAATTATGATAAATGTGCGTCAGACGGATTTTCAGCGTTTAGTTGAACAGCTTATGTCTTCTTACGACTGGCAGAGTTTAATGATTGGGCTCAGCGGTGGTTCACTTTTTCCGACACAGGGTTCAAATGTGTGGCTTAGCGGCGGAAACCTGCACATGTGGAATCCGTTGCAGGAAACTCCGGCAACAGATTGGGAAGCGCGTGTGGACTGGCTTTATAACGAAGCAAGCTGCATTGTTGACTGGCAGAAAGCAAAACCTTACTGGGACGAATACCAGGAGATTATTCTTGAGCAGTGTCCTGTAATTTATCTTGTACGTGGAAGAAGTTTTTACGCATTGAACAACCGCTGGGATTTTTCTAATTTTTATTTTGATAATATGAATGGAGCAATGACAAGTCATTTGTGGTTAAAAGAATAAAAATGACAGTTCAGTTCTTTGCTGGTAATAAATATTTTTTTAAGCGTTTTTAATGGAAGTCGACATTTGACTTAATATTTTCAATTACAAAATTTGTTTTTTTGGTTATAATCACCTTATGTTTGATAATTTTATTACAGTTGTAAAAATGTTTGCCTGGATGCTCAAAAGAGACAAATACAGAAAACTCTGCATAAAGCTCGAAAAGCAGGGCAAAATAGATGAAGTTGATTCAATCTTAAAAGAACTTGTTCCGCAGTGGGCTCAGTACGTTTGCAAAATTACCGGAACTCAGGTTGAAGTTAAAAATCTCGAAAAACTTCCAGAAGACAGGGCTGTTGTTTTTATTGCAAACCATCAGGGATATATGGATATTCCTTCAATTTATGGTTTTGTGCCTAAATTTATTTCTTTTGTTTCTAAAAAAGAAATCGGCATGATTCCGCTTATTAAAGACTGGATGCGTTTTTTGCACTGTACGCTCATGGAACGGAAAAGTCCGCGTGCTTCTATAAAAGCAATTCATGATGCTGCAGATAACGTAAAAAAAGGTTACAGCCAGGTAATTTTTCCGGAAGGAACTCGTTCTAAAGGCGGATTGCACCACGAGTTTAAGGCCGGAAGTTTTAAACTTGCCTTTTTGTCTGAGTCTCCGATTGTTCCGCTGACAATCGAAGGTTCTTACAAGGTTTTTGAAGAAAAAGGTAAGGTTTGTAAAGGAAACAAAATTACTATTACAATCCACGATCCAATCGAAACAAAAGGTCTGACCCGCGAACAGCAGAATGAACTTCCTCCACAGATTGAAGAAACGGTTTGTAAGCAGTTAAAACCTGCAGAAGACGCATATTTACTTACACACAATAAATGAAAAATTTAAAAATATTTTATCCGTGGAATTGTTTTAAAAATAAATTTCCGCTCGCTTCTTTTATTTGCGGCCGCCTTGTTACCATGCTTGTAATTTTATTTTTACTGGGCTGGGCACTTTTTGCCTTAATGGCGCTCGCTCCCGGGGATATTGTTGACCAGATGATGAGCCAGCAGCTTATGAGCCAGACTTCTGTTACTGGTGGCGGTGGAAGTGGAAAAGATAATGTTTTTAGCGAAGAACAGATGGCTCTTTTAAGGGCAGAACTTGGAATTGATAAGCCGTTTACAGTTCAATATTTTAAGTGGCTGAAAAGGGTTGTTGTTGACCACGATCTTGGAGTAAGCCTTATAAGCCGTGCGCCGGTTACTTTTTTAATAAAAAGCCGGATTGTTAATTCTCTGGTTTTGAATTTAATTTCGCTTGTTTTTATTACTTTGTTTTCGTTTTTGCTTGGAGTTTATTTTTCGAGTAAGGCAGGAACTAAAACCGACATTGCTGCAACTTTTTTTGCATTGTTTTTTCATGCCTTTCCTGGAATTCTGCTTTTGATTCTTTTTCAGCTTTTTGCTTCTTTTTCGGGGCTTTTTCCAGTTACTGCTTATCCTGATTTTCCGATTGGGGATGCTCCGGCAAAATTTGTTTTTAGTTATGCGCATCATGTTTTTCTTCCGCTTTTAGCTTCTTTTTTGGGAGGAATCGGCGGAACAATGCGCACAATCCGTTCTACAATGCTCGATCAGATGGGCCTGCCCTATATTATGGCAATTCGTGCGCGTGGAATTTCTGAGCGCCGTGTTTATCTTGCCCACGCATTCCGCAATACATTAAATCCGTACATTACCGGCAGTGCAAACCTGCTTGCAAGTCTTTTTTCTGGTTCTTTAGTGCTCGAAATTATTTTTTCTTACCCGGGAATTGGCCGTCTTATGTACGAAGCTGTTTTACAGCAGGATGTAAACCTTGTTCTTGCAAACAGTATGTTTATTTCTGCCCTTGTTCTTGTTGGAATGGTAATAAGCGACATTCTGCTTGCCGTTGTTGATCCTAGAATCCGTTATGGTAAAGAATAATGAAGAATTTTTGTAAATATATAAAATCCCGTCCGCTTGCCCTTGTTTCTGTTATTTTTATTTTAATTCTTTATGTTTTTATGATTTTTGCAGAATTTATTGCTCCTTATTCACCTGTAAAAACTTTTGAAGAAGGAACTTTTCATCCTGCAAATGTTGAACTTACAAAAGACGGGCTTTGTGCAAGAGAATTCAGGGTATTAAATCCTTCTTCCTGGCAGTATGCAAAGGTAAAAGGGCTGAATCACAAAATTCAATTTTTTGTAAAAGGCGAAGAATATAAACTTTTGGGCTTTATTCCCTGTTCGCGTCATCTTTTTGGAACTTCTAAAGACCAGTTAACCGGCGAAAACTATCCTGTTTTTTTGTTTGGGGCAGATAATTTAGGGCGCGATATGTTCAGCCGGATGATTTTCGGAAGCAGAATTTCGCTTACAATTGGTTTTGCTGCAAGTGCTATAAGTCTTTTGCTTGCAATAATTTTTGGAGGAATTGCCGGATTTTTCGGAGGAATTGCAGACTGGACAATCATGCGTTTTTCCGAATTTTTTATGCTTATTCCCGCCCTTTATTTAATTTTATTTTTGCGTTCAATTTTAAATACCAGCATGGATTCAGGCCAAAGCTACATGGTTATTACTTTGATTTTGAGCCTTGTCGGCTGGCCTGGAACTGCACGAACTTTGCGTGGAATGGTTCATTCGATTAAGCGTGAAGAATTTGTTCAAAATGCTCAGCTCGAAAGAATTCCTTCGATAGTAATAATTTTTAAATACATAATTCCTCAGATTTCAAGCCTTTTAATTGTAAGTACAACTCTTGCAATTCCTGGCTTTATTATGAGCGAAACAACTCTTTCTTATCTTGGTCTTGGAATTGCCGACCCTGCCGTAAGCTGGGGTTCTATGATTAACAGGGAAATTTCAACTCTTTCTAATTTAAAAAACTTTCCGTGGCTTTTAATTCCGGTTTTTTTATTGCTGGCAGTTACTCTTGCATTCAACTTTTTTGGCGATGCTTTGCGCGACTGGTTTGATCCGTACAGCGTTGTTTTTAAGAAAAAAAGTTTAAAAGCGTTTTTTGTAAAAAATTCAACAAAAGAAAGTTTTGCAGAAAAAAAACAGACTTTTGACAGTTCGAACCTTCTTTGTGTGCGCAATTTGAATGTGAATTTTATAATTCAACGTGGAAAAAACACTGTAAATATTCATTCTGTGCGTGGAATTTCTTACGATGTTAAAAAAGGTGAAATTCTGGGAATCGTAGGAGAATCGGGCTCTGGAAAATCTGTTTCTACGGTTGCAATTTCTTCACTTTTGCCTGTAAATGCTGTTGTCAGTGGAAATATTTATTTTAACGACGGCAACTCTTTTACTGACCTTACTTTGTTGAACAACAGCCAGATGCGAAACTACCGCGGGCGCAAAATTGGAATGATTTTTCAGGAAAGCGGAAGGGCGTTTGATCCTTTGCAGAATATTGGCTGCGTTTTTTTTGAAACTTTAAAGAATCTGGAAAGTTCAATTACACGCGAAGAATCAGACAAAAGAGCCTGCAAACTTCTTGAAGAAGTTGGAATAACAGATGCTCAAAACCGTTTAAAGAATTTTCCGCATCAGTTTTCTGGCGGACAGTTGCAGCGTATTGGAATTGCACTTGCGCTTGCTCAAAACTGTGAACTTTTAATTGCGGACGAACCGACAACCGCCCTTGATGTTACTGTTCAGGCGCAGATTGAAGAACTTTTGCGTACATTAAATAAAAAGCGCGGACTTTCGATTATTTTTATAAGCCACAATATTGAACTCGTGGCACGTTTAAGCCACAGAATGATTGTTATGTACGGTGGAAAAATAATGGAAAGCGGAGAAAGTAAAGTTTTATTTACAAATCCAAAACATCCTTACACCCAGGCGCTTTTAGCTTCTACTCCGCGTTTTGGTAGTCATTATACAATGCAAAAACTTGTTTCTATTCCTGGCCGCGTAACTGATCCTGCAAATCCGCCGGCGGGCTGTCCTTTTGAACCAAGATGTTCTTTTGCAAAGGCTGAATGTAAGGCTGCTGATTGTAAATGCTATAAATACAAAAGTGCGGAGAATTAAAAAAAATGGAAGAAAAAACTGACAACATAATCGAAATAAAAAATCTTACAAAGCGTTTTACTCTTGATTCTGGATTTTTTGCCCGTAAAGACCGTTTTGTCTACGCTGTAAACGATGTCAGTTTTTCGATTAAACGTGGAGAAACTTACGGTCTTGTAGGAGAATCCGGTTGTGGCAAATCTACGACAGCAAAACTCATTGCCAGAATGTACAGGGCAGACGGCGGACAAATTAAATTTTTTCCAAAAGATAAAGAACTTGAGCTTTCAAAAAACAAAAGCACTCCGCTAATAAAGTATATTTTTCAGGATCCGGCTCGTTCGCTCAATCCAAGAATGAGTGTTTATTCAATTTTGACAGACGGATTAAAATATTCTAAAAACTGGCCTGGAGAAAAAGTAGCACGACAACTTGCAGAAAAAATCATAGAAGAAGTTGGTCTTGATAAAACTGATTTAGACAGACGGCCTTCTGAATTTTCAGGCGGACAGAGGCAGCGCATTTCTATTGCCCGTGGACTTTTTAGCGAGCCTGAACTTTTGATCTGTGACGAAGTTGTTTCGGCACTGGACGTTTCGATTCAAGGGCAGATTTTAAATCTTTTGCAGGAAATCCGCGCAAAAAGAAATTTAAGCTGCCTTTTTATTGCTCATGATTTGTGCGTAAGCTGTTATTTTTGCGACAGAATCGGCGTAATGTATCGCGGAGTTTTAGTTGAAGAAGGAAGGGCAGAAGATTTTTATAAAAAGTCAGTTCATCCTTATTCAAAACTGCTGTTTGCAGGTGCCAGCGGAAAACACGAAAATTCAAATGACAACACAGAAGTAAAAACGGCTCTTTCTAAAATTGCCGGCTGCCCGTTTGCTCACAGATGCCCGAAAGTTCAGGAAAAATGTAAAAAAGAACTTCCGCCATGGACGCAATCAGAAAACAAAAATAAGGTGAGATGCTTTTTTCCTTGCGTTGCAGAATGAATTTTTTTTTGATATTATTGTTTCTATGAATCAGTACAAAGAAATAAATGATGAGGTTGCTTCAGCTTTAGAAGATTCTCTCAGGGAAATGTGTCTTCTTATTGCAGAAAATAACGATCCTCAGACAATTTATGATTTTTTTGAATGTCTTTTTACTCCCGCAGAATTAAAAGATTTTGCAATGCGCTGGCTTTTGGTAAAAGAAATTGATAAAGGAACTACACAGCGCGATATTGCAAAAAAATTTGGAAT
>CAVKVK010000020.1:5190-10164 GCA_963659855.1 Parabacteroides distasonis | reverse complement strand
GCTTTACAGTTTAGTTTCCTGGATTTTATTCTAAAAAACATTTAAAAATTCAAATCCTTATTAACTAAAATTTTTAGATTCCGATAATAAAGCATAATAATGTGAAAAAATCATTTCAATTTGAATTTTATTGCAGTGATTTTTTAGGGGATATTATGAAAAATCCGGAATTTTATAAAGTACTTTCTTTTTTTGCTGTTGCTGGTTGTTTTTGCTTTTTTGGATGTAAGACGACTTCAGGTGTTAAAGAAGAACCGATCCAGCAGATGATTATGGACGGCCGCTATGACGAAGCAAAGGAGCTTTTTACAACAAAAACAGATATTAATTCTCAGGATGAAAACGGCGACACGGCAATTCATGTTTGTGCACGCATAAATGAACCAGATTTAATAACATTCCTTGTTTTTAAGGGTGCAGATATTGAAATTGTAAACAAAGAAGGCGACACTCCGCTTTTAGTTGCTATAAAAAATGACAATATTGATGCTGCAAAAACTTTGATTGCCCTTAAGGCTAATATTTTTGCAAGGGACGAAGATGGTCTTTCTGCATTACAGACTGCAATTTCAAAAAGCGAAGCCTGGTACGATATTATGATTAACGCAAAAACCGGCCAGATTCGTTCTGTTAATGGAGATACGATTGTCCATTATTTTGTCCGCACTTTTGATGAAAAGGCAATTGAATATTGTATAAAAAAACAGCTTCCGCTTTCTGTAAAAAACAATAATGGCGAAACTCCGGTTGCTTTGTGTTATCAGAATGCACAGGACGAAGTTGCAATCCGCATTGCTGCAAAACTGATTCAATCTGGAGCTGAATGTGAACGTGGTAATTTTGCTTATTTTGAAGACGCTGTAAAAACTCACAACACACTGCTGCGCTTTACCGACGGTCAGACACCTTTGCATATTGCAACAATTTCTGGTCATACAGGAGTTGTAAACTATCTTTTAAACGAAAAAACAAGCGTTCGACTTTCTGATCTTTTGCAGGCTCAGGATATTGCCGGTTCAACTCCTTTGCACGAAGCTGTCCGCTATGGTCAGGTAAATATTGCCCGTCTTTTACTTTCTTATGGAGCAAAGGTTGATGCAATCGACGCTGTCGGAAAATCTCCGTTCCTTTTGATTATTCCAGCTGAAAAACAGTATGCAATGTACAACACTCTTGTTAACTACAATGCTGATGTAACTCAAAAAGATATGTATGGAGACACAGTTCTTCATGTCTGCACAATGGCAGGTGTAAAAACAGATGTCCTTTCTTATCTTGTAAGCCACGGAGCTCCAATTAACGAACGCAATAAAAAAGGCGTTACTCCATTAAATCTTGCAATCGAAAAAAACAATCTTGAACACATTGTTTTTTATGCTCAATCCGGTGCTGACATAAATGCAGAAGACATGGACGGAAACACTCCGCTTGGGCGTGCCCTTGAAAGTCCGACAATGAGCATTCTGCAGAATATGATTACTCCAAAGAACGTTCTTTCTAAGGACAGTTCAGGAAATACTCCGCTTCATGTTGCAATATTAAAAGACAGTCCTTTTTCTTATGTAAAATTTTTAGTTGAAAGCGGGGCAGACGTAAATGCCCGCAATAAAGACGGTGGTTCTGTTTTATTTCTTGCTGTAAAAAAGAATAAGCGTGATGTCGGCGATCTTCTTTTGTATAAAAATGCTGACATTTTTGCTTCTGACACTGACAATAATTCTCCACTTAGAATTGCCCTTACTCAAGGTGGAACTGTGCAGGACTGGCTCATTACAAGCCGTACATTAAACGCAACTGACGGTTCTGGAAACACGCCTTTGCACTATGCCTGCGAATGGAAGCTTGACGATGCTGTTATGAGCCTTATTCAAAAGGGTGCAAATGTAAATGCACTTAACGCAAATGGTGAATCTGCACTCTTTGCAGCCGTAAAGGCAGATTCTCCTTCAACAATTAACATTCTGGTAGAAAACGGAATTGTTACAGATACACGTTCAAATCTTACCCGCGATCATTTAGGAAATACTCCTTTGCATTATGCTGTTAAATGGAACAGCTTACAGGCAGCTCAGTCAGTTATTCTTCTTGGATTTGATGTAAATTCCCAGAATCTTTCCGGTAAAACTGCTTTGAGCGATTGCTGCCGTTCTAATAAACGGGATATGGCAGTTCTTCTTATCAACAACGGTGCAAACATAAATGCAACTGATGTAAGCGGACGTACGGTTTTAATTGATGCCATTCAAAGTGGAAGTGAAGAACTTGTAAAGCTTTTGCTAGAAAACGGTGCAAATCCACAGATCCAGGAGATGAGCGGCCGTAATGCTTACCACGAAGCAGCCCTTACTGCAAACATCAATATTATTAATCTTATCCGTAAAGCTGGAGGCAATCCTTTAAGCCGCGACATTTATGGGGACAGTCCGTTTAGTCTTGTTCTTCGTTATGACGAAAAAGTTCTGCGTGCTGTTCTTGGAACAAATAAAAACATTGTTGATTCAGACGGAAATACTCCGATTCACATTGCAGTTCAATACAAGGTTGCACAGAATCAGCTGGCAATGTTAATAAATATGGGCTATCCGATTAACCAGCGCAATGGAAAAGGACTTACTCCTCTTAACATGGCAATTATGAACGGACAGAAAAATCTTGCGCTTATCTTAATTGAACGCGGAGCTGACCCGTTCACTGCGACTGTAAATGGAGACAACGCCCTTACAAATGCATTTAAAAACGGAAACATTGAAATTCTTGATGCAATCTGTAAATACAATGCCCGCAGTTCAGATTATGCAGGAGACACAATTCTGCATTATGCTGCAAGAATTGCAAACGAAACTCAGGTTCAGCATCTGCTTGATCTGGGCTTAGATCGTTCTGCAAAAAATTTAACTGGCGAAACTCCTGCAAACATGGCAAGCCGCTGGAATAGACCGGCAATAGCAGAGTTGCTAAAATAGTTTTTGAAGAAAAAATGACTGTAGCCAGGTCACGGCTGTTTGACTATTTTTCAAAAATTATTACTAAAAACTAAAACTAGAAAACTAGAATGGAGGTTTTTTATGGAAAATTCCTTTGCGATACGGCTTACTGTTGCTGAAAAATCTAAATTTCTTGGCCGCTGTTACGGCTGGATGGCTTTTGCTCTTTTTTTGAGTTCTGTAACTGCATTTTTTACTGCTGCTAATATTTTTACGGTTTCTTCTGATGGAAGACCTGTTTTTAGTGCACTTGGAAAAATTCTCTTTGCAGGAAAAGGAATGGGTTACCTTTTTCTTTGCATAATAGAAATTGCCCTTGTTCTTTTTTTAACAGCAGGAATCCGTAAAATGAGCGTTGGAGTTGCCTGCGCTTCTTTTATTGCATATTCCGTTGTAAATGGTTTTACGCTTTCCAGTATTTTTGCAGTTTACCAGATTGGTTCAATTGCAAATGCTTTTTTTGCAACTGCGGTAACCTTTGTTTTAATGTGCATCTGGGGAAGTAAAACAAAATCTGACCTTACAAAACTTGGCCGCTACTGTGTTATGGCGCTTTTAGGCGTTGTGCTTGCAACAGTTTTGCATATTGTTTTAATGCTTATTACAAAAGCTCCGCTTTCTATGCTTGACTTAGTAATCAGTATTGCAACAGTACTTATTTTTACAGGACTTACAGCTTACGACAGCCAGAAAATTTTAAGAACTGCAGAAAACGCACGCAATAATGCAGACTTTAAAAAAGTTGCAATTCTCGGTGCGCTTGAACTTTATCTTGATTTTATAAATCTTCTTTTAGCTCTTTTAAGAATTTTTGGAAAGAAAAGAGACTAATAAACGGAAAAATGCAGTTTTTTGTTTAATATGTCAAATAGCCGTAGCCGGGGTTCTGACACAAACGTACATTGAGCTTGTCTCAACCGTGCGGATTTGGGAGGGGCACGGCGAGAGGCTATTTGAATTTTTTAGGCTTAATATCGAGTTTTCATGTTCTATTTATAAAGCAGAAATATTGCCGGAATCTTCGCGATTTCCGGCTTTTTTGTTTTTTTCCATTCTGAGATTGTTTTTGTTTTTATAAACTGTGCTTTTGTTGTAATTCCTGCGGCAATGCAGAGTTTTGTTTCCGGCCTGCAGGTTTTTAAAATTGCCTCGAGCATTTTATCGTTACGATATGGAGTTTCGATAAAAAGCTGAGTCTGGTTTTCTTTGTACATTCTGTTTTCGAGCTGTTTGATTTTGCTTTCCCGCTCGCCGTTTTTTACTGGCAAATAACCGTTGAATGCAAAATTCTGTCCATTGAATCCGCTTGCCATGAGCGCCATTAGCATTGAATTTGGGCCTACAAGAGGAATTACTGTAAGATTTTTTTTGTGAGCAAGTGCAACTGCGCGACTTCCCGGGTCGCCAACGGCAGGGCAGCCTGCATCAGAAATTACGCCCATGCTTTCGCCTTTTTCGAGCCAGGATAGAATTCTGCTTAAATCTGCGCCCTCGGCGGTGTGTTCGCTGAGTTCTGTAAATGTGCAGTCGTCAATCGGAAAATTTTTGTCTGTTGAAATTAAAAAACGAACTGCGCATTTGCGGCTTTCGACAATAAAGTGTCTTATATTTTTTATTATCTGTGTGTTTTGTAAAGGAAGAACTGAATCTAAAGAAGAATCTTCGCCAAGAGTGTTTGGAATTAAATAAAGTGCACAAGTCATGCTTTTATTATTGCAAAAAACGCATTCAATCTCAATTGTTGTGCTTTACAACGCAGACTTTTAGCCCGGATTGGAAGGTCGCCGTAAGGCGTTGCGAAGCAATGGAGCGGCTAGCGGAAACCTGGAAAGCCGGCAGAGACTGTTTTTTACGCTGCAACTTAAAACGGCTCCGTAAAAAGAAAATAAAAATTTAATTTATTTGATTTTAAACTTGGAGTATAATCGGCTCATGAAAATTTTAATCAGACCACACGATATTGGAAAAGGTTCGGCTGACTGGCTTGGTC
>CAVKVK010000020.1:0-5180 GCA_963659855.1 Parabacteroides distasonis | reverse complement strand
GCTTTGACGGAGTTCAGCTGGCTATTGCAAAGGCTGTTGAAGGACAGAATGGAAATCCTGGAACTTTGACTAAAGAAGTTATAAAAGAAATCAGGGACGGTTTTAATGCTCACGGAGTAGAAATTCCGCTTTTGGGCGCTTATTTTAATCCTGTTCATTCTGATAAAGAAAAAGTAAAACTTGGCGCTGAAAAATATGCTGATCATTTGCGTCATGCCGGCGAATTTGGCGCAAAGTTTGTTGCTTCGGAAACTGGTTCTTACAACGATGACAAATGGACGTACAATCCAAAAAATCAGACTGAAGAAGCTTTTGAAGAAGTAAAGTCGATTTTTGAGCCAATGCCAGAGATTGCAAAAGAAAGTGGAGTCTGCATGGCTTTGGAAGGCGCCTGGGGGCACTGTATGTATTGCCCTGAGCAGTTAAAGCGCCTTGCTGACGCCATTGATCCAGGGCAGAAAAAATTCCGTTTTATCGTTGATATTTACAATTATCTTTACATTGGAAACCACGAAAAACGCGCGGAGATTTTTGACAAATGCCTTGAGCTTTTTAAAGGAAAAATCTGCGGATTTCATTTAAAAGATTACGTTGTAAATGGCGGCGAGCTCGAAATTGCTCCTTTGGGGCAGGGAATTATGGGCTGGAAAGACTTTTTGCCTAGAATTGTAAAAGAAGTTCCAGACGCATATCTGATTTTTGAAGGCGTTAAAAACGTTCCTGAATCGTTAAAGTTTGTCCGCTCGATTGTCGGATAGATTGTTTGTTAGATTACGGGCAGCACGGTTTGCCTCTGGCAAACCGCCGGTACTTGCGCACTTCGCTAAGCGCTCTAAGTCCTCGGCGCACAAATAGCGCGCCTGCGGTCTTTGTCTCAGGGCTGTTGAAACAGCCCTGAGCAGTGCTCCAGCACCTGCTGCTTTAGCTAATATATAAATTACAGCTCAATGGATTCAAGTGTTGCTGTAACTCCTGTCTGTTCAATTGCAGCCTTTATTTTGCCTGCAATTCCGTCAGAAATAAAAAGACCTTCCTTTGTCTGTTTTTCGCAGTTGTTGTATTCAATTTCTCCAGGAACAAAAATCTCTGCAACTCCTTCTCTTTTTTTTGAACCTTTTATGCGTTCAATCGTAAGGTCAATATTTGCTTTAAAACTTTCTACATCTGTAAAACGCGAAATGTCGATTGCTGCAAAGTTGTAGCCGATTTTGTCTGTGCACTCCGCCGTTGTGTCTCCCTGACCGTCGAGCACTGAAGTTCCGCTTAAAAGAGTAGTTATTATGAATACGATTAAATCAAGTCCATAACCTTTGTAGCCGCCAAAGGCAAGCTGTGGACCGCCCCCTAAAATTACATCTGCAGGATTTGTTGTTGTTTTGCCGTCTTTTGTAAGTGCCCAGTCATCTGGAATGGATTTTCCTTCGGTATGAGCAAAAAAGATTTTATTGTAGGCAACGTTGCTTGTTGCAGCATCAAAAACAATCGGGCGTTTTTTACCGGCTGGAACTGCAACACAGATCGGGTTTGTTCCAAGAACTTTGTCGTAACCACCAAAAGGAGCTACGGCAAGCCCTGTTGACGTAAAAGCAAGTCCAATCATATTTTCTTTTAATGAGTCCATTGCGTAATAGGCAGCAAAACCAAAATGAGTTGCGTTGCGTACTGTAGAAACTGCAACTCCAGTTTTTTTTGCTTTTTCGATTGTTTTTGCCATTGCAAGTTTTCCTGCAACTGAACCTGGAGCGTGGTCTGCATCAAAAACTGTTGTGCTTGGGCCTTCCGCAACAATTTTTATATTTGAATCAGGATTTATCTTTTTTGCGCGCATCAATTTTGAATAGTTTTCTGTCTGGATAAGTCCATGCGAATGGATTCCGCGCATTTCTGCCTGAACAAGGTTGTCTGCAACTGTGTCGGCTTCTTCTTTTTTTAATCCTGATTTTTGAAAAATCAAGGATTCAAGTTCCTTCATTTTGTCTGGATCTACGATAATGCTCATTTTTGTAATTCCTCTTTTGTTGTTTTAATTTTTTTTATTATCTTTATCTGCACATAATTTTCAACAATCTTCAATAACCTTAGTTTTTTAATCTTTGCAGGTCCTTCCGCCCCATTCTTTTGAATGTTCTCTTTCGTGTGCTATTACGGCGTCAAAATCTGCCTGCGGACTGCAGTTTTCTTCTACGTAGCGGGCTGTTTTTTCCAGCCGGCGTAAACATTCACTTTTGTCGTCGTAGCCCATTTTACTTGCTTCGATTGATTCTCCTAAAACGCGTATGCTTTCATCGTAGATTTTTGTCGTTACCGGGAAAGGATGTCCGTCTTTGCCACCGTGGGCAAAACTAAAGCGGGCTGGGTCTGTAAATCGTGCCGGAGTTCCGTAAATAACTTCGCTTACGAGAGTTAAACTCTGCAAAGTGCGCGGACCAAGCCCTGGAGTTAAAAGCAGACTTTCAAAGTTTTTGTTGCCGCTTTCGTAAGCAGTTGCAAGAACCGCACCAAGTCTTTTTAAATCAACATCTTCTGCCCTTACTTCGTGGTGGGCAGGCATTACAAGGTTTCTGTCGTTGCGTATTAAAATCTGAGAGCCCTGCCATTCATTTTTTTGTGGAGAAATTGAAGAAAGTTCTTTTGAAGAATTATTTGAATTATTTATCGAAAGTTCATCATCAAATAAATCAAGCTGTAAAAAATCGCCTTTGCCCATTTTTTCAACTTCGCGCAAAACGCGGTCTGGACGTTCATTGCTCAACGAAAGAATTTTATTTCGGGTCGTTTTTGCGTTTAAATCCGTTAAGTTTAAGATAAGTCCCTGGTTTTCGCCCGTAACTCCGGTGTGCGGAGCTTCCACAAAACTTCGCAGTTTTTCTGACGACCAATGGTAACGCCTTGCTTTTTTTTCCTGAACGTTCATTCCCTGCTGAACAACAGTCCAGTCGCCTTCGTCGCTTAAAATAAAATTATGCTGGTAAAGCTGAAATCCGTCCTGAACTGCTGTTCCGTCAACCTTTGCTGCAAGTTTTGAACAGTTTATAAGTTTGTTTCCGTCCATGCCGGTCATGTCGGCCAGGATTTTTAATTCATCTGGAGTGCGCCTGCTATATTTTCCGCGGCCGCCACAAACAACAATTCCTAAATCTTTTGCCCGGCGATTCAATCCTCGTTTTAGCGCATACATAACGCTTGTCGTAATTCCAGAAGAATGCCAGTCCATTCCCAAAACCGCCCCAAGACTCTGGAACCACAAAGGATCGCTTAATCGCACGAGAACTTCTTTTTTGCCATAACGCATTACTAAGGCTTCTACAATTAAAGTTCCAAGAGACATCATGCGGTCGGCAAGCCATTTTGGAACTGTGCCAGTATGTAAAGGTAAGTCTGCGTAACCAGAACGTTTTATCATTGCTGTGCAAGTTTTAATGCAAGTGACATAAAACTTTCCCCAAAAACCTGATTATACTCTTCGTAAAGACTTGTACACGCTTTTTTTAATTCTTCCAGATCCGGATAAGTTATAATCATTCCTTCTTTTTTTAATTCGGAAAATAAAAGTAAGGTCTGCGCTTTTACAAGATTGTGGTCTAATTTTTCTGCATTTTCTGCAGCTTCCAAAATTATCTGCTTGTCTTCTTCAGAGAACGTGTCCCAAACATCTTTTCTTATGACCAAAGGCATTGCGTCAAAACTATGATTTGTAATTGCAAGATATTTTTGTACACGATAAAGTTCATGCCCATAAATTGCAGGAATCGGATTTTCTTCTGCTTCGAATCTTCCACTCTGCAAACCTTCAAAAACTTTATTAAAGTCCGCAGGTTCAACGTTGCAGCCAAAAGCAGAAAGAGTTTCTATTACTGGTCTGTTTGCAGGCGCCCTTATGTGCAGATTTTTTAAATCTTTTAGTGAATAAATTTTTTTGTCTGTTGTCGTAATGCATCTGAAACCGTTTGTAAAATAGGCAAGAACAACAATATTCAAGTCTTCCATTTTTTTATCAATATTTTTTACAAAGCGGGTTTCAAGAAAGTTATAGGCATTTTCAAAATCTTTAAAAAGGTAGGGCAGGGCAGAAATTCCCATCTGCGGTTCATAAAGGGCAAAGTTACCGGCACTGGAAATTATCATGTCGAGCTGACCTTTGTTTATAACCGTTTCGATTAAATCTGAGTCTGAACCTTTTAAGCTGATCGAAGGAAGCCTTGTACTGTCGTAAAGTTCAACAAGAATCCTGCCTTTTGATTTTTTTTCGACTTCGTTTTTAAAAGAAGCAGAAGCTACGGCACGCGGAGTTGAATTGTTTGTCGAAAATCCAAGCCTTAGTTTTGTTGCACCAAAAAACTCAGAAACAAAACAGAAAGACAAAGCTAAAATAAAAAGAACTTTCTTCATTGCATTACCCGATACAGCGTGCCTTGTTTTTTGCAAGGAAAACGGTTAATCACAATAATTATATCATTTTGTAAAAAAAGTTGCAGAACCTTATAAAAAATTATAATTTGGGCGCATCTGCCACAAGTGGCAGCCCAGGCTTTTCGTGGTTCCGCGTCGGAGCGCTCCATTCGAAAACGGTGGTTGAGACAGGCTCAACCGCCGTTTTCGAACGCCTTCGGCGCCACTACAATCCCTTGCGCGCTAAAGACGAAAAATCAATATTCTGCTATATTCACGCAATGACTAAAATATTATTTGTCTGCCACGGAAACATTTGCCGCTCGCCAATGGCAGAAATGGTTATGAAAGACCTTGTAAAAAAAGCAGGATTAGAAAAAGATTTTTATATAGACAGTGCAGCTTGCCGCACCGACGAAATTGGCAATCCGATTCACCACGGAACACAAACAAAATTAAAGCAGATGAAAGTTCCTTTTACAGATCACCGCGCACGCTTAATAACAATTGACGACTACGAAGACTTTGATTTAATCATTGCCATGGACACAGAAAACATGCGCGACCTAAAAAGAATTTTAGGCCAGGACACAGACAACAAATTCCACAAACTTTTAGAATACACCGGTCAGACAAGAGACGTAGCCGACCCCTGGTATACAGGCAATTTTGACGCCACCTGGAACGATGTCCTTGCAGGTTGCAGTGCATTGCTAAAAAAAATTGCTGGTTAAGAGACCCTGTCATAAAATTTGTGTAAATGGCAGGGATTAATTAAAACCGGGAACACG
>CAVKVK010000019.1:0-31009 GCA_963659855.1 Parabacteroides distasonis | reverse complement strand
TTTTTCGTGAGCGTACTCGTTCATTACCATCGCTATTGTGTATGGTTCTTCGCCAGTTGAACAGCCCGCACTCCAGATTCTTATTTTTGTGTCGCCGGTTTTCTTTTTTTCTTCAATAACGTGCGGAATTACATAATTTATTAAAGCATCAAAATGTGGTTGATTTCTAAAAAAACGAGTCAAATTTGTCGTAACAGAATCCAGCATAACTTTCATTTCGCCTTCATCTGACATAATCAGATTATAATAATCCTGAACAGACGCCAAACCTTTTTCGCGCAGTTTTTCCTTTAATCTGGAATCAAGAATCGAGCGGTTTGTTGCAGAAAAAGTAATACCGCTCTTGTCATAAATTACCTTACGAAATTTCTCAAATTCTGAATCACTAAGTAAATCTGTCATATTTGTTGATTATACTCCCGCAAAATCTAATTGTAAATTAAATCGCCCGTCCTTAACAGAAAGTTAAATTCAACAGTTTTCTGGGCGTTCCGGCACTTTGTGCCGTCGTGCTTTCCATGGTTCCGCTATCGCTCCACTCTGTTCCAGAGCAGCAAGCTGCCATTCCAATCACTAACGCGGTTTTATCAACGTTGACAAAATAAATTCTTTACTAGAAAATTATTCAAATGTTTTTGTTAAAAAAGGTTAAAACAGTTTTTATTCTGACCTGGACAGGATTTTTTTTATCGTGTTCATTAAATTACGGTACAGAACAAAGTTCAGAAGCAACCGTTCCAGAATTCAGTTTTACAAATGCAGTTTTTAACCGTTACGAAAATGGCTCCACTTCTATCAGCCTTCAGGCAGAAAAACTTGAACAATACAAATCTGACGGTTCATCCTACGCACAAAATGCAGAATTCAAAACATATTCAAAAGACGGAAAACTCGATACAGAAGGTTTTTGTCAGCTTTTAGCGAGCAACACAAAAAACGAAGAATATTCACTTTTTAACGGAATTTCGATAAACATTTACAGCCAGGATTTAAAATTAAACGCACAATCGCTTCATTTTAACGGAAAAACAGAACAACTTACTTCCGACAAAAACGAAACAGTAACAATTGAACGCAAAAACACAATAATCAGTGGCAAAGGTTTTTCTGCAAGTGCCGTAAGCAAAACTTACAGTTTCGAAAATCAAACTTCTGGAACAATAAAAACAGACTCTTCTGCTACCGAAAGTCAAAATCAAAACAACCAGATTGAGGAGAATTTTTAATGCGTGCCAGAAATCTTTTATTTTTTCTTTTTTTGCCTTTTATTTCTCTTTTTGTTTACGCAGAAGAAATTACATTTTCTGCTGACTCAATGACAGGAACTGCCGGCAGCAAAAACGATACAACAACGCTTTCAGGGAATGCTTCTGTACAAACACAGACAATGCAGATAAATGCAGATTCAATCGAACTTTCAGGCGAAGACTATCGTTTTATTACAGCATCAGGAAATGTGAGCGGAAGCATTAGCGAAAGTCAAATGGATTTTTCCTGCGGAAAATTAAAATATGACCGCAACACAAAAATTGCCCAGTTGGAAGATTCTGTGCACTTAATCGACAAGCCAAATGATGTAACTGCAGATGCGCAAATAATCGAATACAACCAGGAAAACAATACCGCCGTAATGCAGATTGAAATTACCTTAAAACAAAAAAACAATGTCTGCTCAGGAACTTTTGCAATTTATAAAAAAGAAGAACAACTGCTTGAATTAAGTGGCAACCCGCAAATCGTACAGGGCAGTGACAATTTCAGGGCACAGGAAATAATTCTAAATCTTCAGACTCAGGAAATAACCCTTGACGGTCGCGTAAAAGGAAGCATAACGGATTCAAAACCTGCGCCTCAAAATGACAATTCTGCCTCTCAGGAAGACGCACCGCAGGAACTGCCTCCAGAACAGGATTTACAAATTAACGAGCCTGCTGGCGAAGAAGAAATTCAACCAAAAACTGAATAATTTTTAGGTACAAAAATGGAAAACGAAGAAAAAGAATTAAATACACAGAATTCAAACTTCCAGCAAACACAGCAACCCCAGGAACCATTGCAAGCTCCTTCTGATAATTCTGGAGTGCACACTTTAAGGGTAAATTCGCTTTATAAATCATTTGGAAAAAAGAAAGTTGTTCAGGGCGTAGATTTTCAAATGCACACTGGCGAAGTTTTAGGTCTTTTAGGTCCAAACGGAGCCGGAAAAACAACTTCGTTTTATATGATTGTTGGTTTTTACAAACCTACGAGTGGAGAAATTTTTTTAGACGACCAGAGAATTACAAATCTGCCAATGTTTAAACGTGCACGCCTTGGAATTTCTTATTTACCGCAGGAACCTTCAGTTTTTCGTAAACTTACAGTTGAAGAAAATATCTGGTCAATTCTTGAAACAAGAAAAGACCTTACACACGAACAAAAAAAACAACGCTTAGAAGAATTAATTGAAGAATTTTCAATCGGAAGAATTCGAAAACAACAGGCGTTCACACTTTCTGGCGGAGAAAGGCGCAGAACAGAAATTGCCCGCTCGCTTGCCATTGAGCCAAAATTTCTTTTGCTCGACGAACCTTTTGCCGGCATTGACCCGATTGCAGTTGCAGACATAAAAGCAATGATAAAACTTCTTTCTAAGCGCGGAATCGGTATTTTAATTACAGATCACAACGTCCGCGACACTTTAGAAATTACGGATCGTGCAATAATTATTTCGACAGGACAGATTTTAATTCAAGGCAGCCAGCAGGACATTATAGAAAGTCCAATTGCCAGAGAAATTTATCTTGGCGAAAATTTTCATATGTAAATTGAATAAAAAAAATCCCCTGAACCCAGGCCGACGAAAATCAGCAGATTCAGGGGAATTACAGATAAAACAACCGCTTTATCTTGCGTATTCTACGATTCGTGTTTCGCGAATCATTGTAAGCTTTATGCGTCCAGGATAGCGCAAGTCTGTTTCAATCTGCTTTGCAATTTTCTGTGCAAGCTCTTTAACTTCACCATCTGGAATTTTTTCATTATTAACAAGAACACGAAGTTCGCGTCCCGCCTGAATTGCATATGCTTTTTCAACGCCAGGAAACTTTTCTGCAATTTCTTCAAGGTTTTCAAGACGTTTAACGTAGTTATCTGCAGTTTCTTTTCGGGCACCAGGACGGGCTGCAGAAATTGCATCTGCAATCTGAACAATTACAGCTTCGATAGTTGCTGGTTCACAATCCTGGTGGTGAGCAGCAATCGCATTTATAACTTTTGCATCTTCACCAAGTTTTCTTGCCATTTCAGCACCAACTTCTGCGTGGTTCTTATCGCTGTCGTTTTCTGCACCTTTACCAATGTCGTGTAAGAGTGCTGCACGTTTTGCAAGTTCACGGTTAGCACCAATTTCGCCAGCAATGAGTGTTGCAATTTCTGCAACTTCTTTGGAATGAGTAAGAACGTTCTGTCCATAACTTGTACGGAAGTAAAGACGTCCTAAAGCACGGACACCTTCCTGACTCATATTATGAATTCCAAGGTCAAAAAGAACTTTTTCGCCTTCTTCATAAATCTTTTGCTGAACTTCTCTTGTAACCTTTTGAACGATTTCTTCGATGCGTGCCGGATGAATTCTTCCGTCAGTTACAAGACGCTCAAGAGACTGCTTTGCAATTTCTTTGCGTACTGGATCAAAACAACTGATTACAACAGCTTCCGGAGTATCATCAATAATAATATCTACTCCAGTAAGTGTTTCCAAAGCTCTGATATTGCGGCCTTCACGTCCAATAATACGACCTTTCATTTCGTCGCTAGGCAATGAAACTGTTGCAACTGTAATGTCACTTGTAACTTCTGTTGCAAGACGCTGAATTGTTTCTACAAGAATTTCCTGAGCTTTTTTGTCCGCAGAAAGCTGAGCTTCCTGTTCAATTTTATTCAGTAATGCCTGGGCATCATGTTTTGCATCGTTTTCAAGATTTTTGATGATTAAATCTTTTGCTTCCTGAGCTGACAGTCCGGAAATTCTTTCCAGCTCGCGACGGTAGGTTTCTTCCTGAGCTGCAATCTGCAGTTCGCGCTTAGACATTGAGTTTTCGCGTTCAACAAATTCCTGCTCTTTTTTGTCCATCTCATTGCTACGTTTATCAACGAGTTCTTCTTTTTTTGCAACCCTTGCTTCGTAAACCTGAATTTCCTTGCGGCGTTCACGATTTTCTCGTTCCTGCTGCTGACGTTCCCGAAGGAGTTGATCTTTTGTTTCAAGCAAATATTCTTTTTTCTGGGCTTCTGCTTCTTTTAATGCGTCCTGTTTTACACGTTCAGCTTTCTGCTCTGCCGAAGATAATTGAAATTTGGCATATAACCAACGAATAATCCATCCAAGAACTATACCAGCAACAGGAAGAATAACGAATAATACAGTATTCATATTTTCTCCTTTTGCTTCTATTAAGGAGTTGGATTTTTTTACTGCGATTGAACGTCATCATCGTTCAAAAAATCGCAAAAAAGCCGTCCCCAAAATATCCTTTACATTTTAATCTAAGAATATTGTAGTGTCAAACAAAAATCGGGACGAGAAATAAGGTAGAATTCCAGACAAAGCAGTTTAAAACTTAAGAACTAAAGTTGATTGAATTTAAATATTTTTCCTGAAAACCCGGAACGGCGGATAAATTTACCTGTATTGAATATTTTGCAAGTTCCATTGCTTTTTTACGTAAAACTTTTGAAAAAAGCATTGCCGATGCTCCTGCTAAGGCTGCGTTCCCAAGATGAACACAACGTTCTTTTAAATTTTGAGGAATTAAACCGATTGTGCCGGCATCTTCCATATCAATGTGAGTGCCAAAACCTCCAGCAATACAAAAAACCGGAAGTTCACCTGCTCTCTCAAGCATAAACTCCAGCCCCGTAAAAACTGCCGACTTTGCAAGCTGCATATTGCGAATATCCTGCTGAGAAATGTAAACGGCAGGAGTAAGCTGAATGCAAGTTGAACCGTCGCCAAGTTTCGAAGCATTTTTTTGAATTACGCCAGTTCTGTCGATCATATTTTTTGTTAAAAAAACTGCGCCTGCACTAATAAGACCTGAGCAACAGATTCCTTTAGCACTCGTGTTTCCAATAACCTGACATTTTATTGTGCCGTCATAAGAAATTTTTTCAATTGCTCCATCTATTGAACTCATTCCACAACTAATATTTGCACCTTCGAATGCCGGAGCGGATGCTGCAGAAGTGCAGAGAATTTTAGCAGGAAGATTTTCTGTTGCAGGCTCATAAAGGACAATTTCTGTACTTGTTCCAAGGTCACAAAGCAAAAGAGAAGTATTGAGCGGTGTGTCCCAGAAATTTGAATCCGAAGAAACAGGAGAAGGAATTCCTGCGGAAATCATTGCGCAAACTGTATCTGCTCCAATAAAAGCACCAACACATGGCGGAAAAAATACAGGAGTCTGTGAATCTATAGAACTTGCTGCAAACAACTGTAAAATTTCTGGAGTCGGAGAGTCGAGGGAAGAACATTTATCGCTGACAGTTCCACGGCGAACGCAATCCCACTTTGCCGTAAAACCAAATTTTGAAGCCGGCGTAAATGGGGCGGCGGCGAGACCTTCTACCGGGAATGCACAGACAAAACTGAGCATTGTTGTGTTACCGGTTATTACTATTTTAGAAACGTTAAGTTGAATTCCGTGTGGAGAATTTTGACTTGCAAGGGCAAGTGCATGTGCAAACATTTTTTCGAGCTGGGCAACTATTGCGTAATGAAGTGCAGATTCCCCGGTTTCTATAACAGAGGCAGAACCTGTAAGAGGTGGACGGATTGCAAAAGCAATGCGACGGATTATATCTGGACCGTAACGAGTCTGGGCATTTTTTTCTGCAACGGTCGCAAGACATTTTTTTGAAGAAAGAGACCAGACCGCTAAAGCAACGGTTGTAGTTCCAATATCAACTGCAATGCCAACTTCTGTAAGGTTTAACTGCTCACTCTGTTCGTCAGGAAGCTGTGGCATAACACCCTGTGTCTCTGTCTGCATTAACTTATCCTAAAAATTGAATGACGAAATTAATAAAAATCCGTCATTCATTTGATTAAAACTCAAAATCGATTCTTTCTAGGATAAACTCAAAAACGATAGTTTGCAAATTAAAAAGATTTAATAGTGATTACGATTTTTGCAAATGGAATTTTACTTCCAGAATATTGTCGCTTGAACCACCTCGCGGCATGTGTCTCCAGGAAGCACCAACCTGCGGTGCCCAGCCTTTTTTGTCGTAGCCAAAATCATAACCAAAACCAAATGCAAAACCGTTTCCAAAACCTGTGCTTTGGATTTCGTCGTCCCTGTCTTTTAAACTGTAAAAGTCTGTACGCCTGCCAAAGCAATACTGAACATCTGCATACAAGCCTGCAAGTCCTGGATAAAAATTAAAACCACCAAAAACGCAGTAATCCCAGAGAATAATATGCTGACTGCCTTTCCAGCGTGCATCCAGAATTGAATCAAGTCCAAATGCAAGTTTTACAGTCTTTGCAAGTGGAAAAGCAACTGAAAAATCGCTGCAGGCAATTACCTGACTGGACTGATCAAAGTCTGCAAGGAGATCTTTAACTTCGCTGTCGCCGTAAAAAACATATCCGGAACCAAGCCCTAAAGAAAAATTGGCCTGCGCAAAAATAAATGATGAAGCAATAAAACTCAAAAATAAACAAAGATATTTTTTCATATTTTGAATATCGGCAAAAAATTGCAACGATTTAACAAATAACTGTAAATGTCGTTTTTGGGCCAGTGGCTGTAAGACCGCCGAAGGCGTTGTCAAAAGCAGGTTTACCTGCTTTTGACAATGGAGCGCGTAAGACGCGGAAGTCTGAAAGACACGGTCAGTCGCAAAGCGACGGAGGCCCCCAGATAAAACAAAGAAATAAAAACGTCTTTACATAAATCTACGGTATTCCTATAATCTTTCTTCGTACCGGGGTGCTTTTATAGCTGAGATTAAACCCGCAGAACTTCGTATGAAGTTCCAACCTGATCCGGATAATACCGGCGGAGGAAGATATGCTTAGACACATCTTTAAATTTTCCTTATTTTCTATTTTTGTTTCCTTTACAATGTTTGGCTGCTCTAAAAAAGCAGAAGTTTCTGGTGAACGCGCTAAAGAAGTTGTAGTTTACACTTATGACTCTTTTTGCGGTGAATGGGGACCGGGCGCTGCAATTGCCAAAAAGTTTGAAGAAAAAACAGGCTTAAAAGTAAATTATGTTGACTGCGGAGACGGAGTTGAAGTTTTGAGTCGTGCAATTCTCGAAAAAAACAACACTGTTGCAGATGTAATTCTTGGATTGGACAACAATCTTGCATTAAAGGCAGAAGATGCAGGTATTCTTGCAGAATATAAACCAAAGGGTCTCGAAAATATTCCTGATGAATTAAAGGTAGCTCTTGGTAACAAAAACTTACTTACACCTTTTGATTACGCTCCTTTTGCAATTATTTTTGACACAAAATCAAGTGTGCCTGCCCCAAAATGTCTCGATGATCTTACAAAACCAATTTACGAAAAAAAGCTCATTTTAATGAATCCGCGCACATCTACTCCGGGACTAGGGTTTGTTGCCTGGACTTACGTTGCTAAAGGCGACTCTTTAACAGAATACTGGAAAGCCTTAAAACCAAATATTCTTACAATGTCTCCAGGCTGGAGCGCAGGCTACGGACTTTTTACAAACGGCGAAGCTCCTTTAGTTTCCAGCTATACGACAAGTGCAGCTTACCATTATGAATACGACAAAACAAACCGCTACCAGGCATTGATTTTTAGAGACGGTCACGTTCTCCAGGTTGAAGGCGCAGGAATTGCAAAGAATGCACCAAATTCAAAAGGCGCAAAACTCTTTATGGATTTTCTTGTAAGCGAAGAAGCACAGAACGAACTGCCACTTACTCAATGGATGCTTCCTGCAAATAAAAATGTAAAACTTCCACAGTCTTACATTGACGGAACTCCAGCACCAGAAAAATATTTGTCTTACGATCCTGCAAAACTTTCTGATGCAGTTGAACAGGTAATGTCTGTACTTAGTGAGTAAAAATAAAGTTATAAAAATAAGGTGAGATTTTTGGGCAAAAAACTGTCATTGTTGAATTTATAAACCTGCGGCAGTTCTGCTTAAAAATCTCACAAAGAAAAACAGACTTTTACAATGGATTCTATTCTTTCTAGTTCTTTTTTTAGAATCGCTTTTTTTACGGTTTTTCAGGCGCTTGTTTCTACACTGATTGCAGTTCTTACAGGATTGCCTTTAGCCTTTTTTACAGGCTGCAGAAAGTTTCCGTTAAGGCGGTTTTTACTTTCTCTTTCGTCAGTTCCTTTTTGTATGCCGTCGCTTCTTGTTGCTCTCGGCTATGTTACTTTTTTTGGAATGAACGGAACTTTTAACCGCCTTATTGCCTTTATTACTGGCAACGAAAAACCAGCAGTAACATTTTTGTACAGTTTTGCAGGAATTGTTATCTGCCACGGTTTTTACAATTTTCCGCTTGTTATGAGCACAGTCAGTTCAGCATGGGAAAGGCTCCCGCATGCAGAAGCCGACGCCGCCCGGCTTTTAGGCGCCGGAAGATTTAAGGTTTTTAGAACAATCACGATTTTTCAGCTTTTGCCTTCTATTGTAAGCGCGTGCATTCCAGTTTTTTTATATTGTTTTTTCAGTTTTATGATCGTTCTTTTGTTTGGGGCGGCAGGAAGTTCAACCCTGGAAGTTGAAATTTTTGAACAGGCAAAAGTAAATTTGAATTTTCCAGCTGCAATAAAACTTGGAACAATAGAAACAGCAATTGCGCTGTGTTTTGTTTCGTTTTACACGGTTTTAGAACAAAAATCGCGCAGATTAAAAGGAATTTCTTTTTTTACCGAAGCAGCTGAAAAAAATGAATTAACCAAAATTGAAAAACTTTTTGCATTTTTTTTACTTGCAATAGTTTTTGTTTTTTTTATTTGTCCATTCTTTTCCATTATTTACAACGCTTTAAGTTCCAGAAGAATGAATTCAAACTTTACGATTTACAATTTTATTCAATTGTTTAAATCAAACGCTTTTTTAAATTCACTAAAATGGACAATAATAACGGCAAGCCTGTGTGCATTTTTTTGTGCATCGTTTTCTTTTTTTTATGCAGTTATTCTAAAAACCTTTGATTCTTCTGGAAGACTTTTTATTTTTAGAATTATTCCGATTATTCCAATGGCAGTTTCTTCAGTTATTGCCGGCCTTATTGCAACAGTTCTCGTAAGACGAGGAAACTTTTTAACCTTAGTTTTTGTTCAGACTTTTATAAACTGGCCGGTTGCATTCAGACAGATTTATCCTGCAATTCAAAAAATTCCACAACCAACGGTTGATGCAGCCACAATTTTAAGCAGTTCGCCACTTAATTTAATTTTTAAGATTTATCTTCCTGTTTGCCGAAAGTCCTTTTTGCAGGCTGCAGGATTCTGCTTTGCTTTAAGTGCCGGGGACGCAACACTTCCTTTAGTTCTGGCAATTCCGCGTTTTGACACGCTTTCTCTTTATACATATCGCCTTGCAGGTCGTTATCGTTTTAACGAAGCCTGTGCATGTGGTGTTGTGCTCGCAATTTTATGTGCTGTAGTCTTTGCAGTTTCAAAAAAAGGAAAAAACAAATGGCATATTTTGAAGCATTAAATTTACAGAAAAACTGGGACAATTTTTCTTTAGACGTTTCTTTTGAATGCGAAAAATCTACAATGACGACAATTTTGGGACCGTCAGGTTCAGGAAAATCCACGGTTTTAAGAATTATCGCAGGTCTCGAAAAAACAAAATCCGCTGTAATAAAACTTAATTCAAAAGATATTTCTAACGAAGCTGTTCAAAAACGAAAAATCGGAATGGTTTTTCAAAATGCAAGTCTTTTTGGCCACATGAACGTAGAAGACAACGTAGCTTACGGACTTGTCTGCCACGGAATTCCAAAAAAAGAAGCAAGAAGACAGGCAAATGAATTTTTGGAAAAATTCAATTTAAAAGACTTTGGCAAACGTTCCCCAGAAAATTTGAGCGGTGGAGAAGCACAACGTGTAAGCCTTGCCCGCACATTAATCGTAAAACCAGAACTCGTGCTTTTTGACGAACCTTTGTCTGCATTGGACGCGCCTTTAAGAAAAAAACTTGCGGGAGAAATCCGTAACCTTCAGAAAGAATTCAATTTTACTGGAATAATGGTTACCCACGACATAGCAGAAGCAAAAGCCGTAAGCGATAAAATAATATTGATGAAAACAGGCAGAATTATCTGGAAAGGAGAAGCAGCAGATTTTACAGAAAGCATGATGAATTAAATTTTTTCGCGCTGTAACGAAGACAGACTTTTGCCAGTTGACTTGTTTTATCTGGCTGCGCCCTAAACAATTCACCGCCGTTTATTCATTTTTATTGAATAAAAAAAACACTGTCATTAAAATCTACGTTTATGGAAATAAAAGGAAGACAGCTTTTTAATCTGCTCGTTCCACTTATGATTGAACAGCTTTTGAACTCGTTCATGGGAACAGCCGACACAATAATGATTACAAACTGCGGTTCTGCATCAATTTCCGCAGTTTCGCTGGTTGATTCAATAAACGTAATGGTTGTATTGATTTTTTCTGCAATGGCAACTGGCGGCGCAATTTTGTGCAGTCAATATCTTGGACGCAAAGACGCAAAAAATGCCTGCCACGCAGGAAATCAACTGATTCTTTCTGTTACATTTATTTCTGTCGTTGGAACAGCAATCTTAATTCTTTTTAGACATTTAATTCTTTCGCTCATTTTTGGAAGCGTAGAACCAGAAGTAATGTCAAAATCAGAAATTTACTTTTTGATAACCGCACTTTCCTACCCTTTTATCGCCCTTTACGACTCCGGAGCTGCAATCTTCCGTGCCGACGGAAATTCAAAGTTGCCGATGGTTGTTTCTACAGTCTGCAATATTATAAACATTGCCGGCAACGCAGTTTTTATCTTTGTATTAAAACTAGATGTAGCCGGCGCTGCCTTAAGCACTCTTATTTCGAGAGTTTTGTGTGCAGTTGTAATTCTCTTTTTCTTAAAACACACAAAGCAGCAGATTGCAATCAAAAAATATCTCGTAAAACCAGATTTTAAGGCAATTTCGCAAATTTTAAGAATTGGAATTCCTTCCGGAATAGAAAACGGAATGTTCCAGTTTGGAAAACTTGCAATTCAATCAACAGTTTCTACACTCGGAACAGTTGCCATTGCAGCAAACGCGCTTACTTCTGTTCTCGAAGGATTTTCGAGCCAGGCCCCGCTTGGAATCGGAATCGGTCTCATGACTCTTGCAGGCCAGGCTTACGGCGCAAAAGATTACGACCTTGTTGCAAAGTACATTAAAAAACTTACGATTTTCAGTTTTATTGCAGTTGCAATCTCTTCTCTCGTAATCGTCGGACTCGTAAAACCAATTACAGTTCTTTCCGGAATGGAAAGCGAAGTTGCTTCTCTCACATTAAAACTGACAATTTTTGCCCATATTGTAAAACCATTTGCCTGGAGTCTTTCGTTTATTCCGCCTTACGGAATGCGAGCCACGGGCGACGTTCGTTTTCCAATGATTGTTTCTACAATTACAATGTGGACTTGCCGCGTAGCACTCACAATTTTCTTAATCCGCGGATTAAAAATGGGCCCGCTCGGCGTATGGATTGGTATGGGAAGTGACTGGTGCATCCGTTCAATAATCTTCTTTATCCGTTGCAAAACAAAAAAATATTTACATATTCCAACGATTTAGTTTTTTTGGACGGCATTCACCGAAAAATAAAAAAAGGCCTGACAGCGCTAAATTTCTAAAACATTTCCGGCTTTACGGGCTTACGCTGTCCGCTCCACAGGCGCAAAAGCGCCTGCGCCTTCGGCGGCCCTGCAATCCGGCGTAGGATTGCAGAAAGCGCGTATAAAAATTAACGATAAATTTTTCTTACAGTTTCAACTTTGATTGTGTTTGTATGGCCGTCTTTTAAGCCAACCTGACCACCAGTTAAAACTACAGTATCGCCAATTTTAAGATTCAAAATCTTTACAGCACGTTGAATTGCATGGAACATAAGAACGTCTAAAGATTCGTATTCTTCGCACAAAAGCGGCAGAACGCCCCAGGACAATGCAAGTTTTCTGTAAACTTTTTCTGATGTAGTTGAACCAATAATCTGAACCGGCGCACGGAAACGGCTGACCATTCTTGCAGTAAGTCCACTCAACGAATTTACAACAATGCACTTTGCGCCAACATCAATTGCCATCTGACATGTTGAATGCGAAATTGCATCAAGAATATTACGGTTTACAAATTCTGTATCCTTAAAACGTTTTTTATAATTAATGTGCTGTTCTGCAAATTCTGCAACAGAAGACATTGTTTTTACGGCTTCTACAGGATATTTACCTGCAGCAGATTCTCCAGAAAGCATAATTGCAGAAGTTCCATCGTAAACGGCATTTGCAACGTCAGAAATTTCTGCACGTGTCGGGCGAATGTTTGTAATCATTGATTCAAGCATTTCTGTTGCAATAATTACACGTTTTCCAAGCAGACGACATTTCTGTTCAATTTCTTTTTGAACAACTGGCACTTCCATAAATGGAATTTCAACACCAAGGTCGCCGCGTGCAACCATAATTCCATCTACAACAGAACAGATTTCTTCTATATTTTCTACGCCAGCACGGTTTTCAATCTTTGCAATAATATCAATGTCCTGACCACCGTGAGCATTCAAAAATTCGCGCATATCCTGTGCATCTTTTTTTGTAGAAACAAACGAAGCTGCAACAAAATCAACATCCTGTTCAATTCCAAATAAAAGATCTGCCTTGTCCTGTTCACTCAGGAAAGTATTATTCAAAAGTCTTCCAGGAAAATTCATGCTTTTTTTATCAGAAAGCGTTCCGCCAGCCTGAACAACAGTAATAACGTCGTGTCCTTTTACATCTGTAACTTCGCAGACAACAAGTCCGTTATTTACAAGAATTTTGTCGCCTTTTTTAAGGTCGTTGGCAAAACCTTTGTAACTTACAGAAACTTTTGTATTGTCGCCTTCAATATCATCTGTTGTAAAAGTAAAAGTCTGGCCTTCTTCAACTGTAATTTTGTGCTCTTTAAATGTTCCGATTCTGTATTCCGGGCCCTTTGTATCGAGCATAATTGCCACAGGAATTTTTAATTCATTACGGACGGCTTTTATTAAATTGATTTTCTTTAAATGTTCTTCGTGGCTTCCGTGTGAAAAATTCAATCTGGCAACGTTCATTCCTGCCTTGCACATTTCACTCAAAACTTCTTTTGACTCACTCGCAGGTCCGATTGTACAAATAATTTTGGTTTTTCTCATTTTTTAACCTTCCAAAAAAGTTTGTGGCAAGTATACCTAAAATAAAAGAAAACTGCCATTGCAAAAAATCTTTTTTTTGTTTAGATTAATCCCCGCTTCAGATTGAATCTTGGAATTTTTTCCATGCCTCATACGTAAAACTAGCGTAGTTTAACAATCTTTTGCAGTAAACGGGCAAAAGAAACTGCGCTTTTTTTTAGCGCAAGTCCGTTTTTAAATTTTTTTAAGGAAGTGCGCTATGCCAAAATCTTTATTCCAGGAAATCATTTTTACAATTCTGATGGTATTCGTCATGGTTTATGCCATGGTCTGCTACAACATTGCAATTGCAACGGGTAGTTTTACAAACCAGGTCTTTCTTAAGGCCTTTCATGAACTGCCGATTATGTGCCCGATTGCAGTTATTCTGGACATGTTAATTGCAGGTCCAATTGCAAAAAAAATTACATTTGCACGTTTTAATCCGGCAAAAGATAATCCGGTGTGGATTGTTCTTTCAATTTCTGTGTGCTCTGTATGGTTTATGTGTCCGCTTATGAGCCTTGCGGCAACCCTGCTTTTTAAAGGTGGATTCCATAAAGAAACAGTTTCTTTGTGGATTGCAACAACATTTATGAATTACCCGATGGCAGCAATCTGGCAGTTATTTTTTGCAGGTCCGATCGTTCGCCGTGTGTTCTCTTTGATTTTTAGAAACAATAATAAATAGAATAGACTTCTCTCAAAACTAAGTTCCGCATTTTTACAGTTAAAGGCTGTCCTGTAAGTATTTAAAACTAAACACAAGACAGCCTTTTTAATTCAATTTTGCAGACAAAAATTCTTTTTTTAATTCGCCTGAATTTTTAAGTTTTATAAGTTCAACATAAAACTTAAATAAAAAGCCGGCATTCACTCTAATTCAACTTTTAATAGCCGTATCGTTTTCTAAAGCTCAACAGACAGACAAACGTAATTACAGCCGTTAAAAGCTCTGAGCACGGAGAAGCCATCCATATTCCATTTGTGCAAAAAATAAGAGGAAAAAGCAGAATACAGCTGACCTGGAACACAAGCGTACGCAAAAACGCAAGAACTGCACTAATAAGACCGTTATTAAGGGCTGTAAAAAACGATGAACCATAAATGTTTACGCCACAGATTAAAAATCCAACTGAATAAATTCTAAAAGCCTTTTTTGTAAATTCGTAGAGTTTCTGATCGTAGCTTGTAAAAATTGCAGCAAAACTTCCAGCAAAAAGTTCACTTGCACACAACATGCAAATTGCACCAATGCCAATTACAATTAAACTCTTTTCATAAAGATTTTTTAGTTCAGCCTTGTTGCCGCTTCCATAATTGTAACTTACGATTGGAGCCGAACCAGTTGCATAACCAATAAAGATTGCAGCAAAAATAAATCCTACATACATAATAACGCCATAAGCTGCAACGCCATCTACACCTGCATATTTTAAAAGCTGAACATTGTAAAGCATTCCAACAATGCTCGACGAAATATTTGTCATAAGTTCTGACGAACCGTTCGTAACAGTCTTTACAAGAGATTTTCCGTCAAAACCAGTACGGCCAAGTTTAAGTTTTCCAGTGCGGACAACAATAAAGTAAACGAGAGGAACAACTCCACCAACAATGTAAGCCATATCTGTTGCAATGGCAGCACCGACAATTCCCCACTTAAAAACGCCGACAAAAAGTGCATCGAGAATAATATTTGTAAAACCGGCCGCAAGAGTTATTTTTAAACCAAGCTGAGGCTTTTCTGCAGCAATCATAAAAAGCTGAAAAATCGTCTGCAGCATAAAAGCAACGATTGCAGGACTAAGCACGCGGGCATACAAAACCGCATTTGTAAAAATTTCACCTTCGGCACCAAGTTTACGGGCAACAAAAGGAGTTACAAAAAAGAAAATTATGCTTAAAACAAGCCCCGAAACAATTGAAAAATAAATCAAAAACGAAAAAGTTCTGTTTGCCTTATCTTCGTTGCCTTCGCCCAGAAATTTGGAAATAAGAGCCGTTCCACCAGAACCAATCATAAAACCAAAACCCGAAAAAAGCATAACAAGCGGCATAATCAGGTTTATTGCAGCAAATGGAATTTTTCCGGCAAAGTTAGAAGTAAAAAGTCCGTCAACAATTGAATAAATTGAATTAAAAATCATCATCAATATTGAAGGAATCGTAAACCTGAAAAGTCTCGAAAAAGTAAAATGATCCGAAAGTTGAATTTTCATATAAATCTCCAATAAAAATAAAGCTGTAAAGAATTCTTTTTAAAATTTCTGAAAAATGCCCGGCTACGCCTTTTGTGGCAGCTGTTCTTTTAGCGAGGCATAAAAAAGTTCCTCCAGCTCTATCATCGTTTTAAATTTTTCAATTCCCATTTTGGAAATTGCTTTTTTTTCAATCGTAATAATTGCGCCAATCTGTTTTTGAGCAAAATCATGACCTTTTTCCGTAAGAAAAATGTTTTTTGCCCGTCTGTCCTTAAGGTTTTCTTTTAATTCAACAAAACCTTTTTCTTTTAAAGAAACCACAGCATTATTCACCGTCTGAACCGGAATTCCATAATTAAAACTTATCTGCTTTTGCGTAAGTCCGCCTTCCATAAAAAGCGCATACAAAACATGATTAAAGGCTTCTTTTGTGTTTACAAGCGAATCAATCGTATAATAAATGCTCGTAATTGCACTTATAATCTTGTTCTGCTTCATTAAAAGTTCTGTTCTGCTAGTCATAATATTCCCAAACGGGAATAATTTAATCCCATTTGGGATAAATAGTCAAGATTTTTTTAAAGCCCTTTTAAGCCGTGCCTTACGGCACATTCAAAAACACTCCGGCTTTCCGTAGTTCCGCGTCGAGCGCTCCATTGTTTTACGCTGGTTGAACCAGCGTAAAACAACGCCTTCGGCGCTACTACAATCCGGGCTAAAGAGTACTTACATTTTTTTATAAAATGCTATATTACGGAACCATAAACTTTTCTTTAGAGGTACGGATATGCTTAACACAAACAATAATGCCGCTGCACTAAAAAAAGATATTTTAGTAAAAATGGCGCAGCTTCAGCTTGAAGGAAAACTTCTGTCTCCAGAAACAGCCGGCGAAATCGAAAAAATTCCGCTGGAGCTCATTCCAGACGGTACAGTTCCAGTCAGAAAAAGTCTTGCAGAAGACCGCGATATTGTGCGCACAAGAATTGTCGCAAATCTTGGCCATTCTGTTGAAGATTACGACCCCAAAAAGCCGCTTGCAGAATATGTAAAAGAAGCATACGGGCGCGAAAAACCGACCTGGCCGATGCTCACAATGATTCAAAGCGCGTGCCACGCCTGCGTAAAGCCGCATTATTTTCCGACCGACGCCTGCCAGGCCTGCCTTGCCCGCCCCTGCAAGATGAACTGTCCTAAAAAAGCAATCGAAGTTACCGACCGTGCCAGAATCGACTATCAAAAATGCATTAGCTGTGGACTCTGCGCGCAAAACTGTCCTTACCACGCAATCATAAAAACCGTTGTTCCATGCGAAGAAGCCTGCCCTGTCGGAGCAATTTCAAAAGGAAGCGACGGAAAAGAAACAATCGACTACGACAAATGTATTTTCTGCGGAAAGTGTATGTCAAACTGTCCGTTCAGCGCGATGATGGGAAAATCCCAGCTTTTTGATGTAATAAAGCACATCATGAACGGCGAAAAAGTTGTTGCAATGTACGCGCCTGCAATCGGAGCGCAGTTCAAAGGAACAAAGCCAGGCCAGCTTGAAGGCGCACTTGTTCAGGCTGGATTTTCTAAAGTCTGGGAAGTTGCTCTTGGAGCCGACATTACGGCAGACAAAGAAGCTGCGGAATTTGCAGAAAGAATGGAACGCGGCGACAAAATGATGACAACAAGCTGCTGTCCGGCATACGTTCGCGCGGTAAAAATCCATGTGCCGGAGCTTGCACCCTGCATTTCAGAGACAAAATCCCCGATGATTTACACTGGTGAAGTCGCAAAAAAAGCCGATCCGGACTGCATTACAGTTTTTATCGGACCTTGCCTTGCAAAACGGCGTGAAGGCTTTGACTCAGAAATAATCGACTACGTTCTTTCGGTTGAAGAAATTGACGCTCTTTTTACCGCAAAAAATATCGAAATTAAGAATGCTCCTGTCAGCCCGGAAAAATACGTTCCGACAGTTTCTGGAAGAAACTTTGCAAAAACCGGCGGAGTCGCAGAAAGCGTGCGTTTAAGGCTCAAAGACAAAACAATTTTGCGGCCGGCAGTAATAAACGGTCTCGACAAAGCCGGAATGAAAATTCTTGCTGGCTACGGACAAATCAACGCTGGAAAAATTCCTGCCCCGGCAGACTGCCCTAACCTGATTGAAGTTATGGCATGCGAAGGCGGCTGCATTGGAGGCCCTAGCGTAATTACAAATCCAAAGCTCGGAAACGGACTTTTAATGCTTTACGCAAACGCAGGCTCAAAGCCTGGGGAAGACGGAATTCCAGCAAAGGCAGATATGGAAAAAATCGTTAACGCCGAAAAAAATTAAAAAAAATAGCTTTCCGGACAAACTGGTTTACATCCTCTTTGTCCGGAAGGTTGTAAAAACACGGAGAAATAAAAATGATAAAAAAAATTATTACATTTATTGCATTCACTTTTACTTTTGCTTTTTTGCATGGAGAAAGTTCTGACAAAAATACAAAAATCCGTGTTGGCGTTTTAAACGGCCCTTCTGCAATTCCGTGCGCGTATTTAATAGAAAATAAAGAAGATTCTTCTCTTAACCTGTCGTTTCAAAATTATTCAAGTGCACAAAATCAACTCGTTGCCCTTTTAAAAGGTGAACTTGACGTTGGATTTTTGCCTCCCAACCTGGCTGCAAAAGTTTTTAATTCTGCAAACGGCGCAGTCGTCTGCCTCGGAATAACGGGAAACGGGAATCTTTTTTTAATTTCTAAAAAAGAAAATTTAACAGCCCAAAACAACGATTTTGAACAAAACAATTTAGAATTCTTACGTGGAAAAACTGTTTATTGTGCAGGCCAGGGAGCAACCCCGGAATACATGTTTTTGTATCTTCTTTCTAAAGAAAAAATTCCTGCTAATTCAAAAAATGGCGTAACCCTAGATTTTTCTATTCCAAATGCAAATATTGCTCCTGCACTCGTCAGCGGCAAAATTGACTATGCTTTAGTTCCAGAACCTTTTGCAACAGTTGCACAGGAAAAAGACAAAAATGTTGTTCGCGCGCTAAATATTCAAAAACTTTACAAAAACGAAACAAATTCAACCTATCCAATGACACTTTTAGTTGCAAATTCACGTTTTGCAAAAGAAAACAGAGAAATCTTAAAAACGTTTGTCAATTTTTATGCAAAAGCAAACGAATGGACAGTAAAAAATCCACAGCAGGCAGGAATTTTAACGCAAAAAAATCAGTTTGGAATAAAAGCAGAAGTTGCACAAAATGCAATTGCAAATGCAGGCTTTATATGGAAAGATTCTTCCAGCGCAAAAAAAGAAATTGAATCCCTGCTTTGTATTTTTATGGACAATGCCCCGGACTCAATCGGCGGAAAACTTCCTTCCAGCGGTTTTTACTTTGAGCCTTAAAAAAACAGGCACAAACTGATGAAAAAAAAATTATTACACTGCTTTTCTATTTTTGTTATTCTAGCCTTGTGGCAAGCTGTCGCAGTTTTATTGAACAGTCAGTTAATTTTTCCATCGGTTTTTACGACAATTACCAGACTTTTTGAGTTATTAAAAACTGAAAGTTTCTACAAAGCAATTGCATTATCTCTTGTTCGTGTCTTTTATGGTTTTTTATTAGCCGTCGTAACCGGGCTTTTTGCAGGAATTTTGTGCGGCCGATTTAAATCTGTGCGTATTTTTATGGAATTTCCACTCGCACTAATCCGTTCTGTGCCGGTTGTTTCTTTTATTCTGCTTGCAATCTTTGTCTTTAGTTCAAATTTTGTTCCCGTTTTTTGTACTTTTTTAATGGGATTTCCGATTATGACGGATTGTGTCTGTTCTGCCTTTAATTTTAGCGAAGAAGAAAAAAAACTTTTTTTTATGGCAGACATTTTTAAGCTTACAAAAACCCAACGCTTAAGATACATTTTTCTTCCACATTTTAAGCCTTTTTTTAAAAGTGGAATTCTTTCAGTTTCTGGACTTTCGTGGAAAGTTACCGCAGCCAGCGAAGTTTTGAGCGTTCCAAAAAATGCACTTGGAGCAATTCTGCAGAATGCGCAGGTTCACCTCGAAACTTCTACGGTTTTAGCAGCAACAAGTGTTTTAGTTTTTCTGGCTTTTTTTACGGAAAAACTTATTCTTATTCTTTTTGATTCAGGTTTTAAGTTTTTAACTTCGATTCAAAAAATAAAAAAACATCAGTTAATCGAAAATTTGAATCAAAACGCAAAAACAAATGTATGTTTTTCGCCAGTTCCGGTTGTTTTAAAAAATCTTACAATTCAAAAAGGAGAAAAAATTCTTTTTTATAATTTTAACTGCACTTTTGAATCTGCAAAAATAACTGCAATTCTTGCACCAAGCGGAAGCGGCAAAACAACTCTGCTAAATTACATTGCGCAAACTCAAAAAAATGTTTCGTTTTTGTTCCAGGAACCTTGTCTTTTGCCGTCGCTCACGGTTTTTGAAAATGTTCTTCTGCCACTTTTAAATGTTTACGAACCACAAACGGCTTTTGAACAGGCACAAAAATATCTGCGGTTAACTCAGCTTTACAACCGCAAAGACGACAATGTTCAGGATTTGAGCGGTGGAGAAAAACAAAGAATTGCAATGGCGCGTTCTTTTGCTTTTCCGTCGCAAATTCTACTTTTGGACGAAGCATTTCAGTCTCTCGACGCAAAAATAAAAACAGAGCTTGAAGAAACATTAAAACAACTTTTAGCGCAAACTCCGCGGACTGTAATTTTTGTAACTCACGAAAAATCAGAAGCCCTAAACATTGCCGACACAATTTTTGAACTAGAAGGCGAACCTTTAAAACTAAAAAACACTCTTTTAACAAAAATCTGAACCTTATGGAGATTTTCAGGCAGAACTTTTATAATCGCCTTATGACAGATTTTATTGACGAAAACACAGTTTACATTCTTGACAGTTACGGTTTAATTTTCCGCGAATTTTATGCTTTTTTTTCACATCCGCTTACAAATTCAAAAGGAGAAAACATTAGTGCTCTTTTTGGTTTTTTCAGGAATTTAAGCATTCTGATTAAAAATTTTAAGCCAAAATATTTTGTTGCTGCAATGGACAGCCGCACTCCAACTTTCCGCCACGAAGCTTACAAAGAATACAAGGCAACCCGTGCAAAAACTCCGGACGAATTAAAAGCACAGTTTCCAATGATTGAAGAATGTTTAAAAATTCTAGGAATTCCGGTTGTAAGAGTCGATGGTTACGAAGCAGACGATATTGTTGCAACAATTGCCCGTAAATGCGACAAGGAAGGCCGGCATGCACTTATTTTGAGTGCCGACAAAGATTTACAGCAACTTGCAAACGAAAATATTCATATACTTAAACCAGATAAAATAAAAACCTGGCTCGAAGCAGACGCTCAGGCAGTAGAAGCTGAATGGGGCGTAAAACCAGAGCTGATTCTTGACCTTTTAAGTTTAATGGGCGACAACGCAGACAATATTCCGGGCGTTAGTGGAGTTGGTCCAAAAACCGCTGTAAAACTTATTAATGAATACGGCAGCCTGGAAGGAATTTTCGAAAACGCACAGACAATAAAAGGAAGCCTTGGAGAAAAAATAAGAAAAGACAAAGAAAATGCTTTTCTTTCTAAAAAGCTCATTACTCTCGAAGAAAATGTTCCGCTTACAGATGAACAGAACAACAATAACATTCTCGAAAGTTTTTGCATTAAAAATTTAAATTTTGCAGACTTTGCAGCAGAAATGACAAAGCGTGAACTGCCTGCCCTTGCAAAAACTTACGGCGCTTTTAATAAAACTTCAAAAACTGCTGTCGAAGCAACAGAAAGTTCAGTTCAAAAAATTGAACAACCACAACAGCAGCAAAATCAGCAATTTGAACAGTTCAAAGAAATAATAACAGAAGTAAAACAAAACAAAGGAAACTATAAAGCGTGCACAGAAGCCCGCAAACTAAAAGAATTTGTAGATAAAGCTTTAGAAAAAGGAACAGTTGCTTTTGACACAGAAACCGATGGACTAAATACTCACACAGCAAACCTTGTGGGTTTTTCGTTAGCATACGAAGCAGGAACTGGAATTTATGTTCCGCTGATTGTAAACGAAGATCCGCTTTTTATGCCTGCAATAATCAGTAAAAAAGATGCATTTGACCAGTTAAGACGAATTTTTATGTCTAAAACAAATGTAGTAATGCACAATGCCAAGTTTGATCTGGAAATTTTATACAATAACGGCTTAAACATAATAACAGACAACGCGTTAGGGATCGTTGCGAGCTCCTGCGAGCAAGAGCCCGACCTGCCGGACGGCAGGGAACGCCCGAATTTTACACTTTATGACACAATGATTGCTTCCTGGCTTTTGGAACCTGACAGATCTGGAAAATCGCCTTATGCGCTAGAAACTCTGGCAGAACAAAAATTAGGATTAAAAGGCACGGAATTTGAAGAAGTTGTGGGCAAAGATCAGTGTTTTGCAGATGTAAAAATTGAAGATGCTGCAAATTACGCGGCAGAAGATGCAGATTTTACCCTGCAACTGTGGTTTTTATTCAATGAACAGCTGAAAAAGTCAAATTTACGGGAACTTTTTACAAAAATGGAAATAGCAGTTCTTCCGGTTCTTGCGCAAATGGAAATAAATGGAATTCATCTGGATTCTGTAAAATTGAATTCTTACGCAGCAGAATTAAAAACCCAGATTTTAAAGGCCGAAAAAGAAATTTACGAAGAAGTTGGTCACGAATTTAATATTGCGTCTCCAAAACAATTGAGCACAGTTTTATTTGAAGAACGCAAACTAAAACCTGGCAAAAAAACAAAAACCGGTTATTCAACGGACACCGATGTTCTTGAATCTTTGCGCGAAAGCGACTGCGTTCCTGGAATGATTTTAGACTACAGGGCAAAAGCAAAACTTCTTTCGACATATGTAGAAACTTTGCCGCTTCTTGCGGATTCTCAGGGAAGAGTGCATACAACATTTATGCAGACAGGAACTGCAACAGGACGTCTTTCTTCTAAAGATCCTAATTTGCAGAATATTCCGGTTCGCTCGGAAGAAGGAAGAAAAATCCGATCAGCTTTTACGGCTCCACAAGACAAGGTTTTAATTTCGGCAGATTATGCACAGATTGAACTTGTAGTTCTTGCACATTTGAGCAAAGACAAAAATCTGTGTAAGGCTTTTAACGACGGAATCGATGTTCACAAGGCAACAGCTTCGCTCATTTATTCAATTCCAATAGAAAGCGTAACTGCAGAAATGCGACGCACGGCAAAAACGTTGAATTTTGGTTTAATGTACGGAATGAGTGCTTTTTCACTTGCAAAGGATTTAAAAATCAGCAGAACTCAGGCAGCAGAATTCATTACAAATTATTTTATTGTTTATTCTGGTGTGCGGAAATTTTTCGACAAAAACGTCAGTACTGCCCGGCAAAACGGCTACATAGAAACTTTAATGGGCAGAAGAAGATGGATTAAGGGAATTAATTCACAGAGCAAAATGGAAATGGAAGGCGCAGTCCGGATTGCAAAAAACAGCCCGATCCAGGGAAGTGCAGCCGACATTGTAAAACAGGCAATGCTCGACGTTACAAATGCACTTGCTCAAAATCCAACAGGAGCAAAACTTCTTTTGCAGGTGCACGATGAACTTATTTTTGAGTGCCCGGACAACGAACAGGCAATTTCAGACACGATTGCGCTCATTAAAGATAAAATGGAACACGCCGTAAAACTCGATGTTCCTCTGCGGGTAAGCATAGAATGCGGAAAATCCTGGGGAGAATTTCATTAATCTTTTAAAATAAACCGGCACAGCGTGCCGGCCTTGTTTTTCGTAATTTTGTAGTTAGTGCTTTATAAAAAAAGGAATTCAATTTGAATAAAAAATCAATAAAAACAGTCAGCTTAAAAAATATTGAACTTTTAATTCCCGACAAACCTCAAATAATCTGTCTTTGCGGACAAATGGCTGCCGGCAAAAACTATGTTGCTAAAGAACTGTGCAAAACCGGGAATTACGTTGCGATTGATCTGGATTCAACCGTGCACACTGCAATAAAAAATGCAACGCCCCAGATTTTAAAAGAATTTTCTTCTGCAGCACAAAGTTCAGAATTAAAACTTCAAAATAAAGACGGCTCTTTAAACAGACGTGCACTTGGCGCCTTAGTTTTTTCTTCTCCAGACTTGTTAAAAAAACAGGAAGAAATCGTTTACCCGGAAACAATTCGCCTTACAAAAGAATTTATTCAGCAGAATCAGGCAAAAAACGTTTTATTAAATGCGACTGTTCTTTACAAAACTCCCGAACTTCTGTCCCTTTGTTCACAAATCTATTTTGTAAAAGCATTTTTCTTAAAACGACTTTTGCGCGCAAAAAAAAGGGACAATCTGCCTTTAATTCAAATTTTAAGACGCTTTAAATCACAAAATTCACTCTTAAAAGAATACAAAAAATCTGGCATTCCATTCACTTTTATAAAAAACTAAGCAGAATCGAATCTAAAATTGAAAAGTCAAAATAAAATCTAAACAATTTTTTTCCTTTTCCGATAAAAAATATATGGAAGTTTAAAAATTCTTTTTGTCTTTTACTTTCATTATAGAAAATCGCTAAAAAAACGAATCGATATATTCGGGAGCTGAAAAAAATGGAACAGAAAAAAACGTTATGGATTGTTGCTGCATCCGGTGTATTTTTACTGGTAGTTGTGGGAGCGGCTCTTCTGCTTTCTTTGCAAAAAAACGGTTCTTCTCAAAATAATTTTAATCCTGCCGACGGTTGGATTTCTTCAGCAAAAGCACCGGATATAAATTTTACACCTGGCGTTAACAATCAAAGCCAGATGCAAAATCCTCCAGTTGAAAATTCTTTTGAAGGCGTTTCTCCAATTGAAGGCTCAAAACCGGAATTTTCTCCAGCACAGCCAGAACAAAATGCTCCAATCAAAGCAAACAATGTAACAGTAATTGCGGACAATACACTCGTTTATGGTTCTGCAACAACTACAACAATCGATTTGAATACTTTAAAGTCTAATCCTGTAAATTCTGGTGCTGTAACTCCTAAAAATTCGTACACAGCAGATCAAATGAGCTCAACTACTACGGAAAATGTTAAGTCTTTTGTAAACGAAAATTCAAAACCAGTTTCTGCAGTTTCTCAAAATTCAACACCTGCTAAAGAAAAATATTATTCTCCGGCTCCGGTCGCAAAGCAGTCAACTCCAAAAAAGGAAGTTGTAAAACCAGTTGTTTCTAAAACAAAATCAACTGCAAAAAAATCAGTAAACTCAGCAGCAACTGCAGTTCAGAGCAAACCAAGTTCATTCTGGATTCAGGTTGGTTCATACGAAGCAAAAAAATCTGCCGACGAAGCGCGCACAATTTTGGAAAATAATAAAATCCAGAACGAAGTTTTTACTTACACAAATGCAAAAGGAAAACTTTTTTATCGTGTGCGCGTTGGACCTTATACAACAAAAAGCGAAGCCGAATTCTGGAAAAATAAAATTTCAGAACTCAAGGAATTTGAAAAAGCTCAGAGTTACGTTGTTCAAAATTAGTTTAAATGCGAACAACGCCGCAGTTGAAAGTCCAAAAAGCAAAAAGATGAATTTTGCAGGATTTGCACAAACATCTTTTGAGCATAATTTCTAAAATTCTATAAAAAAATTAAATTTTTTCGTCACAAAATATGTAAAAGTTCATTTTTAGAGCCATTTATATATTGTGATGAAAAAATTTTTTTTATTTTTCTTTTTAACTTCTCCCCTTTTTGGTGAACCGTTTTTCTGCAATTTGCATTTACAGGCAAATGGAAGTTTTAGTTTTTCTTCAGATTCTAAAAACACAGTTGAATTTGCTTTTGGCTCTTACTTTAATTCAAATTTTGTTTCTTTAAGAGCTTTTACGACAGTCCCCAAAACAGAATTCAGCGAATTAAAAACAATTGTCAGCGAAAATAATTTATCTTCTCTTTTTACACAAAACCGTTACAGCGCCGACATTACGTTTTTTAAAAATACTGTAAATCTTAAGGCGGGTTCAATCACTTATTCAAAGAGTGTTTCCAGATTAAAAAATCCAGTTCCTACAGTTCCTTCTAATCCGGTTTTAAAGAGTTTTATTACAACAGCAGGAATTGGAACTTCGCTTCCAGGCGCAACTTCTACAAAAAAAAGTGATTCTTTTTATTTTTGCTTCGATCTTTTTAAAATTAAAATTCCATTTCTGGCACAAGGAAATTTTATTCCAGAAGAAAAATCCTGCATTTTTTCCGTAACCACAAAATTCAATTTTACAAAGCGAATTTTTATTCAATCTTTTGCAAATTTTTCTTCAAATATTCTCGAAAATAATTCTACATATTTAAAAAAACAGAATTCCAGTTTTGAAAGCGGACGTTTTTCTGCATTTTCTTTAGAAAATTCTTTTTATTCTCCATTTTTTAAATTGAATTTTTATTCAGGAATTCATCAAAATCCACTCGAAAAATCAGTTTTCTGGATTAACTCCCGCGCACGTTGTACTGCGGGCCAATTTTTGCTGGACGCTTCGTTTTATGCAATTCCTTCGGGCATAAATTCAACAAAAGCAGTTCCGTTAATTTCGACAGATTCTTCTATAATAAAAACTACTTACCAGATTTCAATAAATCCGCAGTTTATTTTTTTAACTCAAAAAGGAAATTCAATTACATTGGGCGTAACGGCTACTAAAAATCAAAAAATCGTCGGAACAACAAAAATTGTCTTAATCGAAACCGGAAAAATCGCCGGCGGAATATTATTTGAAAGACCAGATTTTTCGATAAAATCCAACATTACTGCTGCAAATATTCTTCTTGCAGGAACTCCGCCAACAAAATCTACAACTCCAGACAAATTTTACGAATTTTATTTTTCTTCAACAAAGAAAAAAGGTTTTTTGAATGGCAGTTTTACAGCAAAATACAGAGATTATCCGCCAAAAGACAAAACTTCGGACAAAAAACAGGTTATTTCGGCAAGTGGTTTTAAAAATTTTGGACAAAAAAAGCAGTTAAAACTTACGGGAAATTTTAATTCAACCTTAAAGGCAGGAAAAAAAGACAGCAGCTCTGTTTTGTTGAGTTCAAGCTGGACAATTAAGAAAAAATATTTTTCTTCAACCTTAAAACTTTCGTTTAACCACAAACTATAAGCAGGCATAGCAATAATTTACAGTGTTTTTTAACGGTTACCAATTGAATAAGGAGACAAATTGAGTTATATTGTCTAAATCTACCGTTATGTTGAAATCATTATATCTATGAGTTTTTTTAACGGTTTTAAATTGTAAACTTTTTTTTGAGAGGTAACAATATGGCTTTTGATATTACTAAAGTACGTAATATCGGTATCAGTGCCCACATTGACTCAGGCAAAACAACAACTTCTGAACGTATTTTGTTCTATTGTAACAAGATTCACGCAATTCACGAAGTTCGTGGTAAAGACGGTGTTGGTGCTGTAATGGATAACATGGAACTGGAACGCGAACGCGGTATTACAATCCAGTCAGCTGCTACACAGGTTCAGTGGAAAGACACAACAATTAACTTGATCGACACTCCTGGACACGTAGACTTTACAGTTGAAGTAGAACGCTCATTACGCGTACTCGACGGTGCTATTATGATTCTCTGTGCTGTAGCAGGTGTTCAGTCTCAGTCAATTACTGTAGACCGCCAGCTCAAACGTTATCATGTACCTCGCGTTGCATTCGTAAATAAATGTGACCGCCAGGGTGCAAACCCAATTCGTGTATGCGGTCAGCTCCGCGACAAACTCGCACTCAATGCTCACATGGTTGAACTTCCAATCGGTCTCGAAGACAAACTTGAAGGTGTTGTTGACCTCGTTGGAATGAAGGCAATCTATTTTGACGGAGAAAACGGTGAAGTTCTCCGCTATGCAGAAATTCCTGCTCACTTAAAAGATGACGCAGAACGCTACCACCAGGAACTCCTTGAAGAAGCAGCAAACTTTGACGATGCTCTCATGGAAAAAGTTCTTGAAGGTGGAGAACCAACAGAAGAAGAACTCATTGCAGCAATCCGCAAAGGAACACTTGCAGAACAGTTCGTTGGTGTATTCTGTGGTTCAGCTCACGTAAACAAAGGTATTCAGCCACTTCTCGACGGTGTTGTACGCTACCTGCCAGATCCAACAGAAGTTCACAACTATGCTCTTGACCTCGACAAAAACGAAGAACAGGTTGAACTTTTCAATGTTCCAGACAAGCCGGCTGTTGCACTTGCATTCAAACTTGATGACGGTCAGTTTGGTCAGTTGACATACATTCGTATTTATCAGGGACGTATTCCAAAAGGATGCGAACTTACAAATACTCGTACAGGAAAAAGATTTAAGGTTGGTCGTCTTGTACGCATGAACTCAGCTGCAATGGAAGATATCAGCGTTGGTGAACCAGGCGACATCTGTGCATTGTTTGGTGTTGACTGTGCTTCTGGTGATACATTCTGTGCAGAAGGAATCAACGTAGCAATGACTTCTATGTTCGTTCCAAAGCCAGTAATTTCTCAGGCTATTAAACCAAAAGACAAATCAATGGCAGCTAACTTTGCTAAAGCTCTTAACCGCTTTACAAAAGAAGACCCGACATTCCAGACAGAACTTGATCCTGAATCTAACGAAACGATCATCAAGGGTATGGGCGAACTTCACCTTGCTGTATACGTAGAACGTATGAAGCGTGAATACAAATGCGAAGTTGAAGTAACTCCACCAAAGGTTGCTTACCGCGAATCTATCCAGGCTCGTGCAGACTTTAACTACACACACAAAAAGCAGACTGGTGGTTCTGGTCAGTACGGTCGTGTAGCAGGATTTATGGAACCACTCGCAGACAAAGACTACGAATTTGTAGACGCAATCAAGGGTGGTGCAATTCCTAACGAATACATTCCTTCTTGTGATAAAGGTTTCCGCCGTGCAATGGAAAAAGGTTCACTCATTGGTGCTCCAGTTGTTGGCGTAAAAATGACAATCAACGATGGTCAGTATCACCCGGTAGACTCTTCTGATATTGCATTCCAGACAGCAGCTATTGGTGCTTTCCGCGAAGCTTACGAAAAGGCAAAGCCTGTTATTCTTGAACCAATCATGAAGGTTTCTATCGAAGGTCCAACAGAATTCCAGGGAAATATGTTTGGTCTTATCAACCAGCGCCGTGGTGTAATTCTTGAATCTACTGATGAAAACAACATGTCAACAGTAAACGCAGAAGTTCCACTTTCTGAAATGTTCGGATTCTCAACAATTCTCCGCTCTTCAACACAGGGTAAGGCAGAATTTACAATGGAATTCCTTAAATACGGAAAAGTTCCAAACGCAGTTGCTGACGAACTTATCAAAAAGCATCAGGAAGCTAAAAAGAACGCTTAATCAATACCGTTCTAAAAAGTCCGCTTGATGGACTAAACTTCAAAAAATGGAGTTGTACTAAAAACTCTGCTATAATAATAGCAGGGTTTTTTATACAAAAGTTTGCGTTGCAAGCTTTATGAAAGAAAGTTGAATTATTTTTTAATTTTGACTTTATAAAGGAGAACGATATGGTTAAACAGGATCTTTATAATAAAAGTCCAGTTCGTCTTTTTGATGCAGCAACTGATGGCGGTCTTAAAGAAGGCGGTCTTGGTCTTGTAACTTCTAAAAAGGGTTTAGGAAAAACATCTGCCTTAGTTCAGTTTGGAATGGATACTTTGTTGAAAGATGAACAGCTTGTTCACGTAACTTTTGACATTCACTCTTCAAACGTTATTTCCTGGTACGATGGAATTTTTACAGAAATTGCAAAAAAATCTGCAGGAAACAGCGCAGATCTCAAGAATGATGTAGTTTCAAAGCGCACAATTCTTAACTTTTCTTTGGATAACTTTACTGTTGCAAAAGTTGTAAACACACTTAAAGCACTTTCTTCAGCTGGAATCGCTGTAAAAGGTGTTGTTATGGATGGAATCGACTTTTCTAAGGTTTCTGAAGACGATGTAAAAACTGTTGCAGATTATGCAAAGTCAGAAAAAGTAACAGTATGGGGTTCTGCAACTGCAGAAGGAACAAAACTTTCTGAAGTTGTTCCAGCAAACCTTGAAAAATACTTTGACATTGTTGTAAATCTTGCACAGACAGGTTCAAACGTTGCTGTTGATGTTCTTAAACTTGGCGACAAGAAAGACGTTAACACAGGTCTTAAACTTGATTCAAAAACACTTCTTATTTCTAAATAAGTTTTGATTTTTACGACAAAAAGCCGTGGCTCGCGCCACGGCTTTTTTATTTGTGCAAACCTGTTATTTCATTATGCGCTAAAGCGCACGACCTTGCGCTGTCGCGCCCGAAAAATTCTATTTCCACGGAAAAAGAAATGAACTTATCTTGCGGTCGCCCAAAGATTCACGGTCGTCTGCAATAAGTTCGTCCCACGGAATTTCTGAGCGTTTTTCTTTATCTTCAAGATATTCAGGATGTTCTTCGAACCAGTCGTATTTGTAAAGCCGCAAACGGCAGGCATTTGTACAACTCAAAGTAATTCCGTTTAAGCCTGGAATAAGACCAAGCGTAAAAAACGTTAAAGCCAAAAGTAAAAGATTGTGAATAAGCATTAAAAACGAAAAACCTGCGTTATCAAAGTAAACAATAAATGATTTTTTTAAGGTTTTAAAGAAAGTATTGTCTTCCTGCAAAAAATAAAGCGGAACAAACCACTGCAATGACATTGTGCTAATAAAAGTAAACCAGGCAATTATTGCTGCAAAAAGAAGTCCAGCCATGCTGCCGTTTTTAAAATAAAGGCCCAGATAAAATCTAAAGGCAATTCCTAGAATTAAAATCAAAAAAGCAATTAAAGCACCAAAAATAAATCCTGTAAAAAAACAGCTTTTGAACGAACTTACAAAAAGAGACCAGCGGGGAGAATTGAAATCTGCAATTTTTCTTGCATTTGCGCCCCAGGCAAAAAGAACGCTCATTACAAGCCCTGCACAGACAACAATAATAACATTCGGAAGATAAGAATTTATTGCGCCAGAAGATGTAACTGCAAAACCAGAGCCAATAACAAGAACTGAAGGAATAATATTTGTTAAAATCAAATAAAAAAGATTATCCCAGACGTCACAGAAATTTTTTTTAAGAAAAAACTTAAACATAAATACTCCAAAAAAGGATTAATAAAAAATAGATCATTAAAAAATTCCGGCTCTCCAGGCCGGAATGATATTTTTTTTAGTAGTTAAGACTTTAGTCTAAAAAACACGGCAGTTTCGACAATCGTAACAACCGTGTCTTTAAGAACTTTTAAGACTTTTGTTTTTTTAGAACATTAGAACATACCGGA